>DATIGO010000094.1:0-27851 GCA_035454665.1 Gemmatimonadaceae bacterium | reverse complement strand
TGATTGCTGGTTGCGAGAGCTGGTGGCTGAGTGCTGGGCTGGTTGCGGGTTGCTGATTGCTGGTTGCGTGAGCTGGTGGCTGAGTGCTGGGCTGGTTGCTGATTGCTGGCTGCGGAGTGGTGGGTTCGTTGCTGTGAAGGGCCGCTCGAACGTTGGGAGCGGCCTTTCCGTACCTCGGGGTATGATTCGCATGATCCCTCGCCTGCGCTCCGGCGTGCCTCGTCACTCGTCACTCGTCACTCGTCACAGCCTGCGGATCGGGCTGTTTCTCTCCCTTGCGTTTCCGCTCCGGATGGCGCCAGCCCAGGAGCTGGGCTCCGGAGGGGCCGCGGCCCTCGGCTCTGCGATCAGCGGCATCGGCGTCTCGGGTCGCGTGCTGATCATCGGCGCGCACCCCGACGACGAAGACACGCAGATCATCGCGTGGCTGTCGAAAGGGCGCCACGTCGAGACCGCGTACCTCAGCCTCACCCGCGGCGACGGCGGGCAGAACGTCATCGGCAACGAGCTCGGTGAAGCGTTAGGCATCGTCCGCACCGAGGAGCTGCTCGCCGCGCGCCGCGTGGACGGCGCGCGGCAGTACTTCACCCGCGCCTACGACTACGGCTACTCGCGCGGCGCCGACGAAGCGTTCACGCACTGGCCGCACGATTCGCTCCTGCGCGACGTGATCACGGTGGTGCGCGCCTTCCGGCCGCACGTGATCATCAGCGTGTTCACGGGCACCGCGCGGGACGGTCACGGCCAGCACCAGGCGTCGGGGATCGTGGCGCGAGAGGCGTACGACCTCGCGGGTGACACGACGCGCTTTCCGCGTGCGGCTACCGCCGGGCTCGGCCCCTGGACGGTCTCCAAATTCTACCGCGGCGCGACGTTCCGGGCGGCGGACGCGTCGCTCCGGATCAACGTGGGCGAGTACGACCCGCTGCTCGGCCGGTCGTACGCCGAGATCGCCGCCGTGAGCCGCTCGCAGCACAAGTCCCAGGCCTTCGGCACCCTGGAGCGGAAGGGGGTGCGCTGGGATTACCTGCAGCGCGAGGCGTCGCGGGTCCCGGCGCCTGACGACGCGCCGCGGGAGCAGTCGATATTCGACGGAATCGACACCACGTGGGCGCGCTTCCGGAACCAGGTGGCGCCGGCGGCGCGCGCGCGCCTCGACTCGCTCCCCGCAGCCTTCGCCGAGGCGCGGCGGCGGTTCGATGCGATGAACCCCGGAGCGGTGGTCCCCGCGCTGGTGCGCCTCGGGCAGTTGCTGCAGTTGTGCGGCGTGGCCGGCAGCGGCCCGGCCGACGCGTGTCGTGCCGCGGCCGATCCTCCCGGCGCCACCGGACCGGTTCCACCGCAGGCCGAGATCGCGACGGCGGTCACGATCGCTGAAGCCCGACTGGCCCGGGCACTCGCGCTTGCGACGGGCCTCGCACTGGAAGCCACCGTCGAACGCGAGGTGTGGGCCACTGGCGACTCGGTTCCGTGGACGCTGACCGTCTACAACCGGGGACCTCGACCCGTTCGGCTGGTCCACGCCGACGCGAGTGTGGGCGGTGACATGACCGCCGCGCAGCTGGTTCCTGTCGTGCTCGCGCCCGACAGCACCTGGACGTGGAGGAGCCGGGGTTTCTTCCGCGCACCGACGCAGCCCTACTGGCTGGCCAGCGAGCGGCGAGGCGCGATGTACTCGCATCGGGTTACCGGGATCGACGACCGGACGGCTGCCACCGATGCCTGGGCCGGCGTATCGGTCGAGGTCGACGGAGTGACCTTCCGGGTGCGCGAGCGCATCGTCCACCGCTTCGCCGATCAGGTCGAAGGCGAGATGAATCGCCCGATCGCTGGCGCACCGGCCGTGTCCCTTCTGCTCGACCGCGAGCTCGAGTACGCGCAGGCGGGCGCGCCGCTCCAGCGCCCCATTCGCGTCCATCTTCGTTCCGCCGGCACCGATTCGGGTGAGGTGACCGTGACGCTGCGGCTTCCCCCAGGCCTGGTCGCCGACTCCACCACACGGCGCACGATCCTTCCCGCGGCGGGCGCCGTGCGCACCGTGACGTTCCAGGTCCGCGGGCAGCTTCCCCCGGGACGCCATGAGATCGAGGCGGTGGCCGCGACCGGCGGGCAGAGCTTCGCAAGCGGCTACACGCTGATCGATTACGATCACATCAATCCGCGGCGTCAGTATCGACCCGCCCGGCTCGCGCTCGAATCGGTCGAGCTTGCGCGCCCCGAGGCGATGCGCGTCGCCTATATCCAGGGCGTAGGCGACAACAGCGCTCCGATGCTCGCGCAGCTCGGTATCGACGTCACCCTCATCGACCCCGCGGCGCTCCCGATGCTGGACCTCTCGCGTTACACGGCCGTCGTCGTGGGCCCACGTGCGTACGAATCCAGCCCCGCGCTCGTGGCCAACAACGCGCGCCTCCTGGAGTACGTGCAGGGCGGCGGCACGATGGTCGTGCAGTACGGCCAGTACGAGATGATGCGCCCGGGGATGATGCCGTATCCCGTCACGATCAACCGCCCCCACGACCGGGTGACCATCGAGGATGCGCCGGTCCGCATCCTCGATCCCTCGGCACCGGTGCTCAACACGCCGAACCGGATCACGGCGCGGGACTTCGAGGGGTGGGTGCAGGACCGCTCGCTCTACATGCCACGCACATTCGACGAGCGCTACCGGCCCGTGCTGGAAATGAACGATCCGGGACAGCCGCCTGTCCGCGGCGCGCTGCTGGTCGCGCCGTACGGCCGCGGGACCTACGTCTACACCACGCTCGCGTTCTTCCGGCAGCTGCCGGGCGGCGTGCCGGGCGCGGCGCGTCTGTTCGTGAACCTGCTCGCGGCCTCGGCGCGCCCCGCGGGCGGCTGACGCGCCCGCCGCGCCGCCGCGTCAGCGGAGCACGCGGTCGCGGTATCGGCGTCCCATCCGCAACGCGGCCCGACGCCGCCCTCAGCGCGGCCGCGACGTCTGCGCTAGTGCTCCGAGCAGATCCACGTAGAACTTCTCCACCTGCGCGAGTCCCGCGATCCGCGAGCCCGCCGCCGGCTCGATCACCATGTACTCGTCAGGCGCATGCGCCCCGGAACCGTGGCCGATGCCGCCCATCACCATGGGCAGGCCGAGCCGCTCGGTGAACACGTAGTACGGCGCGCTCCCCGCGAGGCGCGGTGCCACGCTCGGCGTGAAGCCGTACCGGTTGTAGACGCCGATGGCGGCTTGCACGAGCGGCGCGCTCACCGAGGTCTGCGCGGGGGGATAGCCGGAGAGAAGCCGTACCTCGATATCGTCGAAGCCCGTCGCCGCGAGGTGCGCCTTGATGAGCGCGAGCGCGCTGTCGGGGGTCTGGTTCGGCACGAGGCGTGAATCGAGCTTCGCCGTCGCGACGTGGGGCAGGATCGTCTTCATCCCCGGCCCCGTATAGCCGCTCCACATCCCATCGATGTTCAGCGTGGTGTTGAAGAGATACTCCAGGAGCGATTCCTTCCCGCTCAGCCCGTCGAGCCAGCGCTCGACACCGAGCCCGCGCCGCTGCGCCTCCTCGCTCGCAACCCATGCCGGCAGCATGCCGTTCACGAGGCGCTGCTCCTCCTCCGACGGCGGGCGGATGGGATCGTAGTAGCCCGGTACGAGAATCGTGTTGCCGTCGGGCGTCGTGAGGCTGGCGATCGCCTGCGCGAGGCGGATCGCCGGCGCATCCGTGATCACCTTGTATGAGCCGTGGATCTCGGCTCTCGTGGGCCCGCCGTGCGAGCCGCCCCTCGCCTCGAGCTCGAACGCGAGGATGCCCTTCACGCCGAGGAACATCGAGACGTTGCCGCCCGGCTCCTGGCTGTTGAAAGGGAAGAACACCCCCTCCGCCGTACGCAGGCGCGCCTCGTACCGGTCGATCACCTGGCCGAAGTTCGGTGAACCCAGTTCCTCCTCGCCCTCCGCGACGACCATCAGATTCACGGGAAGGGTGCGGCGCACGGCGATGATGGACTCGAGCGCGTTGAGAAAGGCACGCTCGGGTCCCTTCTGGTTCGTGGCGCCCCGCGCCATGAGCACCCTGCCGAGCGGGCGGTCCACGAGCGCGCCGTCGAACGCGCTCACGGACCACCCGGTGGGTTCCACGGGCTGCACGTCGTACATCATGTAGACGGCGAGCGTCTTCTCCGCGCCGGCGTCGTAGTATCCCCAGACGCCCGGATGACCGCTCGTGGGTACGAGCTCCGCCTCCTGGAAGCCGAGCCGCCTCAGGTCGTCGCGGAGGAGCGTCGCCATCTGCTGGATGCCGTTGTTCTGCGCGCTGATCGACGGTTGCCGCACCCAGCGGCGAAGGTGCTCGACGTGGCGCGCGAGGTTCGCGTCGATGTAGGCGTGCACCTCGGTATTGTCGCCGGCGTAGACGGGAACCTGCGAGGCGTCGAAGGCTTCGGTGATGGTGAGCGCGAAGGCCGGCCGGCGCGGGGCATCGCCCTGCGATTCCGCGAGGGTGCAGCCCAGGGAGGCGCCTAACGCGAGAAGGAGGAGCGCGGGGATGTGCGGGAGGTGGGGGGGCATGGTGGGGGCTGGTTGCTGATTGCTGATGGCTGGAGCTGGGTGCTGATAGGTGGTCAGCCCGCCGAGTGCACCCTCGTCATCCCGACGAGCGCAGCGAGGAGGGATCTGCTCCGGGTGTGCTCGCCCGCCGGCCATGAGGTTCCGCGAGCAGATCCCTCGGTCGCCCGCGCGCCCTCGGGATGACACAAGGGCGAGAAAGCCGACGAAGCGAACGTGGGGGGGAACATGCCGCTCGGGCCGTCCGTGTCAACCGACGGACGGAATTGCGCCGCCCTGCTGGCTCACGGACGCGACCGCTGGCTATTATGCGGCTCCCGGATTCCGGACCGGCCGCCCTGATGAACGGATCGCCCAAGTTCCGCCGCACCCTGGCGCGCGTGATGACCGTGCAGATCGTCACGCTGCTGCTGCTCTGGATGCTCCAGGCCCGCTACACCGCCTGAGCCGCCATGCATCCGATCAACTGGGTCATCGTCATCGGCTACCTGGTGTACGTGGTCGTCGACGGCATCCGCCGTTCCAAGGGCACGCACGAGATCGAGGGGTACTTCCTCGCGAATCGCAACCTCCCATGGTGGGCGGTGGGGCTCTCGGTGATGGCCACGCAGCTCTCCGCCGTCACCATGATCGGCACCACGGGGCAGGGCGCCACGGACGGCATGCGCTTCGTGCAGTTCTACTTCGGGCTCCCGCTGGCGATGGTGATCCTCGGGGTGACGCTCGTCCCGTTCCTGCACGGCGCACGCGTCTTCACGGCGTATGAATACCTGGAGAAGCGGTTCGGCCCCCGGACCCGATCACTCACGAGCCTTCTCTTCCTCGTTTCGCGCGGCATGTCGTGCGGGGCCATCATCTCCGCGCCCGCGATCGTCTTCTCGGCGATCTTCGGATGGCCGGTGTGGATGTCGGTGACCCTGATCGGGATTCCCACGGTCATCTACACCATGATCGGCGGCGTGCAGGCGGTGACCTGGGCCGATGTGAAGCAGATGTTCCTCATCGTGGGCGCTCTGATCGCCATCGTCGTGGTGCTGCTGATTCAGCTCCCCGTGAGCCCCGACGAGGCCCTCCGGATCGCGGGAGCGACGGGTCGTCTTCAGGTCTTCGACTTTTCCGTATCCGCCACGGAGACGTACACGTTCTGGTCCGGGATCATCGGGGGGACCTTCCTGAGCCTCTCCTACTTCGGAACGGACCAGAGCCAGGTGCAGCGGTACCTCACGGCGCGCTCGGTCGACGAGGCGCGCAGCTCGCTCCTCATGAGCGCGTACTGGAAGATCCCGCTGCAGGCGCTGATCCTGCTCATCGGCGTGCTCGTCTTCGTCTTCTATCTCTTCCAGGCGCCACCACTGCTGTTCAATCCCGCTCACGAGCGCACGGTGCGGAGCGCTCAGGCCGAGGAGTTCGCGGTCATCGAGTCCCGCTACGGGGCTGCCCTCGGCGCCCGCGCGGAGGCGGCCCGCGCCATGGCCGCGGGGCGCACCGCGCCGTCCGCGTTCCTGAGCGCCGACTCGGCCGTCTCGGCCGTACGCGCCGAAGCGCTCGTGCTCGCCGAGCAGGCCACGGGCACGTCCTCGCGCGACGTGAACTACATCATGCCGCATTTCGTGCTCAATCACCTGCCGCTCGGCTTTGCGGGCATCTTCATCGCGGCCGTGATGGCCGCGGCGATGTCGACCATCGCGGCAGAGCTGAATTCACTCGCGACGGCCACGGTGATCGACTTCTACCGGAGGTGGATCCGGCCGCAAGCGACGGACGCCCACTTCCTCGCCGTCTCCAAGGGGGCGACGGCATTCTGGGGGCTCTTCGCGTGCGTGGTCGCCGTCTTTTCGGCGACGTTAGGCTCGCTGATCGAGGTGGTGAACCGCTACGGCTCGTTCTTCTACGGCTCGATCCTCGGAGTCTTTCTGCTGGCGATGATTCCGGGCGCCCGCGCCCCCGGAGCGTTCTTCGGGCTGATCGCCGGGATGAGCACGGTGGCCGCGGTGAGCCTCGGGGCGCCGCAGATCTCGTTCCTGTGGCACAACGTCATCGGCGCCGTGACCGTCGTGTTCGTGGGAGTCGTGTTGAGCGCGCTGGTCCGCGGGCCGGGGTCGGCCGCGCGGGCGGGTGGGTAGCTTTACGGGGAGGGCTCCGGCCGTCCGGAGCTCGCCGCAGAATCCAGTCGCCGAGTGGGGAGGGCAGGACACGGATACTCCGGATGGACCGGAAACGGCTGTCAACGGCAAGGGAACTCCCCCCGCACCGGAGTCCGGATCTTCCCTCGATGCGTAACGCGCTCGCGCTGAATCGAGCCGAGAGTCCGGGGAGGCACACGGGAGCAGGGAACGCACATGGGAGACAGACCACGAGTCCTGATCATCGGCGGCGGATTCGCCGGGATCGAGGCCGCGAGAGCGCTGCGGCGCGCGCCGGTCGCGGTCACACTCGTCGACGCCACCAACCATCACGTCTTCCAGCCGCTGCTCTACCAGGTGGCATCGGCAGCGCTGGCGGCAAGTGACATCGCCGTTCCCATCCGGTGGCTCCTGCGCCGGCAGCACAATGCGACGGTGCTCCTGGGAACGGTTGCCGACATCGACGAGGAGCGGAAGGTCGTTCGGCTCGAGGACGGCGCCGAGCTGCCGTACGATTATCTCATCGTTGCCGCAGGGTCGCGACACGCGTACTTCGGCCACGACGAGTGGGAGCCCTGTGCCCCCGGGCTCAAGACGCTGGCCGACGCGGCCGAGGTGCGCAATCGCTTTCTTCTGGCCTTCGAGCGGAGCGAGCGGGCGGAGGATCCCGCCGAACGGGAGCAGTGGCTCACCATCGTCATCGTGGGGGGCGGGCCGACCGGGGTCGAGCTCGCGGGGATCATGGCCTCCATCGTCAGGCGGGCGATCCGCAAGGACTTCCGCCGCGTGGACACGGCGAAGACGCGCATCCTCCTCCTCGAGGGCGGACCGCGTCTCATTCCGGCATTCCGGGAAAGGCTGTCCCGGCGGGCCGAACACGATCTCCGCAAGCTCGGGGTCGACGTCAGGCTGAATGCGATCGTCACGAAGATCGAACCGGGTGCCGTGTGGGTCGGCGAGGAGCGCATCGCGACGCGCACGATCTTCTGGGCCGCGGGGAACCGCGCGTCGCCGCTTTCGGACAGGCTCGATGCGCCACTGGATCGCGCTGGCCACGTGAACGTGCTGCCGGACCTTTCGGTGCCCGGACATCCCGAGACCTTCGTGGTGGGCGATCAGGCCAATGTCGTCCAGGCCGACGGCTCACCCGTCCCCCGCGTGGCGCAGGCCGGGATGCAGATGGGGCGCACCGCGGCCCGCAACATCCTGCGCGATCTTGCCGCAGCGCCGCGCAGGGAATTCCGCTACCAGACACACGGCGACCTGGCCGTGATCGGTCGCTACCGCGCCGTGGCGCAGTTCCCCTGGTTCAGCTTCACGGGAGTCTTCGCCTGGCTGCTCTGGCTCTTCGTGCACATTCTCTATCTGGCGGGCTTCCGCAATCGGCTCAGCGTGCTGATCGAGTGGGGATACGAGTTCGTGACGTGGCAGCGGGGCTCGCGGCTCATCCTCGAGTACCCGAAGCGCGACGCGACCGCCCCTTCGGGCGGCGGGGCATCAGGGGCCGCACCACGGCTCCAGAGGCCGGAGACCGGAGGCGAGAGGCCGGAGGTCGAGCCCGAGCGCGTGCCGGTGCGGGCCGCGCCGCCACGCGACGAGAACTGATTCCCGGAGATCCGATGCGACGTTCCCACGGCCGGTCACTGCTGTTGGCGGGAGGGATCATCATGCTCGACGCCGGTGCGCATTCGTCAGGCGCCCAGAACACGGGTGAGTGGCCCGTGCACTCCCTGGAGCGGCCGCAACCGCGCATGGTGGATCCCGGTGCTGGGGCGCTTCCTCTCCCGCCACCCCGTGACGCGATCATCCTGTTCGACGGCCGCGAGCTCGCGAAGTGGAGGCACGCCGACGGCAGCGACGCGAAGTGGATCGTGCGCGACGGGCACTTCGAGGTGCGTCCGGGGAGCGGCGACCTCTCCACGCGCGACGGATTCGGAGACGTGCAGTTGCACGTGGAGTGGGCATCCCCCGATCCGCCGCGGGGCGACGGACAGAACCGGGGCAACAGCGGCGTCTACCTCATGGACACGTACGAGGTGCAGGTACTGGACTCGTACCAGAACCGCACCTACCCCGACGGCCAGGCGGCGTCGCTGTACGGCCAGTTCCCGCCGCTCGTGAATGCCTCACGTGCGCCCGGCCAGTGGCAGAGCTACGACATCATCTTTCGCGCGCCGCGATTCGGCTCCGACGGCTCCCTGGTGCGTCCCGCGACGATCACGGTGCTCCACAATGGCGTTCTCGTACAGGACCACGTCACGCTCACCGGGCCTACGGCGCATCAGGCTCGGCCGCCGTACGCCGCGCACGCCGACCGGCTGCCGATCAAGCTGCAGGACCACGCCCATCCGGTACGCTTCCGGAACATCTGGGTCCGCGAGCTCGAGCCGCTGCGCTGACGGCGGAGCTGTTGCCGCGCGCGACGGCCGGCGCCACTCGACGCCGGGGCGGCGCGGCATGTGCCGGCCGCGCCGCCCAGGTCGGAATGTCGTGGTCAGGAGATGCGGTGGGGGCGCCGGGTGAGACGCTCCGCCGACTGTACGTAGTCGACCGAGAGAAGGCCCATGAAGATGACCGGCACGACCTGCGTGGGGCCGCCAAAGGCGCCGATCTGTTGCAGCAGGAGCATCACGGCGCTCATGCCGGAGATCACCCCCAGGACTCGCAGCGTGGGCGCTCCCTGCGCGGAGTAGAGCCAGCGGCGCGCCGACCAGAGGACCGCGCCCAACCCCAGCACCATCACGCCCGCCATGCGGATGATGCCCTGCATGGGAAACGATGGATCCTGGACGCCGAGACCCCCGAGGAGCGTAGCCGGGCTCAACAGTGCCACGGCCGCACACACGGCCAGGCCGAAGACGCTGGCATGAATGACGTTCAGGCGTTTCACGTGCGATCTCCTCCGACTCTCTTCCGCAGCACGACGCTCCGGGGACCGACAGAGTAAAACCGACCAGCCTGTCTCGCCAGCGTGTCGCGCTCTCATCCGGTGGCCGGCGCGGGGCGCTTCGCATACTGATCCAGCCCGAGCCCCAGCGTGATCGTCGCCAGCACGACGGCCGCCGCCGTGAAGAACGGCACGCCGGTCCCGAGATGATCAAAGGCGAATCCGGCCCAGAGCGGCCAGATGATCCGCGAGACGCCGCCGAACGTCTGCTGCAGCCCCATGTACAGCCCGCGGTCGACGGGGCTGATCACGCGGGACAGGAGCGCCGTCACGCACGGGAAGGTGAACGCGGTCCCCAGCGGCATGAGTGCCACGGCCAGCGCCAGTACGCCCAGTGAGCTCGCGAGCGGCATGCCGGCCAGGCCGGCCGCCATCAACACGATACCGAACCGTGAGAGCCGCGCCTCGCCGAAGCGATCCACGGCCTTGCCGAGCAGCAGCACCCGCGTGAAGACGGAGATCGCGCCGATGTACATGAAGAAGTAGCCGATGGTCTTCTCCGTGACCTGGAACTCGGCGTTCAGAAAGAGCGGCAGCACGGGGAAGACACCCTGGAAGGCGCCGATCGCGATGGCGTAGATCCAGATCAGTCGCGTGGAAGGCTCGGAAGTTTGCGTCAGGACGCGCCACACCGCGTCGCGCGGCCGCCGACGCTCGTGCTCGTGCTGCGGATGGTGCTCCTTCGACTCACGCAGGTACTTCCAGGCGAAGAGGATGGTGATCCCGCACAGCAGGGCGGCCACGATGCCGGGCGCCGCGTGCCCCATGGCGATGCGCGCCGGCCCGGGCATCAGGTCGCGCTCGCCGAGTGAGACGGCGAAGACGCTCAGCACCGGTCCCAGCGCGACCCCGAGGTTCGTCGCTGCGGACAGCCAGCCCAGGTTGCGCGCGCGGTCTTCGGGCGCGGTGGTATCGGCCACGTAGGCCTGGATCACGCCGACCGTGCCGCCCCCCGCTCCCTGCACCACGCGCGAGAGGAAGAGCAGGAGCAGCGAATTGGCGAAGCCGAAGATGAGGTAGGCGATCCCCGCGGCACCTAACGCGATGAGCAGCGCCGGACGCCGGCCGAAGCGGTCCGAAAAGTGCCCCCACATCGGGGAGCTGAGGAGCTGCGCAATGGTGAATGCCGAGACGATCACCCCGGACAGCAGCCCGACCCCGAAGTGCAGCCCGAGGATCTCCACGCCCGCGCCGCCGAGGTTCTTCACGTAGAACGGCAACAGGGGGACGATCATCAGAAGCCCCACCATGTCCATGAAGGCGACCGCCATGAGGACCACCAGCTTGGGCGGGATCTTCCGGACCTCGCGCGCCAGCGTGTAGATCAGGCCTGCGCCGATCACTCCCAGGGCCAGCCGGACTACCGGGGAGTCGAGGGCCTGCGCGATTTCGAGTTGGGAAGCGCTCACGTCAGCCGGTCACCCTGCCGCGGGCCGCTAAAGCGGATGGAAGGCGGCGCGACGGCGCACACCGGCCAGGGACAATTGTCGTCGGCACGGACGGAGTCTTCTCCGGGAACGGCGGGGTCTACGGGACGAAGCCGGGAAACTCGCCGCGCGTTCCACCGGCGGCAAGTCGCATCTTGGCTTCGCCTTCCGTGTGCGCCACCCGGCGACCGGTCGTCGCCGTGACGCACGCCGAACGCCGGCCGGAACCGTCCGCGCCAGGTCTGCGCCCGGTCTGCGCCAGGTCTGTGACGGGTCTGCGACAGGTCGCGCTGGAGCCCGCTGCGCGGCGCCAGACCCAGGTCCGTCCGGAGCCGACCGTCCCGCCTACGGCCTGGTGGAGTCCCGCCGGGCCGTGGAATCGGCCGTGGCCAGCGGGACGATGCGTGCCGTCCGGATGAAGTCCAGATCGGGGAACTCGCGCTGGAGGTACTCGTTCCCCTCCGCGGCGATCAGCGGTTGCTGCGGCCGCTGCTCGTATCCCGGGAAGATGTTGTCCACCACGGACATCCCCTCGACCACCGTGCCGATGGGCGAGAAGCCCATGGCGTCGAGGCTCAGGTTGTCCGCGTAGTTGATGAAGAGGTGGGTGGTGCGCGCGTTCGGGGCATCCGGCTTGGCAAAGGTGACGGTACCGCGACGGTTCTGCTGCACGACGGGATCGTCGGGAATCGTCAGCGCATCCCACGACCGGTTGACCTCGGGGTCACCGTGCATCCCGAATTGCACGATGAAGCCGGGGACGACGCGGAAGAAGCGGTTGTTGTCGTAGAAGCCGCTCGACACGAGCTGATGGAAGCGATCCACGCCGTTAGGCGACCAGGCGCGTCGGGCCTC
This sequence comes from Gemmatimonadaceae bacterium, assembly GCA_035454665.1. GTDB lineage: Bacteria > Gemmatimonadota > Gemmatimonadetes > Gemmatimonadales > Gemmatimonadaceae > DATIGO01. The sequence continues at coordinate 15,968 of DATIGO010000094.1, read as the reverse complement.
CACGACGAACGACCCCCGGCTGGTCTCGAAACGGACGCGAAAGACATCGGGTGCGCGGGCCGCCGGTGAGCCGGCGGAGGGAGCAACCGCCTGGTCCGCGGGCGGCGCAGCGGCACTGTCGGCGCCCGGGGTCTCGGAGGCAGGCCGGTCGCAGGCCGCAACAAGGCAAACCGCCGTAAGCAGCGCGGCGGCAAGACGTTCAGGTGAGCGCATGGTTGGTCGGGTGCTGGGTCTCACTTCTCGTAACGGATGCCGCCAAAGCTGTCAGCGATCCGGGGGACGAGATGGGTGATGCGGGCGATCCGCCCGGCAGCACCCACCGCGAATACGTGATCCTTCGAAGTCAGGAGCTGCACCGCGTTGAAGCCGGTGGTATCGATAGGCATCCACCGTTCACCCCCGTCGATCGACACCTCCGAGCCCGAAGGTCCCACCGCGACGAAGAGGGTGAAGGCGCCGCTCACCCCGGATCGGTACCCACGCGGCGGTACGAGGGGCTGTCGCCACGTACGTCCCCCGTCGGTGGAAAGCGCGGCATTGCCTCGGGCCGCGTTCGGAGCCTGGTAGTCCCCACCCACCGCGACCATGTGATCGCGGGCGACTGCGAGGGAGAAGACCCCCGCGGAAGGGAGACCCTTGAGCAGCGGGGTCTCGAAGGCACTCCACGGGTCCTCGCCAAAGGGGCGGTGCAGCACACGGGCGGCGCTCCCTCCCGTTGCGATCCAGGCGCCACCCCGACCGTCCATGACCAGGGCCGTTCCGCTTGCGGCAAAGGCGGCTTCGCCCCGGAGCGCACTCGGGCGCCCCTCCGGCGGTGCAGGGTGCCAGGTCTCGCCATCGTCCTCGGTCGAGAGAATCAGAAACCGCCCCCCGATCGGGTCCCCGAGAACCATCCCCCGATTCGCATCCGAGAAGCCGATGGCGTCCAGAAAGACGGACGTATCCGGCGCCTGATAGCGCAGCGCCCAGCTCCTGCCACCGTCCGTGGTCTTCCAGATCCGACCCGCGGTTGCCACGGCGTGCGCCACGAGGGAGTCCCGCCCGTGGATCGCCCGGATATCGAACGAATCCGCACCGGGGATGCTCACCAGGTGCCACGTGTCGCCGCCGTCGATCGATCGGAGCACCGTTCCTCGCTGTCCCGACGCCCACACCACCCGTTCGTTCACGGCGTGCAGGCCGCGCAACGACGCAGTCGTCCCGCTCGGCCGGATGTCCCAGGAAACCTGCTGCAGCACCGGCTGCAGCACGGGCTGCGCCGCCGTCTCGGGGGCGGTACCGCCGCCGCGCTGCGGCTTCGCGCACCCCAGGCCCATCCCGGGGATCACGGCAGCACCGATGAGAGTTGTCAGGAATCGTCGCATCCCGGCAATCTCGAAGCCGGTCGGCGCAAGGGCAACTCGCGAGGGCATCGCGCGACGCTCCTCCCCGCTGGACGGCCGACTGCCATAGCGCTTGAATTGCTGCATGCCCTCGATCATCCGCACTCGGTTCCTCGTGGTTGGCAGTGGGGTGGCCGGACTGCACACAGCCTGGCGTGCGTCCGAGAAAGCCGATGTGCTCGTCCTCACCAAGCGGTCACTGTTCGACAGCGCGACCGCCTATGCCCAGGGCGGCATCGCCGCGGCACTGGGCGCCGGAGACTCGCCCAACCTCCACTGGCAGGACACCCTCGCCGCCGGCGGTGCGCTCTGCGACGAGGAAGCGGTCCGGGTGCTCGTGGAAGAGGGGCCGGCGCGCGTGCGTGAGCTGCAGCTCGCGGGCGCGCACTTCGACCTCACGCCCAAGGGAGCGCTGCAGCTCGGCCGCGAAGCCGCGCACTCCCGGCGTCGGATCGTCCATTCACACGGCGATCGCACCGGGGCCGAGGTGGCGCGCACGCTCGTCGAACGGGTCCAGGCCAGCCCGCGCACCCGTGTGCTCGAGCGCGCGCGTGTGCTCGATCTCATCGTCGAGAACCGGCGCTGCGCGGGCGTGCGCGCCAGTGTCGTCGGGCAGGCCGTCGAGATACGGGCCGACGCGACCGTCCTCGCCACTGGCGGCTGTGGGCAGATCTACCGCTATACCACTAATCCCGTCGTGGCCACCGGCGACGGCTACGCGATCGCGCATCGGGCCGACGTACGTCTGGCCGATATGGAGTTCGTCCAGTTCCATCCCACAGCACTCGACACCCCTGAGAATCCGCTCTCCCTGGTATCCGAGGCGGTGCGAGGCGAGGGCGCCCTCCTCCTGAATGGCGAGCTCAGACGTTTCATGCCGTCGCGCCACCGACTGGCCGAGCTGGCGCCTCGGGACATCGTGTCCCGCGAGATCTTCAGGGAGAAGGCACGGACCGGTCATGTCTGGCTCGATGCGAGGCCGATCGGTGACGACTTCCCCGACAAGTTCCCCGGCATCTTCGCGCTCTGCGCGGCCCGGGGTATCGATCCTCGACGTGAGCTGATCCCGGTCACGCCGGCCGCCCACTACATGATGGGTGGAATCGCGACCGACCTCCGGGGACGCTCACGCCTCCCTCACCTCTACGCGTGCGGCGAAGTCGCCTTCACGGGCGTGCATGGCGCGAACCGCCTTGCCTCGAACTCACTGCTGGAAGGCCTGGTTTTCGCCGAACGGATCGCCCGCGATCTGGGGAGCGTGCCCGAGTCACCGGCACCCAGACGAGCGGGGCGGTGGTCGGTCCCGACGCTCCCGGATCGCGGTGCCGCACAGGTGGCCGCCGACTCCATCCGCACGCTCATGTGGGAGCATGCCGGCATCGATCGTGACGCGCGAGGGCTCCGGTACTGCCTCGATGCGCTCGTGGAGATCGGCAACCGCCTCCCGCGGGGCGCCACGGAGGAGCTCAACATCTGCGAGACCGCGATGCTGGTGGTGCGCTCCGCCCTGGCCCGGAAGGAGTCCCGCGGGGGGCATTACCGGCGCGACATCCCCAAGGCGCGTCAGGGGTGGGCGCGGCGCCACATCGAATGGTAGGCGAACCAGGGCCAGCGGAGCCGAATTCCCCCCGGGGCTGACGAGACAGGTGCTGCTTCCCGCCGCGGCATTTCGACTCTCTCGCTGAACCGAAAGCCCGCAGGTCCAGTCTCCCCCCGATCACCGAGTAGATTCAGGACATGGCCACGGCGGTCCAGAACGACCCGACGCTGGAGGCGCGAGATCGGATTCGCGCGCTCGCGCGCGAGCGGAACGCGGTCATCCTCGCGCACAACTACGAGCGCCCCGAAGTCCAGGACGTCGCCGACTTCGTCGGGGACTCGCTGGGGCTGAGCCGCGAGGCGGCCAGGACCGGCGCGGACATCATCGTCTTTTGCGGCGTGCACTTCATGGCGGAGACCGCGGCGATCCTGTCTCCCTCGAAGACGGTCCTGCTGCCGGACCTGGCCGCCGGATGCTCGCTCGCAGAAACGATCGACGCCGCCCAACTCCGCGCCTGGAAGGCGGAGCATCCGGGCGCCGTCGTGGTCTCCTACGTGAACACCAGCGCCGAAGTGAAGGCGGAGAGCGACTACTGCTGCACGTCGGGGAACGCGGTCGACGTCGTGAACGCCATCCCGGCCGAGCAGGCGATCCTCTTCCTGCCCGACTTCTTCCTGGGCGCGCACGTCCGGCGGGTCACCGGGCGGACGAACCTGCACATCTGGATGGGGGAGTGTCACGTCCACGCGGGGATCACTCCAATGAGCCTCGCGCAGCAGCGCTCCGAGCATCCCGGGGCCGAAGTCCTGGTGCATCCGGAGTGCGGTTGCGCGACGAGTGTGGTCGAGGCCGTTTCGGCTGGCGCCATTCCTGCAACGGGGCTGCACATCCTTTCGACCGAAGGCATGATCAGGCGGCCTGAGCAGTCGAGCTCGCGCGAATTCATCGTTGCTACGGAGACCGGGATCCTGCACCGGTTGCGGCGCGCCAATCCCGACAAGACGTTTATCCCGGCCAGCAGCCGCGCCGAGTGCCAATACATGAAGATGACCACGTTGCCGAAGGTGCTCCGCTCGCTCGAGCGCATGGAGCATCGCATCGTGGTGCCGCCCGACATCGCCGATCGTGCCCGCCGTGCGCTCGAGCGAATGGTCGCCATCGGAGGTCAGTCTCCGCCGCCGGTCAATGCCGTCGGCTTCGACCCTGGGGAATAAGCGCCCTGCGCGCCGCAACCGCAGTTGCCTCCGCTCACCCGCGAGGACCCGCCGGATGACCAGCCCAGAGCCTAACGTCACCCCGCCGCGGCGCGTGACGCCGTTGGAGATCCCGGCGATCCATGCGACCGACCGGCTCCGCTTCCCGCTCACACGGCAGATGCTGGCGACGCGCGTGCGCGAGGCGCTGGACGAGGACGGCGCGTTCAATGACATCACGACCATCGCGACGGTCCGCTCCGACCGCCGGGCGCGGGCCTCGCTCGTGGCGCGGCAGAGCGGCACGCTCGCCGGCGTGCCGATCGCGCTCGAGACGTTTCGCCTGCTCGACCCCAAGATCTCCATGCGTGTCGACGCCGAAGATGGACGCCGCGTGGAGCGGGGCGGTACGGTCATCTACCTGACCGGGCACGCCCGTGCCATGCTCTCCGCGGAACGCGTGGCGCTCAACTTCATGCAGCGCCTCTCCGGTATCGCCACGCTGACCGCCAAGTACGTCCAGGCCGTGCGCGGCACGCGAACGAAGATCCTCGACACGCGCAAGACCACGCCGGGGTGGCGCACCCTGGAGAAGTACGCCGTCCGGGCGGGCGGCGGCGTGAACCACCGCATGGATCTCTCCCACTCGGTCCTCATCAAGGACAACCATCTCGCCGCGGTCGAGGGCAATGTGGCGCTGGCCGTCCGCCGGGCGCGCGAGATCGCCCCATCGGGAGCGAAAATCGAAATCGAGTGCGTTACCGTCGACCAGGTGCAGGCGGCCGTGGAGGCGAGCGCCGACATCATCCTGCTCGACAACATGCCCGTGGACCTCTTGCGCGAGTGCGTGCGGCTCGTGCGCGGACGCGCGCTGCTCGAGGCGTCGGGGGGCGTGAAACTCGAGACGGTCCGCTCGATCGCCGAAACCGGCGTCGACATGATCTCCGTGGGCGCGCTCACGCACTCCGCCCCGGCGATGAACCTCGCCCTCGACTTCGAGTAAGGCGCGCGCAGCGGCACGCGGGCCGCGGCGGCGATCCTACCGATCCGTCTCCGCGCGCACCCGCGACTCGATCCACCGCGCGATCGCGGCGTGGGGGAGCACCGGCTCGCCACCATACACGATGGGAAGGCCCGCCAGGTCGGCCAGGATGCGCTGACGAGGGATGCCCCCCCGGGAGATGAGAATCGGCACGACCACCACGGACCGCTGCGTGATCCGGTGCTGCAGCTCGATCAGCTCCCGTGTCCGGCGAACCGCCTCGGCCCGCACGGGTGGAGGCGCGTCCTCCCGGACCAGCTCCACCCGCACGTCCGCGAACTCCGTCCAGGCGCGCACGCTGTCGCTGACCACGCGGAGATTCGCCATCCAGTCGGCGTAGTCCTCCGCGCTGTTGGGCCCGTGGCCGACCAGGAGCAGCGCCTGCTCACGAGGAGAATCGGCCCTCGCCACCGCACGCTCCGCGAGCGCGCGTGCCAGCTCCGGCGCGTCGTCCAGCGCCGAGGTCACCATGATCGGCACACGCGTCCGCGGCCGCTCGATCCCACCATGGTGAAGGTGCAGGCGCATCACCCTGTCGAGAGAGTCCGTGAGACCAGCCAGATAGCGGATCTGCTCGTAGTGCCCCGAGTGGCTCGACACGAGGAGCGGAACGACCACGATTCGGTGCACGCCCTGCGCCTCGAGTCGCGCAACGGCGTCCTGGAAGCGGTGTGTCGGCGCGGCGGGCCCCATCAGGAAGCTCACCTCGACCGGCCCGCCAACGCTCAGCGACTGCACGGTCTCGCGGACGAGCCCGTTCCATACCTCGTCTCCGCCGTGTGCGACGACGATCGTTCCGACGTCGGGTCCAGTGCCGGCCGCTGTGCGTCCCTGAGACTCGGCCGGAGCAGGGACGAGAACGGGAAGAGACAGCAGGAAACCGAGGAGGAATCGAGGCGTGGTGTTCATCTCGCGGGTCGGAAGGGTCGGGGTTTGCGCTCGACTGGCCGTGCCGTGGTCAAGGTAGACGCATATCTGACAAAATCAATCGGGATTTCCCGATGACCGCTCCAGCGCCCTGGCCGGCCGATACGAGATCGATCGCGAACTCGGACGCGGCGGCCGCGCGTCGAAAAGGGGCCTTCTTGAACGGGGTGAACCGGTAGATTCCCGGTTCCACGCCCGCCAGGCGTCAACGTCCCTTGGCTGATCCCGACCAGCAGCGCGCCCAGGCGCCCGTACCGGAGCAGAGCCCGGGCGTCAACCCGGTTCCGCTTCTCACTGAGTGTGAGGTCTGCGGCTCAACCTCGCTCGAGGAGATCCGGTGCAAGGTTGTATGCCGGAACTGCCGCACGATCCTGCGGACCTGCTCCGACCTCTGACGCCCTGCGCGTGCTTCAGGGGATGATCGTCAGGACCGTCGAGCCGATTACGCCTTCGGAGGTGGCCTGGATCGTCACCGTGCCGGGCGCGACTCCCGTGACCACTCCGGTCGTGGCCCCAACCGTGGCCTTGGTTTCGTCCAGCGACGCCCAGGTGACCGCGCGGTTGCTCAGCTGGTTGCCGTTGCCGTCGCGCATGAGTGCCGTGAGCTGAAGGAGCTGCCCCACCTTCAGGCTGGGTGGATTCAGCGGCAGAATGGTCACACTGGCAACTGGCACCCGCTGGACCGTCACCACGATCGCCGGGCTCACCACCCCGTCCACGGTCACTCGCACGTTGGCCGTGCCCTGCGAAACGCCCTGAACCACGCCACTGCCCGAAACCGAGGCTACAGGGAGGTTGTCGGAGCTCCAGATCACCTGGCGCCCCTGGAGCGAGAGCTGATTGCTCGCGCTGTCCAGCACCGTCGTGGCCAGCTGCTGCACGTCACCCACGAAGAGGCTCAGCGGGTCCGGCGTGATGGACACCGAGGACACGGGAACCAGCGTCACCTGGACCTGCACCTGGGCGGCCACGCCGCCGCAGTTCGCCGAGATGGTCGACTGGCCCACGTCGAGTCCGACGACGTCCCCGTCGTTGTCGACCGATGCGACCAGGGGGTTGCTGGTGAACCAGCTGACCGCGTGCCCCGGAATGACCTCGCCGCGCGCGTTCAGGCATTGGGCGGAGAGCGAAATCGACTGGTTGATTCGCACGACGCGCACCGGGTCACCCGGGACGATTCGCACGCTCGCGGCGGGGAGGGGATCCGTGGCCGTCGTGCAGGCCGTGCCGCTGAGCCAAGCCGCTACGACGACAGGGAGACTCACGCGGCGCCACGCATGCTGAGGACGTGTCAACACCTGGTTACTCTCGATTCTCTCGGATTCAAGGGACACGTCGACCCGCGACGCCCTTCCCTGACAAACGTAGCAGGTCGGGCGATCGGCCTCGACATCCGACGCCGGCGCGAGGGATTTTGCCGGTACAGGGACGACCAAGGCCGGAGAGTGATAACCCCAGGGCAATCCGCATGCCCGGGGAGCGCACAGCGCCCGAGCGCTACCGCGGTGCCCGGGCAGCCCTCTCCAACTGCTCCATGAGAGTCTCCGGATCCGTCGTTGGAGCGTCGCAAAGGTACCGGCGACAGACGTACGCCGTGGCTACGTCGCCGGCCAATCGGCGGCCGCGGAGGAGCGCGACCGGCTCCGCGTCCCCCTGGTCGGTTCCGGCCGCGACCACCAGCGAGGGGACATATCGCCCGTTCACGGCACCCAGGAGGCGCACGAGCCCCGGCGACATGGGCTCTCCGGCAACCGCGACCTCCACGGCCCCGTGGACCGTCATGTCCGCCACGCCGAGCAGGTGCCCGAAGAAGTTCGGCGCCTGTCCCAGCAGGTCACCCGACTGACGAACGACATATTCGGCCAGCTCCCGACGGCGGTCGTCACCGTCGAGCTCGGCGCTCAGAAGGAGTAGTTCAGCGGCCAGCGACGTTCCCGCGGGAAGCGCGTTGTCGGTCACATCGCGAGGGCGAAGGATCAGCGCCTCGTGATCGCGTGCGGTGTCGTAGAAGACGCCGGCCTCCTCGTCGAAAAAGTGCTCGACCACGCTATCGGCGAGGGTGGTCGCGCGCCGGAGCCACTCGCGGTCGAACGTCAGGAAGTAAAGGTCGACGAAAGCCAGCCCCAGAGAGGCGTGGTCCTCGAGGACGCCGGGTCCGCCGGGGACGGCCTCCCGCATCGACCGCAGGACTCGGCCCTCCCGCATCATCGATTGCGACAGGAATTCCCCCGTAGTCAACGCGACGTCCCGGTAGTCCTCGCGCACGAAGGCTCGCGCCGCGGCCGCGAAAGCGCGCACCATGAGGCCGTTCCACGAGGCCACGACCTTGTCGTCCAGTCCTGGCCAGACGCGCGCCGAACGGGCGACGTACATCCGCTCCCTCGCGGCCGCGATGATCCGCTCGATCTCCTGGGAGGTTCGCCCGGAGCGCGCCGCAACCGCCCCCATGTCGTGCGGGACGTGCAGGATGTTGAGTCCCTCGAAGTTCCCGCCGGGTGAGACTCCCCAGTACGTTCGGACCACCTCGGCGTCCTGGCCGAGCAACGAGTCCAGCTCCTGCGAGTCCCAGAGGTAGAACCGTCCTTCGTGTTCCTCGCTGTCGGCGTCCAGCGAGGAGTAGAAGCCGCCCGAGGGGGAGCGCATCTCGCGCACCGCCCAGTCGAGGGTGCGCTCGGTGACGGACCGCACCTCGTCGTCGCCCGTGGCCTGCCAGAGGTGCACGCCCAGCCGGGCCAGGAGCGCGTTGTCGTACAGCATCTTCTCGAAGTGCGGGACGAGCCATCGCGCGTCGACGCTGTAGCGATGCAGGCCTCCACCCACCTGATCGTAGATCCCGCCGCGTCCCATGGTGCGGAAAGTGGTAGTCACCATCTCCAGGGCGAGCGGGTTTCCGGTACGCCCCCAGTAGCGCAGCAGGAAGTCGAGTGCCATCGAAGGCGGGAACTTCGGCGCATCGCCGAACCCGCCCTGACGGGCGTCGAAGGAACGCGCGAGGCCGCGAAACGCGAGCTCGAGGGTACGCGCATCCACCTCGCCTGACGAGTCCCGCGGCCGCGTGGCACCGACGAGGGCCTCCCGCAGGCCGCGCGCGGTGCTGGTCACGGCATCGCGTCGGTCGCGCCAGGCCTCGTGCACCGCATTCAGCACGCGGCGGAAGGAGGGCAGGCCGTGGCGATCGTGCGGCGGATAGTAGGTGCCGCCGTAGAACGGCTCTCCTTCCGGTGTGAGGAAGACCGTCATGGGCCACCCGCCCTGACCGGTGAGCGCCTGTACCGCCTGCATGTAGATCGCATCCAGATCCGGTCGCTCCTCACGATCGACCTTGATGCTCACGAAGTGCTCGTTCATGAGGCGCGCCGTCGACTCATCCTCGAACGATTCGTGCGCCATGACGTGGCACCAGTGGCAGGCCGCGTAGCCGATGCTCAGCAGGATCGGCTTTTCCTCGACGCGGGCGCGCTGCAGCGCCTCCGGGCTCCACGGATACCAGTCGACCGGGTTCTCTGCGTGCTGCCGTAGATATGGGCTCGTGGCCGCGGCGAGGCGATTCGGCATGCCGGCAAGATAGGTCAGGGACCCGCGCGAATCGGGGTCAGCGTCGTGGTGCGAGGATGACGGCATCACGGCATTCCCGCGGTTGCGCGCGCGGTGGCGCCGCGGGAACTTGCACGCATGCCATCCTCTGAGCTACGGCTCGCCGTCGCGGCCGGCCTCGGCGGTGGCTGCATGAACTTCTCCACCTTCAGCGGCGACGCCGTGACGTTGCTGGAGGACGGCCACTCGCCGGGGACGGCTTCGACGCCGGTGCCGGCATGGCGCTGTCGATCGCGGCGGTGATCGCCGGCCTCGTGTGCGGTCGCCGGGTTTCGAGCTGCCACGCCAGGTCTCCCTCCTCCCGTCTCCCTCCGGCTCCGCCATGCCCTCGCTCGACACGTGGCTCTCGGCGAACGACGCGCGATTTCGCGACGAGCTCTTCGACTTCCTCCGCATCCCGAGCGTCAGCGCGCGCAGCGAGCATCGCGGCGACGTGGCCCGCGCGGCGGAGTGGCTGGCCGAGCGCATGCGCGAGGTTGGCCTCGAGACGCGGGTCTTTCCGACCCAGGGGCACCCGATCGTGGTCGGCGAGTGGCGCCGCGCTCCTGCCGGCGCGCCGACGTACCTCGTCTACGGTCACTACGACGTGCAGCCCCCCGAGCCGCTGGAGCTCTGGACTTCACCTCCGTTCGAGCCTGTCGTGCGCGACGGGCGCATCTACGCCCGCGGCGCGGTGGACGACAAGGGGCAGCTCTATCTGCACGTCAAGGCGGTCGAGGCGTACCTCGCGGCCCATGGCTCGCTGCCGTGCAACGTGATCCTCCTGGCCGAAGGCGAGGAGGAAGTGGGGAGTGCGCATCTGGCCGAGTTCGTCGCTCGTGAAGCGAAACGTCTGGCCTGCGATGGCGTGGTGATCTCCGATTCCGCGATGTTCGCGCCGGGGCTCCCGTCGCTCCTCTTCTCGCTCCGCGGGCTCGCGTACGTGCAACTCGACGTGCAGGGCCCCGCCGTGGATCTGCATTCTGGCAGCTACGGTGGCGCCGTCGTGAATCCGGCGACCGCGCTCGCGCGCATCATCGCTTCCTTTCACGACGCTGACTGGCGCGTCGCGGTGCCCGGCTTCTACGATCGCGTGCGCGAGTGGGAGCAGGACGTGCGGCAACAGATCCGCGCGCTTCCATTCGAGGAGGCGCGCTTCCGTCACGAGGCCGGCGTCACGGCCGTGAGCGGCGAGAATGGCTATTCCACGCTCGAGCGCATCTGGACGCGTCCTACGCTCGAGGTCAACGGGTTCCTGAGTGGCTACACGGGCGAGGGGGCGAAGACCGTGCTCCCCTCGCGCGCGATGGCCAAGGTAAGCTGCCGCCTCGTTCCCGATCAGTCGCCCGACGAGATCATCGAGTTGCTGCGCGCCCACGTCGCGCGGGTGGCTCCGCCCGAAGTGCAGGTGACGCTCACACCCATGCACACGGGGAGGCCCTGGCGCGCCACCCTCGAGGGGCCGCTCTTCGACGCGGGCCGCCGCGCACTCGACCGCGCCTTCGGCCGAGCCCCCGTGCTCACGGGCGAGGGGGGCTCGATCCCCGTGGTCGGCGACTTCCAGCGAATCCTCGGCGCGCCGGTTCTGCTCATGGGCTTCGGCCTCCCCGGCGAGAACGCGCATGCCCCCGATGAGTGGATGAGCGAGGAGAACTTCCGGCGGGGGATCGCCGCGGCGGCGTATCTCTGGGAGGAGCTGGGAGACAGGAGATAGGAGGCAGGGGGTTCGCGGGGCGAGACATCGGCGCGTCTCGCTGCGAGGACAGCGCGCGGGGGCGAGCCGTTGGGCGCATGGCGCAAGTTGCGCCATGGCAAGCATTTGCGCCGTTGGAACGAGTGATCGGGTGGCGGCACCGCGCGTGCTTTTCTGCGCCAGCGTCTCGAACCCGTTCCGGGGGAACCAATGATCACTCGCCTTGTCAGACTCGCGGCGCTGCCCGCGCTCCTGATCGCCTCGACCGCCGGGGCCCAGCAGCAGGGCCGGCCGACGGTCGCGCGGGTCACGCCCTACGTGGGTTACATCACCTATGGCGCCTTCGCCAATGGCCCGCTGGGCACGCGGGTCGGCAACCAGCCCGCGCCGATCTACGGCGTCCAGGTGGGCCTCGACGTGCTGCCTAACGTGGCGATCGTCGGGCACCTCGGCTACAGCGATTCGAACGTCGAAGTCGGTCTGCCGATCCTTGGCGGACTCGAGGTCGCGGACAGCCGCGCCCTGCTGTACGACGGGGGCGTGCAGGTCAGGCTCCCCGGTCTCGCAGGCGACCGCACCGCCGTCGTGCCGTACGTGGAGGCCGGTGTAGGGGCGATCCGTTACGAGGTCTCGGCCGCGGGACTCACGACCAAGTCCACGAACGTCGCCGGCAACTTCGGTGGCGGGATCGACCTGCAGCTCAATCGCGCGTTCGGCGTGCGGTTGATGGCCAAGGACTACGTCGGCAAGTTCGACTTCGAGGAGGCGACCGGCTTCGGCATGAGCGGCAGCGTGGCGCACAACTGGGTCTTCGGCCTGGGCATGAACCTCGGGTTCTAGATGCTCGGCGAGCGACCCGACAGCAACGACGGGGCCGCCCGAAAGGGCGGCCCCGTCGTTTTCGGCTGCGTCACGGCTGCGGTGGCTTCGGCGGGGCGGCGACTGGCAACTCGGTCCGCCGGCTCCAGTCCTCGAATGAGCCGTCGTACACCGCCGCGTCGTAGCCGAGGAGGCGCGCCGCCACGTAGAGCACCGACGCCTGCATCCCGATGTGGCAGTAGGTGACCACCTTGTTCCCGGGCTTCACACCGGCGCGGGCAAAGAGCTGCGCCAGGCGATCACGATCCCGGTACCGGGCGAACTCACCGGTGGTCCACGTGAAGGGGAGGTTACCAGCCGCCATCGGAAGCCGGCCCGGCCGCGGGTTGTTGTTCGAGGCGAGTCCGGCCCAGAACTCCGGGGCCCGGGCGTCGATCACCACCGGGCCCCCCGGTGTGGCCGCCTGCGAGGCGATCCACGAGGCGTCGGCCAGCTTCCCCGGCTGGGGTCGCAAGGCGAGGGTTCCGCGGGCCACCGCGGGGGCCGTGCGCTCGACAGCGCGTCCCTCTTCGCGCCAGGCGTCGATCCCGCCGTCGAGCAGCGAGGTGCGGTCGCCGAGCCCGAAGTAGTCCAGGGTGAAGTAGGCGCGCGCGGTCATCGTGATCGGCCCGCCGCTGATCACGATCCGGGAGCCGTCCGAGACACCTAACGACTCGAGCGCCGAATCGAGCGCCGCCGCGTCGGGGAGCTCCGTGGACAGGCCGTCGCGCTGCCGTGTGATGGACTGCCACGAGAGCCAGCGGGAGCCCGGAACGTGGCCCGCATCGTAGTCCGAGCGCTGCGCCGACACGTGCACGACGACGAGCCCCGGCTCGTTCAGATGCGCGGCGAGCCAGTCCGTGGTCACGAGCACCGGCGCGGGCGCGGACTGGCCGGCGAGTCCGGCCGCGGCCGGAGAGAGCACCAGGACAAGGGCCGGGAGAGCATGAAGCGATCGCATCGGAGTGGCGCGAGATTGGATGTGCTGGGCGGTGCTTCGGCCCCCGCGTGGAACTTCCACCGGGGCGCGGCACGTGGTAATCTGGCAGGGCAGGTCCCCGCGGTCCACGACCGGTTTCCGATGCGTTTTTTCGTACCACAAAGCCCGCTCCACGACGCGCGCCGCTTGCTGCGCCGCTCCACCGTGATCCTCGCCGTCAGCGCGGCGGCGACGGGGTGCAAGGAAGTGCGCGTGGCCGCAGCCGACTCGGCCATGGCGTCCGGTGACTCGCTCGTGTCGCCGGAGCCGGTACGCCGCGTCCGGTTCCGGATCCCGTCCGAAAGCGAGATCACGGATCCGGTCATCCTGGCTTCGGTTCGACGCGGGCGTGCGCTCCTGCGCCACACACGCGACTCGCTGCCGCGACATGTCGGTAATCAGCTGCAGTGCGTGAGTTGCCATCCCGCCGACGGTACGCGCCCGAACGTGATGCCGTGGGTCGGCATCTACGTGCGCTTCCCGCAGTACCGCGCTCGCGCGGGCGCCACGCAGCTCATCGAGGACCGCATCAACGACTGCTTCAAGCGCAGCATGAACGGCCGCCCCCTGGTGCCGGAGAGCCGCGACATGCGCGACATCATCGCCTACTTCGCGTTTCTCTCGAGCGGATACCCACAGTTCGCGCAGGTCGAGGGACAGAGCATTCCCCCCGTCCCACCCCTGCAAGGCGACACGGTGCGCGCTGCGGCACTCTACCCGGCGAAGTGCGCTGCCTGTCATGGGCTGGACGGCCTGGGCACCACGCTTGCGCCGCCGCTGTGGGGACCGCAGTCGTTCAACATCGGCGCCGGCATGGCGCGCCTGCGGACGGCCGCCGCCTTCATCAAGCAGGCAATGCCACAGAACGCGCCGGGCACGCTCACAGACCAGGAGGCGTACGACCTCGCGCGGCTGGTCACGTCGCGTCCACGACCGGACTTCGAGGGGAAAGAGCTCGACTGGCCGAACGGCGATCCGCCCCCGGATGTCGCGTATCCCACCCTGGCGGCGGAGCGGAAGGCGCGTGCCGCCGCGGCCGCGGGAACCGCGACGCGGGATTCCAGCGCACGGCGGTAGCGGCATCCGCGTTGGCCGATTTGCGCGGTCAGCGCACGCCGGCGCTCCTTTGCAGCCAGCGCACGTAGTCCCGGATCGGCGGCACCAGGCTGTCGGCCACCTGTGGTTGCGGCGGCATGTCGCCGAATCGCCAGTGATGGGCCGCCACCCCCACGCGCACCGCCAGCGTGAAGGCCTCGTCGCCGTGATGACTCGGCCGGTAGATCTCGTGGACCAGCGACGGCCCGCTGTCAGTGCCGACCGCGTGGACGCCGTGACAGCGGGAGCAGTGCAGGTTGAACAGCGCTTCGCCGGCCGTCAGCTCGGTCGGCGTGGGTGGCGGGGTGAAGGCCACGCGGCCGGCGTCGCCACCCACACAGGCAGCCATCACCCAGCACACTGTCGCGCTGCCCAGTCGCATCCAGGGGCGGACGCCGCCCCAGCCCGGGCCGTCGGCCTGCTTCACGCCTCTCCGCGAGGCGCTCCGTACTGCGCCCGATCCTCCTCCGCCATTCGCCGTACCTCGTCCATGACGCGCTCGGTGATCGCCTTGTACGTGCTCCCCTTTCCCGGCAGCGCGAACAGATCCGAGAGGTCCGGTTCAGCGCCAAAGTGAATGCGTATGGGCTCGCGCTTCTGCCAGAGATTGGCGACCTGCCTCGTGAAGGAATTGCTCAGCCCCGCGATGAACACCGGGATAACCTGCGGCCGTGCGGCGTGGATGATGCGCCCCGTCCCCGGCTGAAGCTTGCGAAAGGAGTAGGGGTCCGGGTCGCGATTGCGGCCGCCCTCGGGATGGATCCCGATCAGGTTCCCTTCGCCCGTCCGGCACATCGCGATCAGGACGTCCAGGGCATAGCGGTCGAAGACGGCGTGTGACGGGAGCGCAAAGAGCGGCGGATACATGGCCCAGAAACCCGCCACGCCGTTCAGCAGCACCCCGGTGAGGTCCTGGTAGTAGCCCCGCCCGCGGATGGGAAAGTTGATCCGTATCGGGCGCTTGAGCCGGCGGAACAGCACTTCCGTCACGACAATCATGTCGAAGTTCGAGCGATGATTCGCGACGAGCAGCAGCGGCCGCGCCGCGGTGGTGCGCTCCACATGCTCGAAACCGCGCACCTCGAGCTGCGGGCGCGCCAGCAACCCGATCCATCGCGCGTTGACCTGCCGTTGGCAGAAGACCCAGAGCTTCTTCCAGGCGCCCTGGTTCATCCGCTCCACGAGTGTGAAGGCACGGCGCTCGAACGGGGACAGGACGGCGAGCGCCTCGGCGCGGCTCGGCACGCCGCTGGCGCCGAGCGCCAGCGGCGCCGGGTCCACGGCGCGCTCCTGTCCGGATTCGAACGACGACGTGACGGACATGCCCCAGTTGGCCCCTCTGGTGTCGAGCACGTGCGATGGCAACGGCGGTGCGCCGGCCGGAGCACGTACTCCCGCTGGCAGAAAGTATATACGGCCAGCCTCCGCGCGGGGACGACCCCATGAGCGTTAGGCGATCATCTGGCGGGTGTCCGCGCGATCCGACCCCATGACGTTCCGGGTGCCGACCGCCCCCGGCCGAGGTACGTGGCGGCGACTGGCATCGGCCGCGTAGGCTCGGCCATAGGGCATGAGACCATCGGCTCGGGACATCGCGGCCGGCAAGCGGGCCGGGCTGGGGGAAGAAAGCTTCGGCGAGCCCTGGAAATATGAGAATCTGCACATGCCCACCGGTTAGGCGCCCCC
>DATIGO010000093.1:0-3528 GCA_035454665.1 Gemmatimonadaceae bacterium | reverse complement strand
CGCGCAGGATCACGATCAGATCGGGCGCGGCGATGCGCTGGTAGTAGCCCGCCTCGATGCGCCGCAACCAGGCCGCCAGCCGGCCCATGGCGGCCATGCCCCGGTCCTGAACCCAGCTCGGGCCCACGAGGACGTGCTCCTCGGAGATGGGGTACCGCTCGCAGATCGCGATGCCGCCGTGGGTGGCGAACCGCGTCACGCGGCAGTACAGCCGGTACCGGTCGCGCGCGGTCGCCACGAATCGCAGCAGCTCGAGATGCGCGGTGCGCGCCGACGGCCTCGTCAGGCGGCGCGCCCGATCGATGGCGCGGCTCGTCTTGAGCGCAGCGCCGGTGATCAGCGTGGTCGCGCTGCGCGGCGGACGACCGAGATGCGCGTGACAGGCGCACAACTCGGCCCCCAGCCAGCGGTACAGGGCCGCTGCGCAAGTGGACTTCCCCGCCCCATCGGGGCCGGCAAGCGCGATCACCGCGCCACCCGTCGCCAACCGCTTCATCCCGTGCGGCGACGCGCGCTTGCCGGTTGCCCTGTTCAGCTGGGAGAGGAGGACCGATTGCAGACCATACGCCGCGCGGCGCAGCGTCACGCCCGCCGGCGCGCGGCGGGTGCGCAGGCGCAGCTGCCACAGGAGCTCGCGCCGCGCGGCCAGCCGCTTCAGCGGCGCGACACCGGCGCGCAGCGCCACGCGGCAGCGCCCGAGGCAGAGCGGCGAGAGCTCCGGCAGGAACTGCTCCACGATCGCGGCCAGCTCGTACCGATCGGCCTCGGCGTCGAGGCGGCGCAGATGCGCCTGCAGCGACGTCAGCCACCCGGGATCGCCACGGCGGAAGAGATCGCGCCAGTGATGACGCAGAGTCGACTGCAGCACCAGGAGGAGCAGCTCGTACTCCGGCGCGGGCACGTCGAACCAGGGTCCGCGCGATGCCGATTGCAGCGTGGGGCGCTCGATGGGGATGTGCAGCAGCGTCGTCCACGCCTTCCCGGCGAAGAGCTGGTAGTGCGCGTGCACGTGGATCAGGCGATCGCCGTCCGGATCCGGCGCCAGCCAGCTCACCGCGCCGGGGATCCCGAATGCGGGCTCGGGCAGGATCGGGCGGAATCCCAGATCGCTCATGACGCGATCGAAGGCGGCACGCGAGCCCCGGTCGACGAGCAGGTCGATGTCACCCTCGCCCACGGACCAGTGCGCGCGCTTCCAGGCGCCCTTCCACTGGCAATAGCGCACCGAGGCCGCCGCGAGTGCCGTGGCCAGTCGGGCCGCGAGGCTTCCAGCCGGCGGCGATTCACTCTCGTGAATCACCGCCGGACTGGTCCCGTTACCGACGGTCGAGCCGGTCAGTGACATGTGCCGGAGCCGGAGTCGGTGAAGCTCTGACCGGGAATCGCACGGAAGGCCCAGTCGTAGCCGTTGGCCTTGAGTGTCATGATGAGCACGCCATACGTCGCGCTGCGCACTGCGCTGTTGGCGTGGATCGCCACGGTGGGCTCGGCCACGGATTCGCCGCCGGTGCCCACATTGAATTGCCGCACGCCGCGCGCCTCGTCGACGTTGCCGTCGGGGTCCATCGGCATCATGCGCTCGTAGTGGTGCTGGCCGCCGTTGAGCACGACGTCGACGTTGGCCGCGTAGAGGAGGGCCCAGATCGATTTGCGCGAGGGCCGCACGGTGAAGCCGGCGGTGTTGGACGACAGGAAGAGCGGGTCGTGCCACAGCGCCATGGTGCAGGGCTTCGTGTTCGCCGCCAGGTCGGTGCTCAGCCACGCCTCCTGGGCGGAGCCGGCCGCGTAGGGGACGAAGTTGGCGTTGTCGTTCAGCACGATGATGTGCCAGTCGCCGACGTCCACGCTGTAGTAGCCGAGATCGGGCGGGCCGGCGCGCGTGCCGAAGTAGGAGAACGTGCTGCTGGCGCTGCCCGTCGAGTATTCGTGATTCCCCAGCACGGCGTAGGTCTTCTCCTTGTGACGGCCCCACGACGGGTCATAGCAGCGGTCGTAGACATCCGCCGCGGTTCCCACGACCATGTCGCCGAGCGCGAAGACGGTGGAGACGGAATCGAGCAACGACGCCGTGGCTTCGTCGTTCGTCATGCCGCAGGACACCACGTTGCCCGCGGCTCCAATGCGCACGCCCACGGTCGACGTCGTATCGTTGGGATCCGGAACGTCGGGTCCAACAGGATCATCGTTCGACTTGCACGCCACACCCAGCAACAGCATCGGGACCACGATCGCGAGGCACCTCATGTCGACCTCCCATGCGGACGATGGAGAGCTGCCGCCGAGCCGGGGTCCGCAGTCCCGGATCTCGTGGCCTGTTCGGATGTCTTCGGGCCCGCCGACCCGTTCGTGCGGCGGCGGCCGAGCCAGCGCTGCAGCCCGGCGCCTAACAAGGGGAGCGGGTCGTCCCACGCGAAGGCGCTCTTCGCCTCGCAGCGCAGGGCCCACCCGAGCCACCGGGGGAAGGGGATGCCTTCGTCACGCGCGGCGGCGCGATCCGTCCACACCTTGCACCAGCGCACGCCCGGCCGCGCCCGCGGTACCGCCGGGCGGGTCCGCCCCACGCAATCGCCGTGGACGAGCGCCGGGATGTTCACGCCGGCCAGCGCGCCCGCGTGGTGCCAGAGCGTGAAGCGCGGGTTCACCTCGAGGAGGTACAACGCGCCGTCGGGGGCGCGCTTGAAATCCAGCTTCGCGACGCCGCGCAGGCCCATGCGCTTGACGATGTCCTGCCCGAGCGCGCGGACGTCCCCGGCATCGGTGATCTCGAGCGCGGAGCTGTCCCCGAAGGCCGGCGGCCGCGTGCGGATCTTCCGCCCCGTGAAGTCGGCCACCACGTTCCCCCGGTCATCCACGTAGGTGTGGTAGCTCTCGATCGCCGTCTCCGGCCCGGGCACCAGCGCCTGCACGATCACGCGCGTCCCGGCCGCGGCGAGCCGCGACCAGAGCAGGCGCAGCTCGGCAGGATTGTCGGCCCGCAGCGCCTTCGCCTCGCCCGCCACCGGGCGCCAGCGATCCTGCCGCCGCGTCACGGGCTTCACGATCACGGGGTAGTCGATGTGCATCGACTCCAGCGGCACGTCCTCGACCGCGGGGAGCGACCACGTCGCCGGGATCGGCAGCGCGAGGCGGCGCGACAGCTCGACGAAGCGTTCCTTGTCGACCAGCGACTCGATCAGCTCCGCGTCCGCGATGACGAAGCGGAAGAGCTTCCGCAGCTCCTCGCGATGTCGCGAGACGAGCAGCAGCGACCGGTCCTCCTGGTAGAAGAGCACCGGCGGCTCGGACTGCCCGCTCGCGTACTCCGTGAGCTCCTGCACCAGCGCTTCGGGCCCTTCCCACGGATCGCGCCAGGCGAGCGATCCGCGCGTGAAGCGCGAGTACCGTGCCGCGGCGCCTGGCGGGGAGAGCACCCAGCTGCGGATCCCGGCGAGGCCGAGACAGCGGACGAGATCCGCGTCGCCGATTACACAGGCCGGGACGGCGGGCGCGGTCCGCCTGGCCGCGCGCCTGGCCGTGCCGCCGACCAGC
>DATIGO010000092.1:0-2583 GCA_035454665.1 Gemmatimonadaceae bacterium | reverse complement strand
GACTGGCGCACCGCGTTCGGCTGGAGCAGCGCTGGCTGGGCCGCCGCGCGGCCGCAAGCGGGGAGGACATCGACCATTGGACGCGCTCATCGCGGGCGCGGTACAGCCTCCGAGCCACGCTCCCCCTCGGGGGCACGACCGGCAATCCGGCCCCTGGATACATCACGGCAGCCAATGAGCTCTTCGTGAGCTTCGGGGCGAACGCGGCGCGCGCTGGCTTCGATCAGAACCGGGCCACGGCCGCCGTGGGGTGGCGCCTGTCGTCCGTCTGGCGCGGGGAGCTCGGGTTCCTCGAGCAGACCCTGATCAAGGGAAGCCGGGGGAGCACCCAGATCGAGCAGAACCACACGATCACGGTTTCGATGAGCTTCACCCGACCGCCGCCGGGCGCGCGCAGGCGCGCTGCGGGGTGACGATGTATCCCTCTCCCGACGAGGCTGAGCGCGCGCTCCCGCACCGTGAGCGGCTGTACGAGGAGATCGTGAGCCGCATTCAGTCACGGATTCTCGCGGGAGAGTTGAAGCCGGGCGACCGGCTCCCGGCCGAGCGCGAGTTCGCCACGCAGCTCGGCGTCAGCCGGGCCGCGGTGCGCGAGGCAATCAAGTCGCTCAAGGAGAAGGGCCTGATCGATGTCGTGGTCGGACGCGGGACATTCGTCACCGCCCCCTCTCCCGACCATGTCGCCGACTCCATGTCCCTCCTGCTGCAGGGGAAGCGGCAGACGCTGGAGCACGTGCACCAGGCGCGGGAGCTGCTCGAGATCCCGATCGCCCGACTCGCGGCCCGTCACCGTACCCCTGCGCATCTCTTCCGCCTCCGGGAAATCGTGCAGCGCATGGAGGCCGCAGGGGAGGACTCGCAGCCCTTCATCAGGCTCGATTCGGAGTTCCACCTGGAGCTCGCCCGGGCGACGGGGAATCCCGTGCTCGAGGTCCTGTCACAGACGATGCTGGAGATGCTCCGCGGCGAGCGCGTTTTCATGGTGGGCCTTCAGGGCGCCATGGCCGACGCCATGATGTCGCACCGGCGGATTCTGAGGGCCGTCGAGCGGGGCGATGCCGACGAGGCGGCGCGAGCCATTTCGGACCACCTGACGCACGTGGCGCGCGTGGTACGCACTCACCGCGGAACGACCTCCACCGCCTCGCCCACGCCGACGCCCTGAGTTTGGCACCTCCGGCGCCGGGGTGATACATTCCGGCGCCGGCGCGGTCCGCACCGCCCCGGATTCGGGAGGGACGGAACACCAGACGCGACGCCACCACGGGGACTCCATGGCTGGTCGGAGAATCGAAGGCAACTTCAATCAGGGCTGGGGATTTGCCGCGTTCATCACGCTCCTGGCCGCGGCGGCCTTCTTCATCGCCTTCACCATTTACGGCAACACCTACCACTCCCCGAACGACCCCACCGCCCCCAGCAGAGGCGCTGCCGAGGCCCACTAGGGCAGGAGCGAACGGTCCAGCCGGAGCAGCGGCACTCCGGCTCCGACACCAAGACGCGCGGCCTGTGTATCATGGGCCACTTCACAGTCGTCTCGTGGGTGCCGACATGCGTACTCGTCTCGCGCTGCTCGCTATCGCCATCGGCGTTCCGTTGACGCCAGCTCTGGGCTGGGCGCAGTCCACGCAAACGCGGATGGCCCGGAGTTCCGGCCCCGGCCTTGTCTTGAGCGACGGCGAACCCATCAGCTACCTGCTGGAGCACTCGAAGCTGCTCGACCTCACGGACGCCCAGAAGTCGTCTCTCATGGACATCCGGCGCTGGCTCCGGCAGCAGACCGCACCCTTCATGCGCCAGATGGACTCGGTGCGCGAGTACCTCGGCATCTCGCTCGAGCGGCGGATGCAGCGCGACGACGTGGAAGCGCTGGAGCGCTTTCAGTCCAGCACACAGCCGCTCGCCGACTCGATCCGCATGTTCAACGACGCGGCGCGTGGCGAAGCCCGGCAGCTCCTCGACTCCGCGCAGGTCGCTCGCCTCGATTCGCTCGTGGTGGAGGAGCGCCGCGTCGCGCCCGGCCGACGCCCGCCTCGCGGCCGCTGACCCGCGCGACTCCTTCCGGTACCTCCCGAGCGCTCCGCCTGTCCTTCTGGGGGACCGGGGTGGCAATCGGGATCTCCGCGGCGGTGCTCCTCGTCTTCCTGCATCGTGGAGACGCCGAGGGCGCCGCGCGCCTGGCCAATCGCGAGATCGACTTCGCGCTCCAGGCGGGCGAATCCGTCGAGCACCGGCTCCCGGTGCAACAGCGGCACTGGTGGACCTGGTTCCGCCTGTCGCACGGCGTGCTGGCTGCCACCGACCGCCGCATCCTCTACATCGGGGTCCTGCCCGAGGGCATCCTCCCGCGCGAGGCCGAGCCACGGGAGCTCGAGGAGGCGTCGTGGCGCTACGACCAGCCGCTCAGCGTACGCCGGGAGCCCGTAAGCGGGAGAACGCGCGTGGGGCTGGTGCTGAGTCTCGCCGGCGAGGAGCAGCCGTTCAGCGTGGCGGCCCGTGACGCCGGGCAGGTCGACACGCTCTTCGCGGTCATCGCGCGGCGCCGCGACGAGCTGCGCGCGGTCCGGGAGGCCGAGCGGCGCG
>DATIGO010000091.1:0-10790 GCA_035454665.1 Gemmatimonadaceae bacterium | reverse complement strand
GACCTTCTTGAACTGCACCATCCCGGCGTTCGTGAAGAGCAGCGTGGGATCGTCGGCGGGGACGAGCGACGAGCTCGGCCGGATGGCGTGGCCGTGCCGTTCGAAATATTCGAGGAATCGGGTCCGGATCTCGGCGGCGCGCATGGAAGCCTAAATATAGGTGACCCGGCCGGTTCGACGCGGCGCCGATCGCGGCGCGGCGGCGGGAGACGGCCCGGCGGGGAGCGCGCGTCCGATTGCCGCGCGTCAGCAGGAGGAACCCGTGCCCCGCCGCGCAGCCCGGCAGGGGAGCCGCCGCTGGCGCTCAGCTGTCGTCGCCCGAGAGAGCCTCGGGATCGCTCGCCAGGACCTCACGCAGCACGCGGCTCACGACATCGGGCTCGTAGCCGCGGCGTGCGAGGAATCCGTACAACCGCCGACGAAGCACGGCGTGATCGAGCGAGGCCAGGGCGCGCAACCGCTTCCGCGCGGCGTCGCGCGCCGCCGTGTACTCGTCGAGCTGGGCGTCGTCGAGGGAATGATCGATCGCTTCGGCGGCGACCTCGCGGCCGACGCCTCGGCGGTACAGCTCGTCCTGGAGGCGGCGGCGCGACACCCCGCCGCCCACCATGCGCGCGCGCGCGAACTGGCGGGCGAACTGCGCGTCGTCGAGGTATCCCTGCGCGCTCAGCCGTTGAATGACCCAGTCGATATCCTGCGGGTCGGCCGGGGGCGCCGCGGTACCCGCGGTCGCGTCGCGACCCGCGCCGCGACCCGCGCCGCGCGCGGTCGGCCTGGGACGGACCAGGCGCCGGCGCAGCTCGCTCGCTGATCGCGATCGGACGGCAAGGAGATCGAGCGCCCTGTCGAGCATCGCGGTTCGGCGCGCGGCGACCGCGAGGTCGTTCCGCAGTGCCGCCGTCACAACCCCGCCCTCGCGGACGCCCAGATCCGTGACCAGGTCGACGGACAAGGCGCCGATCGCCTCACCGTCCACCGAGACGAGGACGCGTCCCTTGCGGCGAGGGTGCTCCTCGAGCGCGGTGATCCGCGCGGCGGGGAACGCTGGGGTGTCGCTCATGGCGCGCCTGCCGCACGAAAAAGAAGAGAGGCCGGAGAGAAGCCCACTGAGAAAAGTGGTGTACCGGGCACCAACTTACTCAGAGAACAACCCTCCGGCCCCACGCTTCCGCCGGCCCGATCCGCAAGACCGTGTGCGCTAGTCTTCCCCCGCCTCGACTTCGGCACCAGGGGCCACCGGCCGGATTCCGAGCACGACCTTGACCTTGTCTTCGATCTCACCAGCCATGACCGGGTTGTCCTTCAGGAAGAGCTTCGCATTTTCGCGGCCCTGCCCGATGCGCTGCCCGCTGTAGCTGTACCACGCGCCCGACTTCTCGATGATCCCGCTCTCCGAGCCGATGTCGACGAGGAGGCCGACGTGGCTGATCCCCTCGGCGTACATGATGTCGAACTCGGCCTGTTTGAACGGCGGCGCCACCTTGTTCTTCACGACCTTGACGCGCACCTGCGACCCGATGACCTCCTCCTTTTCCTTGACCGGGCCGATGCGCCGGATGTCGAGGCGCAGCGACGCGTAGAACTTGAGCGCCTTGCCGCCGGTGGTGGTTTCGGGATTGCCGAACATCACACCGATCTTCTCGCGCAGCTGATTGATGAAGATCACCGAGGTGCGCGAACGGGCGATGGCACCGGTGAGCTTGCGGAGCGCCTGGCTCATGAGCCGCGCCTGCAGGCCAACGTGGGAGTCGCCCATCTCGCCCTCGATCTCCGCCTTGGGCACCAGGGCGGCCACCGAGTCGATGACGACGACGTCCACCGCGCCGGACCTAACGAGGATCTCGCAGATCTCCAGCGCCTGCTCGCCCGTGTCGGGCTGCGAAATGAGCAGATTCTCGACGTCCACGCCCAGCTTCTTCGCATACTCCACGTCGAGCGCGTGCTCGGCGTCGATGAAGGCCGCGACGCCGCCGGCCCGCTGGGCATTGGCCACCACGTGGAGCGACAACGTGGTCTTGCCGCTCGCCTCGGGGCCGTAGACTTCGGTGACGCGGCCGCGCGGGATGCCGCCCACGCCGATCGCCGCATCGAGGTTGATCGCGCCCGTGGGGATCGCCTCGACGCGTACGCGCGCGGCTTCCGCGCCCATCCGCATGATGGAACCCTTCCCACAGCTCTTTTCGATCTGCGCGATGGCCAGACTCAGCGCCTTCTTCCGGTCTTCCTGCACCGCCGACACCGCCATGAGTCACCCAATGGGTTGGTTGGTGAGAACCTGGCCACGCGGCAATTTACCGGATGGCCGGAAACGCTCGATACCCCCGAACAAAATACGAAAGGTACCGCCCCCTCTCAAGCACGCGACGAGAGCACAAACGCGTTCTCGACGTGGCGGATACGCACCCGGCCGCCTCCGACGAGCACCCCGATCACGTCGAACCGATACACCTCCCCCGGACGGCCGTGGCGATCGATCCAGGTCGCTGCCGAACGAACTAACTCGTTGCGCTTCTTCCAGTTAACAGCCTCGACCGGGTCCCCGAACTCGACCCCGGATCGGGCCTTCACCTCGACAAACGCCACCAGTCCCTTGCGCTCGGCGATGAGGTCGATGTCCCGGTGCCCGGACCGGTACCTCCGCTGCAGTACGCGCCAGCCATGCGCACGCAGCCACCGTTCGGCCAGTCGCTCGCCCTCGAGCCCGAAGCGATCCGTCTGCTTCGTCACGGCGCGAACATAGGCAGGCCTCGTCACGGATGCGTCACCATTTCATTGCGGGTGACATCCTCTCAACGCGGCGCCCTTTCTTCGTGACTCGTGACTCGGAAGCCGGGCACTCTCCGCCGGGACACGCAACCGGGAAGGGCGAAGATCTACAGCGGCCAACGCGGATCGGGCGGAGTTGAACGACGCATGAACCAACGCGGATCAAGAGCAGCAGCCTCGTTGAACAACAGCGCTTGTTCTACTGCTGTTCGTCTGCTGTTCGTCTGCTGTTCGTCTGCTGTCCCTCACCCATCACGGCTGGGCCGGGTCTGTCGCCGCCAGCGTGCCACACCGGAACGATCCGCCTTGATCCGCCCGTTTCCGCCTGATCCGCGTCCCCGTCTGCAAGTCTCCCTCACCCCGATGCGTGTTCGTGCTCGGAAGCCCGGCCCCACCCGCCGAGTCCAGAGTCACGAGTCACGGCATTTCCGGCCCGCAGATCCGATCCAGCTCCTCGAGCCCCACCAGGATGTCGCGCGGCTTTGAGCCGTTAGGCGGGCCGAGGACGCCGGCATGATGAAGCTGGTCGATGATCCGCGCGGCGCGGCCGTAGCCGATCCCGAGGCGACGCTGCAGGAGCGACGTCGAGCCCAACTGGTGCTGGATGCACACCTCCGCGGCGCGGCGGAACAGGTCGTCGCGCTCTCCCTCCGCCACGCGATCGTCGTCCTCCTCCTCCGCCGCCGCCATCGCCTCGCGATCCCGGACGATCTTCAGCAGATCCTCGTCCTTCGTGTCCTCCGTCGCGAGCCCCTTCGCCGCGAGCGACGCGCGGCGCGCCGCCCGCCGCTGCTCGTACCACGCCATCAGCCGCTCGGTGTCCTCGCCAGGGATGAACGCCCCCTGGATGCGCTGCGGCTCGGACTTCCCGGGGGGGATGAAGAGCATGTCCCCGTTCCCGAGCAGTGACTCCGCGCCGATCCCATCGATGATCGTCCGGCTGTCCACCTGCGACGCCACGCGGAACGCGATCCGGCTCGGGAAGTTCGCCTTGATCAGCCCCGTGATCACGTTCACGCTCGGGCGCTGCGTGGCGAGGATCAGATGGATGCCGATGGCGCGCGCCTTCTGCGCCAGCAGCGCGAGGGGCGTCTCCACCTCCCCCTGCACCGTCATCATCAGATCGGCCAGCTCGTCGATCACGATCACGATGTAGGGTTGGATCCCGTCGCGATACGTCCGGTCCTCGAAGGCCACGTCGACGTTCCGCGGTCGCACCAGGTGCGCCCCGTCCTGCACCCGCTTGTTGAACTCCTGGATGTTCCGCGCGCCGTTCGCCGCCAGGAGATGGTACCGGTCGTGCATCTCCATCACCGCCCACTTCAGGATCGACGCCGCGTCCCGGTTGTCGGTGATCACCTTGTACTTGAGGTGCGGCACCCGGTTGTACACCGAGAGCTCCACCATCTTGGGATCGACCATCAGGAACCGCAGAGTGGCGGGCGTATGCCGGTACATCAGGCTCGTGATGATCGTGTTCACGCAGACCGATTTCCCGGAGCCCGTGGCTCCCGCGATCAGCAGGTGCGGCATCCGCGCGAGATCCGCCACGACCGGGTGCCCCTCGAGATTCTTGCCCAGCACGATCGGCAGCGACGCCCGCGCCGACTTGAACTCGTTCGACTCGATGATCTCGCGGAACCAGACGTGCTCCGGGGTGGGATTCGGCACCTCCACACCGACGGCGCCGCGCCCCGGGATGGGCGCGACGACGCGGATGCTCGGCGCCCGCATCGCGAGCGCGAGGTCGTTCGCCAGGTTGGCGAACTGCCGGACCTTCACCCCGGGCGCCGGCTCGATCTCGAACTGCGTTACCACGGGTCCCGTCGTGCGCCCGAGCAGCTCTCCCTCTACCCGGAAGGTGCGCAGCGCCTCCATCAGCTTCTGGCCCATCGCGTCGAGCTCGCGGCGGCCCACGTCGACGTTCTGCTGCGGGGCCGCTGTGAGCAGGTCGGGAGGCGGGAGCACCTCGGCGAGCGCATCCTCGCCGATGCCGTCGGCCGGGAGAACCTCGGTGGCGAGCGCACTCGCGGCGGGTTCCGGGGCCGGCACCGTCGGGGCACGCTCGCGCCGCTTGCGCTCGGAGCGCGCCGCCGACGTCGGGGCGTCAGCGGGGGTCGGAAGGGTCGCCGGTGACGGCGCGCGATCGTTGATCCCCGGCATCTCCTGCGGCGGCGGCTCCAACTCGAGCGCGACCGCGGTGCCCCCGGCAGCGGTAGTCCCGCGCGGCCGCGACGCGGGGCGTGCCACGATCGCGCGCACGGGATTCCACCGCAGCGTCCACGCCATCAACGTGCTGAGCGCGAGCGCCACGAGGATCCACGCGCCGGCGCGCCCGAAGAACTGCAACAGGTAGTACGCGATGAACCCGCCGAGATTGCCCGCGATGGTCGTGGCATCGCGTGGATCGGGCGCGGCGAGCCCCACTCCGACCGGCACCAGCACGGCGAGGCCGAGCAGAAAGATCATCCACGAACGATCCGTGTCCGCTTCGAGCGTACCGAGGAGTCGCAACCCGTGAACCAGTCCCGCCAGTGGGACGAGCCACGCGGCCGGGAGACCGATCAGTGCGATCACGCTCCACTTGAGGCAGGCACCCACCGGGCCGAAGATGCCGCGGCCCGCGAAGCACGAACCGTCGTCGGGGACCGGTTGCAGCGCGAGCGTACCGGCCACGAAGACCGCCAACAACAGGACGGCGATGCCCTGCAGCTCGCGTCGGAGCCCGCTGCTCACGCGGTCACCGCTCCCGCACGGCGCCGAGGCGCATGATCTGGCGCTCCGCGTAGATGGGGACCACGGGGTGCGAGTCGATCGCCGCGCAGAGCATGAGGTCGTCACCGAACCCGGCGTCCACGAGCGCGCGACCATGCTGCGACATCTGGAACAGCCCGAGGCGGTCTTCGCCGTAGCGGCGATCGAGCAGTCTGGCGGCGATGGCGCCGTCGTTGAGCTCCGGTGTGATGCCCCGCCGGGCGATCCCGCGCACGAAGCGGCCGGCGCAGGCGGCGTCTTCCAGGGCGAACTGCCGGTCGCGCCCCGCGCAGAGGATCGCGATGTCCGTCTCCGCGCGTGCGGCGGCGCGCAGCATGGCGAGGACCGGGGTGAAGTTCACGTAGGCGCCCACGACCACATCCCGCGCGCCCTGCGCGTTCAAGAGTGCTCCCGTGCCGTTCGACGTCGTGAAGAGAATCGTCTTTCCCTCGGCGGCCTCGCGGGTGAACTCGCGCGGCGAATTGCCGAGGTCGAACCCCGGGATCGGCAGCATGCGTCGCTCACCGGCCAGACGCACGTCACCCCGCTCGAAGGCCTTTGACCGAACGATCACCTCTTCGGCGCTCTCGAAGGGGATGACGGCGCGCGCGCCGTTGGCCAGCGCGACCGCGATGGACGTCGACGCCCGCAGGACGTCGATCACCAGCGCCACGCGCCCGATCACGTCGGCCGGGGCCACCGCACTGCCATTCAGGAAGACGTCGATCCGCACCTACACCGGTTCCTTGAAAAGCCCCGCCTCACGCTCGAGGAACTTGGTATCGACGTCACCGCGACGGAACAGCTCGTGCGAGAGGACGCGTCCGAGAAACGCGGTCGTCGTCTTGACTCCCTCGATGATAAAGGAGTCGAGCGCGATCTGCATGCGCCGGATCGCCTCCGGACGGTCCCGGCCCTGCACGATGAGCTTCGCGAGCAGCGAGTCGTAGTACGGCGGGACCGTGTACCCGGCGTAGACGTGGGTGTCGATCCGTACCCCCGGGCCCCCAGGGGGATGATATACGTCGATGCGGCCGGGAGACGGTTGGAAGCTCCGCGACGGGTCCTCGGCGTTGATGCGGCATTCGATCACGTGGCCGCGAATCGGCGGAAGGCTGGTCACGCTGAGCGGCTCCCCGGCCGCGACGCGGATCTGCTCCTTCACGAGGTCGACGCCGGTGAGCATCTCCGTCACGGGGTGCTCGACCTGGATCCGGGTGTTCATCTCCATGAAGTAGAACGAGCCGTCCTCGTCGAGCAGCATCTCGATGGTACCGGCGCCCACGTAGTCGATCGACTTGGCACCGCGGACGGCGGCGTCGCCCATCCGTTCGCGGAGCTCGGGCGTGACCGCCGGCGAGGGCGCCTCTTCGATGAGCTTCTGGTGCCGCCGCTGGATCGAGCAGTCGCGCTCGCCCAGGTGCATGACGGTGCCGTGCTGATCGCCGAGGATCTGGAACTCCACGTGCCGGGGGCGGGAGAGGTACTTCTCGACGTAGACCTCGTTGTTGCCGAACGCCGAGAGGGCCTCGGAGCGGGCGAGGGCGAAGGCGCGGGCGAAGTCATCGGGGTCGCGGGCGACGCGCATCCCTTTGCCGCCGCCGCCGGCGGCGGCCTTGATGATCACGGGGAAGCCGATCTGGCGCGCGAAGGCGAGTGCGGCATCGGCATCGTCGACGGGACCGGGGGTGCCCGGGACGATGGGGACACCGACGTCGGCCATGGCCTTGCGGGCGGCGGCCTTGTCGCCCATCACGCGGATCTGCGCCGCCGTGGGACCGATGAAGGTGATGTTCGAGGCGACGCAGGTCTCCGCGAACTCCGCGTTCTCCGCCAGGAAGCCGTAGCCGGGGTGGATGGCGTCGGCGCCCGTGATCTCCGCCGCAGCAATGATGCGCGGGATCTTGAGGTACGACTCCCTGGCCGGCGGGGGACCGATGCAGACGTCGTCGTCCGCGAAGCGCACGTGCAGCGATTCCCGGTCCGCCTCGGAGTAGATGGCGACCGTCTCGATCCCGAGCTCGCGACAGGCGCGAATGACGCGCAGCGCGATCTCGCCGCGGTTGGCGACCAGCACCTTCTTGAACATGTGGCGTCGTCAGGCGTGGGAAGCCGGGCGCGCGCGCTACGGTGCGGTTGGTCTCTGGAACCCGTCCCAGGAGGTGTCGCTGGACCCGTCCACGCCCTGCACGCGGAGCGCAAATTCGCTCGGATTCGTCGCGTAGAACAGGGCGCTCTCGTAGGAAATCACTCCCTGCGAGTACCACGACATGAGCGACTGGTCGAAGCTCTGCATGCCGTATTGGACCGTGCCTTCCTTGATCAACTCCGGGATGTTCAGGGTCTTGCTCATGTCGCGGATCTGGTCCCGGACCGCCGCGGTGTTCACGAGCACCTCGCACGCGGGCACTCGGCCGGGCCGATCACTCCGGGGCACGAGCCGTTGCGATATCACCGCCGCCAGGGCGCTCGACAGGGCATAGCGCACCTCGTTCTGCTGGTGCGGCGGGTAGAACGAGAGGATGCGGTTGATGGTCTGCGTGGCGTCGGTGGTGTGCAGCGTGGAGAAGACGAGGTGCCCCGTGTCGGCAGCCTTGAGCGCCGTGTCCAGCGTATCGAGGTCGCGGATTTCGCCGATGAGCACGACGTCGGGGTCCTGGCGCAGCACGCGCCGGAGCGCCTGCGCGAAGCTCCCCGTGTCGGTGCCCACCTCGCGCTGATTGATGTGGCACTTCAGGTCGCGGTGCAGGAACTCGATCGGGTCCTCGATGGTGATGATGTTCGCGTAGCGGCGCTCGTTGATGAGCTGGATCATCGACGCCAGCGTCGTGGACTTGCCCGAGCCCGTCACGCCCGTCACGAGCACCAGTCCGCGCGGATACAGCGATACCGTCTCCACGACCGGCGGCAGGTTCAGCTCGCGAACCGAACGTGCCTGGTGCGGAATGGTACGGATGGCGAAAGCGATCGTGCCGCGCTGCTGATACGCGTTCACGCGGAAGCGTCCGATGCCCGGCACACCGGTGGCGAAGTCGGCCTCCCGGAACTCGGTGAATTCCTTCACCTGTTTGGGCGACATCATCTCCTTGGCGAGCGCGCTCAGATCCTCGGGGCGCAGCGCCGGGAGCGGTAGCGGCGAGAGGTCGCCATGCACGCGCAGCGTAGGAGGCCGCCCGACCTTCAGATGGAGGTCCGAGGCGCTCAACTGGACCATCTGCTGCAGGATGGCCTTGAAGTTGAACGGGGGGCGCGGCGCCAGCGGCGCCGCCTGAGTCTCGATTCCTTGCGCGGGATTAGCCATTGGGATCGACGCGGAAGAGCACCTGTCCGTATTCGACTGGATGAGAGTCCTGAACGCAAACTTCTTTCACCACGCCGGCGAACTCCGATTCGATCTCGTTCATGATCTTCATGGCCTCGATGATGCAGAGCACCTGCTTCTTGGCGATCCGTGTGCCCACGGTCACATAAGGTTTGGCACCTGGCTCCGGTTGGGCGTAGAAGGTGCCCACCATCGGGGACTTGACCTCGAGCAGGTTCGGCTTGGGCGGCTCCGCCCGTGGCGGCTCCGGTTCGGTGACGGCCGGCATGGCCTCGGTGGGCGTCAGGCGCGGCACCGGGGTGGTCGGCGTCATGGTGGCCACCGGCAGGGTGGCCGTCATCGAACCCGCGCCGCGCCCCTGCGGCGTCTTGGAGAGCCGGATCTTCATCCCCTTGTCGGTGGAAATCTCGACCGAATCGACAGTCGAGTTGTCCAGCATCTCGATGAGCTTCTTGACGTAGCGAAGGTCGATCATAGCGAGTAGAGCGGTCGCGGACCGTCGCTCACGCGAGCTCCAGGAGCTCGCGCGGGAAGTCCGTCAGCACCTCGGGCCCATCGGCACCGAGGTGTACGTCGTCCTCGATCCGCACACCCCCCCACCCGGGGAGGTATACGCCCGGCTCGATTGTCACCACCGCGCCTTCGGGCAGCACCGACTCCGACACGCGCGACAACCGCGGGGCCTCGTGCACTTCCAGCCCGAGCCCGTGCCCCAACCCGTGCCCGAACGCCTCGCCGAATCCTCGCGCCGCCAGCAGCTCGCGCGCGATCGCGTCGGCGTCCTTCCCCCGCAGCCCGGCTCGCACTCCCTCGCGCGCCGTCCTGTTCGCCTCGCGAACGGCCTGGTGCACCTCCCGCTGCCGCTCCGACGCCGTCCCCATCACTACGGTTCGGGTGATGTCCGCGCAGTAGCCGTCACAGATGGCCCCGAAATCCAACAGCAGAAGGTCGCCGAGCGCAATAGCGCGCGAGCCGGCCCGGGCATGGGGCAGCGCGCTTCGCTCCCCCGCTGCCACGATCGTGGGGAACGGAAAGTCGTCGGCGCCCGCCTCGCGCAGATTGCGCTCCAGGAGCCCCGCCACCTGCCGCTCCGACAGACCGACCCGAACCTCCCGCAACGTGGACTCGAGCGCGACCTGCGCCACCGTGGCCGCGCGCCGGATCGCCGCGACCTCGCCGGCGTCCTTTCGCTCGCGCAACCCCTCGATTACGTCCACCGTGGGACGCCATGCCCAGCGGTCGCCCTCCTCGAGCAGCCGCTGAAAGTCCCGGTGCATCAGGTGCGCCGATTCGAAGCCGACGGCGTTCAACCCGTCGGCGCCCCGCAGCGCCTCCCAGAAGCCAGCCCACAGGCTGGAGAGCTCGATGCGGATCCGAGCCAGGTCCCCCACCTCCGCGGCGACCTGCGATTCATAGCGGAAGTCCGTGAGCAGCAGGAGATCGCGCGACGTGACCAGGAGCAGCGCATTCGAGCCGCTGAAGCCTGTCAGATATCGGACGTTCGGCAGGCTCGAAACGAGAAGCCCGTCGAGGTGGAGTTCGACGAGCCGTTCCCGAACCGCGGTGATCCGCCGGTGCCGCGCGTCAGCCACTCGCGGGCAGCCCTGCCACCAGGCCTCGCAGGGCCAGCTCGTAGCCGTAGGCTCCCAGGCCACAGACCACCGCCCGAGCCGTCGCGGCCAGCACGGAGTGCCGCCGCTCGGGTTCACGCGCGAAGATGTTCGACAGATGCACCTCGACGTACGGGACGGCGACCGCCGCAAACGCGTCGCGGATGGCCAGGCTGGTGTGGCTGTACGCGCCAGCGTTGATAATGGCGCCTTCCGCACTTCCTCGCAGCCCCTGAATGGCGTCGATGAGCGCGCCTTCGTGATTGGATTGGAAGAAGCTCACCTGCACGCCGAGCTCACCGGCGACCTCGCTCAGACGGCGCTCGATGTCGGCGAGT
>DATIGO010000090.1:0-8730 GCA_035454665.1 Gemmatimonadaceae bacterium | reverse complement strand
CCTCGGCCACGGTGCGCGCCAGAGAGGACATCACGGCCGCTGGATCACCAGTCGTGCGAATCAGCAGCGTCGTCGGCTCCACGGGGAAGGGCGATTGCCGCCGGGGGAAGTACGCGCTGGGCCGCGCGACGTGGAGCTCCCGGTAGCGGGTGTCCGGGACCACTCCGACGACCGTGGCTTCCCCACCCGGCACGGTCACGCGCTGGCCGAGCGCGTCCTCGCCCGGCCAGAGCTGTCGCGCCAACGAGCGGCTCACGATGACGACGGGTGCCGCGCCCTCGCGGTCCTCGTCGGTGAAGGCCCTTCCCTGCAGGACCGGAGTGCCGAGCGTCGCGAAGTAGTTCGCCGCGACGATATCGAGATTGACGATCGGATTCGCGGCGGCTTCCTCGCGACTCTGCCCCGGTTTCGACAGGCGTCCATCAATGCCGGCGCCACCACTCGCGAACGGCACGGCAAGGACGGGCGATGCGCTCCGCACGCCGGGCAGTGCCTCGACGTGCGGCAGCAGAAGATCCATGACCACGCGCTGCTCCCGCGTGTCAGGGCGCTGGTCCTGGCGCACCACGACCTCCGCCACGAGCAGCTGCGACGGCTCGAACGCGAGATCCACCCGCATGAGGTTGACCAGGCTCCGCGTCATCAGCGCGGCCGCCGACAGGCTGACCGCCGCCAGCGCGACCTGCGCGACGACCAGCAGTTCGGCCGCCGAGCGCAACCGGCGTCCCGCGCTTTGCCGGGCGCCCGATCGGAGCACGTCGTGCGCGCCGGCGCGGGAGGCCAGGAGGGCCGGTCCGAGCCCTGCGAGCAGCATCGCCAGCGCCGTGATCACGAGAGCGGCCGTGAGCGCACCGCCATCGACGCCGATCTCCTCGAGGCGAGGCAGTCGCGCGGGCGCCAGGGCCTCGAACGCGGTCACCGCCGCGACGGCCACGCCGATGCCGAGCAGGCCGCCGGCCACGGAGAGAACTCCGGCCTCCGTGAGCAACTGCCCCGCGAGTCGCCCACGGCTCGCGCCTAACGCCGAGCGCACGACGATCTCCCTGGCGCGTCCCACCGAACGGACGAAGAGGAGATTCGCGACGTTCACACAGCTGATGCCGAGGAGGAGCGCCGCCGCCAGCAGCACCACGAGCACCGCGGGTTTCGACTCACCCAGCACGAGATCCGGCAACGTGTGCACCACGCCACGCAGCTCGCGCTGCCATGCGGGCGCGTTCGGGCGGCCCAGGTACGTGGTGAGCTCGGCGCGCGCCTGGGCCGGTGTTGCTCCGGGCCGGAGTCGGGCGAGGAGGTCGAGCTCTCCGACGGCGATCTCGAGAAAGCCGCTCGCCGCGCCGTGTGCAATGAGCGGCATCCACACGTCCGTGCCGCGGGGATACTCCAGGCCCCGCGGCATGACACCGACGATCGGATACGACCGACCCGACCGCAGCACGGCCAGCGACCGCCCGATGACCGCGGAGTCACCGCCGAAGTGCGCCTGCCATGCGCGATGGCTGAGGACCACGACCGGTGCCACTCCCTCCGCGTCATCCTCCGGCCGCAGCGCACGGCCCAGCAACGCGCGACTCCCGAGCACCTCGAAGAAGTTGCCGGAGACCATCGCACCACGCAGCGGAAGGACGCGATCGCCGTCCCGGACGGGCATGGGCGTCGCGCCGCGAAACCCGAAGAAGGCCACCTGCTCCAGCGCCTGCGTCCCTCGCTCGAACTCGCGGACCTGGTCGAGGGGAAGCGGCCAGTTGGCGAAGCGTCCATCGCCCGTCTCGTTCCAGAGCGCGACCAGGCGGTCCTGGTCCCGCACCGGGAGGGCGCGCAGGAGCAGCGCGTCGGCCACGGTGAAGACGGCCGTCGACAGCCCGATGCCCAGTGCGAGGGTGAGGGTGGCGGCGGCGGCAAAGCCGGGCACGCGCATCAGGCCGCGAGCGGCGAGGCGCACTTGCTCCACGAACCGTCCCATTCTCCCCCCCAGGCGGCCTGACCCGCCACAGCCCGCGTCCGCGACCGCGCTCCCGGGCATGGGACCCGCGGCGACACCCCTTGTCCAGACACCCCTAGTTCACTTAGATATAGCGCGTCCTCCACCCTGCGCCCGCGATGGCTGGTTCCGACCTCTTCACCGGTTCCCTCGATCTCCTCATCCTGAAGGCCGTGAGCTGGGGCCCGCTCCACGGGTATGCGATCGGACGCTGGATCCGCCAGACGACGGGCGACGTGCTCACCATCCAGGAGGGCGCGCTCTACCCGGCGCTGCATCGGCTCGAGCGGAGCGGCCTCCTCGACGAAGAATGGGGCCTCACCGACACGAATCGTGAAGCCAAGTTCTATCGGCTGACACCGGCAGGACGCAAGCAGCTGCGACAGGAAACGGCCCGGTGGCGGGACTATTCCCGCGTGATGACGGCCGCGCTCGGCGCGGTCCGAGCCTAGGAGGAACTCATGAGGCGCGTCTTCCGCCTTCCCGACCGTGCCGATCGCGTCTCCGCCGACGTCAGGCATGAGCTCGAGCTCCACCTGGACCTCCGGGCTCGGGAATTCGAGGCGCAAGGCATGTCCCCCGACGAGGCGCGCCGGGCGGCGCTCGCCGCCTTCGGCGATCGCGCCGCGATCGCCGAGCAGGTCCGTGCGATCCGGGGCTCCACGGTCCGCGAGCGCCGGCGTCGCGACCGGCTCAGCGGGTTGCGCCAGGATCTCACCGTCGGGCTTCGTGCGCTGCGACGCTCCCCGGGGTTCACATTCGTCGCGCTGCTCACGCTCGCGATCGGCATCGGCGCCAATACCGCCATCTTCAGCGTGCTCCGCTCCGTGGTGCTGCGGCCCCTGCCCTACCACGACCCGGGTGAGCTCGTGCAGGTCTGGAGCGACCATCGCGCGCTGGGCCGCGCCACGCCCGAATGGCTCACGCCTCCCGACTTCGCCGATTGGCGGGACCAGAATCGCACCTTCGCCGGCATGGCGGCCTACACCCGGTGGGCTCCCGATCTCACGGGTGATGGCGATCCGGAGACGCTCACGGGGCTCGTGGTCTCGGGCAACTTCTTCGAGCTGCTCGGTGCCAGGATCACGCTGGGACGCGGCCTCACCATGCAGGACGACGATCCCGGCGTCGAGACGGTGGTCGTGCTGAGCGACGCCATCTGGCGCCGCCGCTTTGGCGCCGACTCCTCGATCATCGGGCAACGCATCACGCTGAGCGGTCTTCCGGCCACCGTCGTTGGCGTGCTGGACCCCGGCTTCCGCGCACCGATCCAGACCGCCGCGCCCGACGTGTACCGGGCAACGCGTCGTCCGGCCAACAGCGGCTGCGGCCGGGGCTGCATCGTGCTGCGCGTGATCGGCCGTCTCCGTCCGGGGGTCTCCGTCGCCGCGGCACAGGCAGATCTCTCGCAGATCGCCGAGCGCATTGCCCGTGAACATCCGACGACCAATACCAGTGTGGGCGCGTGGCTCATACCCCTGCACGAGCAGCTCACGGGATCCGTCCGGCTGCCGCTGCTCGCGCTCAGCGGGGCGGTCGCCATCGTGCTGCTGATCGGGTGCGTGAATCTCGCGAATCTCCTGCTCGTGCGCGCCGCGGCGCGCGAGCGGGAGATCGCGGTGCGCGCCGCACTTGGCGCGCAGCGGGGACGCATCGTCCGGCAGCTCCTCACCGAGAGCGCCCTCCTGGCCGGCCTCGGCGGTGCGCTCGGGCTCTGGCTCGGCGTGGCCGGGAGCCGGATCCTCGGCACGCTCGTTCCCGAGTCGGTGCGGCAGGTGCAGGAGATCCGTGTGGATTCGGTGGTGCTGCTCTTCGCCGCGGGCACCACGCTGCTGGCGGGCATGGCCTTCGGGCTGCTCCCGGCGTTGCGGGCCGTGCGATCGGATTTGATCAGGTCCCTGCGAGACGGGCGCGCCGGGACCGGACGGCATCTTTCGTTAGGCAGCGGACTGGCGGTTGCCCAGCTCACCCTGGCCGTGGTCCTGCTCGTGGGCGCGGGACTGCTGCTCCGCAGCTTCCTCGCCATGCAGCGCGTCGATCTCGGGTATCGCAGCGAAGGGGTGTCGTTCACCACGGTCGCCTTTCCGCCGGCCCGGTATCCGGAGCCCGCTCGCTTCAAGCTCGCCGCGCAGGATCTGCTGGAGCGCCTCCGCGCGAATCCGGCGGTGCGCACCGTGGAAGCGACGGATCTCTCGCCGCTCAGTGCGGGAGATCAGGACGTCACCGCGATTCCCGTGGGCACGCGGCTGCCGCCCGATGGGGAACGCTCCGTCTGGTATCGATCGGTCACGCACGGGTATCTGCCGCTGATGCGCATGCGGCTCGTGGCGGGCCGCTCCTTCGAAGCCGCGGACCGCGAGGGGGCGCCGCCGGTCGGGATCGTGAACGAGGAGGCCGCCCGCCGGTTCTGGCCCGGAGAGAGCGCCGTTGGCCGGACGCTCGCGATCGGCGGCTCCGACGATGCGCCGCACGTCACCATCGTCGGCGTGGTCGCCTCGGCGCGTCACGACGGTCCCGATCAGCCGTACAAGCCGGAGCTGTTCGTGCCCTACGACCAGTACCCCACGCGATTCCTCACTCTCGTGGTGGAGCCGGCCGCGGATCGTCGCGCGCTCGCTGCGGCATATCGCCAGGCCCTCCGGGAAGTCGACCCGCTGGTGGCGGCAGCGAGTCTCGATCCGATCGAGAGCCGGCTGGGTGATGCCGTCGCGCTGCCCCGACTGTACGCGACATTGGTCGGGCTGTTCGCCTCGGCCGCGCTCCTGCTCGCCGCTCTTGGCGTGTATGGCGTGATCGCGTATGCCGTCGCGCAGCGCGCGCGTGAAATCGGCGTGCGGCTGGCGCTCGGTGCCGACCCCGCCGGGATCCGGCGTCTCGTGCTTGGCCACGGCGCGCGGCTGGCCGTGATCGGGCTTGGTCTCGGTCTCGCGGCGGCGCTCGCGCTGGGCCGTGTGATCGAGACGCTGCTCTTCGCGGTCACGCCGTTCGACGCCGCCACTCTGCTGACCGTTCCCCTCGTGCTGGCCGTCGTGGCCCTGGTGGCGTCGTGGGTCCCCGCGCGGCGGGCAAGCCGGCTCGATCCAGCCAGCGCCATGCGCACGGAGTAGCCGCGGCAGGCGTCCCGGCTGCCGGACGTCCGCTCCTCTCCTGACGGGCCCGCGCTTCGACTGGGCAAGGGGCCGCGCCACCACCATCTGCCGGTAGCGCGGGGCCTACCACCCCCGCGTCCAGAACAGCAGGGCCCCCAGGACCTGCACCGACTGCGCTTGCAGACCCGTGGTGAGCGACGGACGCTGCGGTGGAAACCGCGTCTCGAGCATGGTGCGCAGCCGGAACTGCGATCCGAACCGCCGCTCGAGGATCGCCCCCGGTACCACGAGCGTGGGACGGAAGGTGATCACGAAGAAGGTATCGCGATCGAGATACTTCCCGACCTCGAACTGGGTCCCGCGCAGGAGCGTTCC
Source organism: Gemmatimonadaceae bacterium (assembly GCA_035454665.1). Classification (GTDB taxonomy): domain Bacteria; phylum Gemmatimonadota; class Gemmatimonadetes; order Gemmatimonadales; family Gemmatimonadaceae; genus DATIGO01. Next base: position 3,285 of record DATIGO010000090.1, on the reverse strand, counting down.
CACGGCGCCGATCGAGAGTCCCGGCGGCAGTTCCGCGGGACGGATGTTCAGCACGTCGGCTGCCGTGAGCTCGACGAGGTCACTCTCGACCTCATCGACCAGCGCACCCAGCGCCACGCCCGCGAGCTGCCGCGTGGCGAGCGCCGCGACGTTTCCCGCGAGCGATGAGCCCGAGAGTCCTCCTCCCTCGATCCCGGATCCCTCGAACTGCAGCAGCGACGATGACGAACGGCCGAAGGCGAGGAACGCGATGAGATCCGATTGCGAGAGGGTGGGCTGTGCCTGGCTGTCGAGCGAGATGTTCGGCTGCTCCAGTGTGCCACCGATCGTCACCTGGATGTCGAACGGCGCGCGGCCGGACTGGCGTACCTGGTGGATCGCGAGCACCTGCAGTACGGGATTCGCGGGCGGGCCCGTGAAGCGCACCGATCCGCGCGTGATCGTGAACCGCCGCCCATACATCGTATAGTCCCCGTAGTCGGTGTGCAGCGAGCCCGAGACGCCGATCTCCTCGTCATCGCGATCGCGTTCGATCGAGAGCTCGCCGAAGACCTCCAGGTTCGCGTCCGGCGATCGCGCCCAGGTGCCGCGCCGCACCTCGAGCTGCACGTCGACGAGCGCATTCTCGAACAGCCGCGACGGCGGCGCCACGTCGAGCTCCCGCGCGACCGCCGTGTCCACCACCGCGAAGAGTGCCGGATCTCCCGTATTGATCAGCTTCTGATCTTCGGGCTCCGGGATGCGGATCACGCCATTCATCACCGTCACGGTCCCGCCGACGGAGAGGGTGTCGAGCGGACCCTCGAGGCCGAGTCGCGAGCTGACCACGAGCTCGCCGACGGGATTGTTCAGCACGCGGGCCTCATCGGCGGCGAGTCGCAGGTCGAAGACGGGGCGTTCGATGTCGGCCAGCAGAACCGAACCACTCCCGCGGATCGTTCCGCCGCTGTAGGACACCAGCGTGTCGATCACCACGCGGTCGCCGGTCATCCGCAGGCGCGCGGTCGTGTTCGTGAGCGTGACCCCCAGTGGCCGTAGTCCCACCTGCGGCATGTCGACCGCCATCGAGCCCACGAAGCGCGGTCGCTCCCAGGAACCGCGCACCCCGACGCGCCCGCGGGCCGCTCCGTCTACCACCGACAAGGCATCGACCAGTTCGGCCAGCGGGCCCAGGGGAATGCTATCGCCCTCGAGGTCGATGGTGATCGGGCCCCCGATCAGGCGGTTCGCCACCGAATCGCCAAGGGAGAGGTCGAGGGGAACGTCGCCGGTCAAGCGCATGAGCTGCGGGCGGCCCGACGCCGCGCGCCGGAGATCGCCCTCGAAGCGGAAGCGGCGCTCCTCGTAGCCGAAATCCGCGTGCAGCTCGGGAAACGGCACTTCATTGTAGACATGCTGTTCCAGCGAGAGCTCGCCACGGATCCGCGGAGCGGATCTGGTGCCGGACAGCTCGGCGTGCAGGCTGGTGAGGCCATCGAGCGGCAAGGTGCTCTGCAGCAGGGTGAGCCATGGCGCGATGCGCAGGCTGTCCACGTGGACCTCGAGGCGACCGGGATCGCGGTCGGGCATCTCGCCGTTCACGAAGATCCGGCCCGCGTCGCGGCCGGATCCGGGTTCGTCGCGCGGGCGGAGCTCCAGCGAGTCGATCGCCACGCCGTGTCCGCGCCAGCGGATCGTGCTTGGCCGGGTCGAGATCCAGGTGACCGAGTCGAAGCGCAGGCTCACGTCCTGCAGCCGCAGCTCACCCTCGCCGGTGCGCAGCGCGTATTCGGCACGGACGCGATACGCGGCGGTGTCGCCCGGATAGATCGCCAGCACCACGCCCCCGTTTCCGCTCCGGTACGTGGCCTGCACGTGGGTGCTGTCGAACGCGAACCCCGCCGCGCGCACGGAGTCCACTCCCATCTCGGCGATCACGCGGGCCTCGGGCGTACCCACGTTCTCCCATCTGGCCTCGACCGTGCCGCGGCCGATCTCGTTGCCGCCCCAGATCAGCGTGGAGAGGCCCGCCCGTCCTTCCGCGGTGAAGCGCTTGATCCCTCCCTTCAGGGATCCGCGCAGGCTCACCGTCCCGGCGATGGAATCACGCGCCAGGGGCGCTCGCTCCTCGAATCGGACGGCCCCCTGACGACGCAGCCAGGGTTCGCCGTGCGCCACCAGCGAGTCGATGTCCACCGTTTCGACGAGAGCCGCGCGCCGGATCGAGTCGGCACGAGCGGATTGCGCGATCGCGCGCTGCCTGGCGAGCGGCCGAGGATAGACGAGCGTGGTGTCGCCCGTCTCGATCCAGCGCTGCAGTCCGGCCAGCGTGCTCACGTCCACGCGATAGGTGAGCGTGCCCTCGGCGCCGGCGGCGAGGCCGAAGGTGCCGCTGGCCACCGCCGTCGCGAATGGCGCGCGGATCCGCAGCGTGTCCACCGTGAGGCGCGCGTCGCGCGTATCGGCCACGATCACCGCTTCTGCCACCTGCGCGCTGTCGACGACCACGTCCCGCAGGTTCATCCGCAGGCGCGTGTTCATCGTTGCAGGATCGAAGCCGCGTCCACTCACCGTGGCCCCGCCGTTCAGCGCGGTCATCGGCAGCTGCGGGGCCATCGCGCTCACATCGATCCCGCGAAGCCGGAGGGTGGCCTGATACGCCGGCGTCTCACTTCTCAGATCCAGGGTCCCCTCGGCTTCGACGGCGCCGGCGGGGAGTGCCAGGGCGAGGGTGGCGCCCAGGTGCCGCGGTGTGCCGCGCACTTCGCCGCGCCCGGCGACTTCGCCCACGAAATCCACCTTCGGAGCGAAGTGCTGCGCGATCTCCAGCGAGAGCGGCGCGAGGCGCAGGTCCACGCGCATCCGCATGCTGTCGTTCGGCGCCACTTCTCCCTCGGCGATGAGCGTCGAGATCGCGCGTCCCTCGCGATGCGTGATCCCCGCGCGACCCGTGAGCCTGCCCGCCGTGGAGCCGTTGACGATCGCGTCGACGCTCACCGTGCCGCCGATGGGAAGATCGGGAGCGAAGTCTCTCGCGAGCGAGACTGGAACCGCCTCCGCGGTGAGGCGCAGGTTCTCGACGTACACCGCCTCGCCCGTGCCGAGGCGGCCACGTGCGGCGACCTGGAATGGCGGATGCCGGGACGGGTCGAACGTGCCATCGACGTCCACGCGTACGGCGTCGCGTGGGCCGGCCAGCACCGCGCGACCAGTGAAGGCGCCGGGCACGCGCACGTCGAGCCCCGGCACCAGCCGCTCCACCAGATCGGTCGAGAAGCGCGTGAATCGCAGGTTCGTCCCGTGCAG
>DATIGO010000089.1:0-7330 GCA_035454665.1 Gemmatimonadaceae bacterium | reverse complement strand
TCGTCGTCACCGGCTGCGCGACGCGAAAGTGTGCCGTCCGGCTGCAGAACGCCAGATCGCCACCGGGGGTAGAGTCGGCTATCCCTAACGAGCGAGTGAGCCGCGGCAACCGGTGTTGCCTGCACCGTGGAGCAGTCAATTCCACGCTCCGTGCACTCATCGGTCCAGCCGGGCGGCGCGCGTCGGCGCGCGCACGTCCACAGCCCCAACGCGGGGACCGGCACGGATGCACCTTGCGGTCTGCGCGCGCGCGTGAGGCAGAGTACAGAAGTCTCCACGGGCAGCGGCAAGATTCTCCGCACGTCCGCTCTGCCAGGTCGAAACTGCTCTCGAACGCGTCGGCTCGATCCAGCAAACGGCCGATCTGAAACGGGGCGAGTGCTGCACTGGGACGGCACACCATCCGGAACGATCACCCGTGAACGACATCGCCACGAGGATGCTGCAAGCGGCCGCGGAGCTCCTCTACCACCGCCGCGCGACTCTCGTGCATGTGGAAACCGTCACCATTCGGCTCGGCAGGATCGACATCACTCGCGACGTGGCCACCTTCGAGTTGTCGGGCGCGGAGGTTGCGCAGCGCTGCTACGCGTGGACCGACCCGCCAGCCCGCGGTGATCAGAAGGTGTCGCATCGGGTGGTGCTGCATCGAGGCCCGGCTGGTTCGCCGGCGCGGGCCCTGCACTCGTTCATCCTCGCGTCGCCCGATGTCGGTGAGCGCGCGGAGGACGAGCAGCAGGCCGGGTGACCGCGAAGGCTCTCGTCCGGTCACCGGACTTGTGAGTCGCCCCGCCTCTTCGCCGCCGTCCTCGTTGACCACGACCGCACGCGGCGCCCGGAACGTGACCTGCGTCGCCAAGACGGTCAGCCGTAGGAACCCACATGCCCGCTCCTACATACCAGACGCATGACCCCGATCTCCACGATCCGGCGGCGGAGCCTGGCAATAGCGGGCGTGTGTGCCGCGCTGGCGCTTGTCTGCGACGGGCGGACAAACGGCCCCAGCAGCCTCGAGTGGGAGCCGCCACGTGCTCCTGCGGTGCGAGGTGTCGGCGTCGAGCTGATCCGTAGTTCGATCGACTCGCTGCTCCGCGGTGAGCCGATCGAGTCGATCGACGCGGATACCTGGCGCCACGTTCGCGGACTCTACCGCGGCGCCAGCGCCCAAGCGTTCTGGATGACATCGGCGGGCGTCGACCGCGGGCGCGCCCGACAGCTGGGGGACGTACTGGTCGCATCGACGGATGATGCGCTGGACCCGTCCCGGCTGCCGCTCGATGCGGCGATTCAGGCGCTGGAGGATGTTCGCGGGCGGCGTGCACCGACTGCCGGGCAGATCGCCCGCTGCGAGGTGCTGCTGACGGCGGTGTATGCGGGGCTTGCCGAACAACTGCTGACGGGTCACGTGGATCCGCGCAGCGCGTCTCAGAGCTGGCACATCGACCCGCGCGAGGAACGCGTGGACAGCGCGCTGGCGCGGACGCTGCGAGCGCGACGCCTCGATCGGGCCATGGACGCGCTGCGCCCGCACGATGACGCGTACGACGCGTTGCGCGTGGAGCTGGCCCGCTACCGGCGACTGGTGGCGGCGGGAGGTTGGACGCGCGGGGAGCCCCAGGGTCCGCCGCTCTCGCCCGGTGACACGGCGCCTGCGCGCCGGCTGCTCGCGCTCCGCGAACGGCTGCGCGCCGAGGGGTTGGTCGATGACCGGAGGCGTCGCGCGAGCGAGGACACCGCCGGCGTCATGGTGTACGACAGCGTGCTGGCCGGCGCGATCGCCCGCTTTCAGTCGCTTCACGGCATCGCGGTGGATAGCACGGTGGGTCCGGAAACGATTGCGTCGCTGGACGTGCCGGCGGAGTACCGTCTGGCGCAGATCGCCGCCAACCTCGAGCGCTTCCGCTGGCTCCCGCAGGCGTTAGGCACCCGTTACATCCTGGTGAATGTGCCGGCGTTCCGGCTCGACGCGTTCGACGATGGCGTCGCCGTGCTCAACATGAAGGTGATCGTGGGCGCCGAATACGACGGCCGTTCCACTCCCGTGTTCAGCGATTCGATGGAATCGGTGGTGTTCCGTCCCAACTGGCACGTGCCGGCGAGCATCGCCGAGAACGAGATCTGGCCCAGGGCGGAGGCGGATCCCACGTTCCTCGCGAGCCACAACTACGAAGTGGTCGACTCCGGAGAGGTCAACGGGGAAGAGCGGCCGCGGCTGCGCCAGGGGCCCGGACCGGGGAATGCGCTCGGTCTGGTCAAGTTTCTCTTCCCGAACAGTTTTGCCATCTATCTCCACGATACGCCGGAAGGTGAGCTGTTCGAGAAGGACGTGCGGGCGTTCAGCCACGGTTGCATTCGCGTCGAGCGACCGGCGGAGCTGGCGCAGTACGTGCTCGGCTGGTCCGCCGACAGCGTGCGGCAGCTCATGGAGGGGGGCAGGGACGACCATCACGTCGCGGTGAATCCGAAGATCCCGGTCTACATCGTCTATTTCACCAGCTACGTGCGTGATGGCGAGCTCCATTTCAGCAGCGATCTGTACAGCCGGGACGAGGCCCTGGTAGATGCGGTACGGGCCGCGGCGATGCCTGACGCGCGATTGGTGGAACGGGTGAAGCGGCTGCGACACGAGGCGTCGCGCTGGAGGTTCGTGTGGCCCTTCGGCGCCGGGTGATCACCGGCGGTACCGGGCGAATGGCACTGCTGATCCGCGGCCCTGCGGCATGCTGCGCGCCACGCTGCGGGCGGAGATCATCGCGCTGTGGGATGAGCACGACGCCGCGGCGGCCCCCGAGGCGCGCCTGGCCAAGGCCCTCGACAAGCGCGAGACGCGTGACTGGCGTTCTGCTCCGTGGAACGGTATCATCGCGTCGCGGGCTTCGCTCGCGGGAGCTTCGGCTCGTTATGCTCAACCGATTGGCGCCATGGTATCCAGAGGCAACGGCATACGGTGCCTGGTCGGCGCGGTCATCGCCACGATCGTCACGGCTTGCGACTCGGGGTCGTCCGTTTGTGCCCCGATTGGCGGGGCTGCCGTGACGGCCGAAATAAGGGACTCAGTCACACACCTGCCTCTCGCGTGGGGAGGAGCCGTTCTGGAGATTCGCGAGGGGACCTACGTCGAGCGGACACCAGCGGCCTACAACGCGCCAGACTCACTGACCTTGTATGCGGGGTTGGTTCGCCCCGGCACCTACACCGTGACTGTCACCCGACCGGGCTATGTCGAGTGGTCGAGGAGCAACGTCACTGCACGGAAAGGCGCGTGCAACGGCGTGGACACCGTGCTCCTCGGGGTCTTCCTGCAACCGCGCTGAATCGCCCAAGGCCGTCGCAGAGGTGCTCCGACTGGTCGATGGGGATCGATCCCAGGTCCGATCGAATGCTGCCCTGCGAGTTCTTTCCGCGGGCATCGTACGGGAGGTTGCCCTGGAAGACCGTCGTCGGCTGCCCCGGACGCAGTAGATTCTCTCCATGACCATCGACGTCGACGCCCTGCGAACCCGGCTCGCCGCCGCACTGGGTGACTCGCTGCAGCTCGGCGACACGCTCGGCGTGGGCGGATTCGCGGCCGTCTTCCGCGCCCGCGATCCGCGCCTCGAGCGCGACGTCGCCATCAAGGTCCTCGATCCGGCCCTCGGCGTGAGCGCGGAGCTCGAGGAGCAGTTCCTCCGGGAAGCCCGGATCGTGGCCGACGTCGAGCACCCCCACATCGTCCCCCTCTATTCGGCCGAGTCGCGCGACGGGCTGCTCTACCTCGTCATGCGGCTCCTGTCGGGTCGCACGCTCGCCGACCGGATCGCCAGGGAAGGGGCCCTCGAGCCGGCCGAAGCCGCGCGGATCGCGCACGAAGTCGCCGAAGCGCTGGCCCTCGCACACGAGCGGGGGGTGATTCACCGCGACATCAAGCCCGACAACATCCTGCTCGATGCCGCGGGCAACGCGACCGTGACCGACTTCGGCGTCTCGCTCGTGACCCGGCGCGCCGAGGCAACGGTGCAGGGGACCACGGTCGGCACGCCCACGTACATGAGTCCCGAGCAGGCGATGGGCGAGGCGCTGAGCGGACACTCCGACGTCTATTCGTTAGGCGTCGTGCTCTTCGAGATGCTCGCTGGCCGCGTGCCGTTCGTGGGCCGCTCGGTGCAGGAGCTCATCGCGATGCACGTCGCGGCCCCGCCGCCCAGGGTATCGGAGCTCCGGCCTGAGACGCCGGCGGCGCTCGCGGAGCTCGTCGATCGCATGCTGGCCAAGGATCCGGCCGCGCGCCCGAGCTCGGCCGACGCCGTCCGCGCGCTCGCGGCCGCGCGCGCGCCCGACGCACTGCTCTCGCCGGCTGCCGTTCGACGGCGAAAGCGCCGCAAGCGGCTCATCTACTTCTCCACCATCGGGGCGACGGCCGCGGTCGTCGTGGTGGTCGGCGTGGTGCTTGCCGTGAGGGCTGCCGTGGGTGTCACGGTGGCGATGAGCAGCGGTGAGCCGCCGGCGCTGGACGCCACGGGCGCCGGCATTCCGGATTCCGTCATCCAACGCTTCGTCGTCACCGGTGGTCTGCGTCCCGACGAGACGCCCACGTACGCCTTCATTCCCGCCGGCAAGGGTCTCGACGCCGCGATGGTGATGACGGATTCGGTGCTCGTGCACGGGTTACCGGCGGCTCCGCGCCGGATCCCGCTCGAGGACGCGCGCATGGACCTCAACTTCCACAAGGATCGTCGCGCGCCGTCGGCGGTGGGACTGTTCATCGTGAGCGCGCCGGGTCTCTCGCCGGACACGGTCTATCGGGACCTGGGCGGTCTCGAGTTCTCGCGCCTCCGGACCTCGATCATGTCGCTTGCGCGCCTTCGCGAGCGGGACCGTTGAACGTCGCGCCTTGCAGCTTCCCCTTCGCGGCCTCGAGCTCGAGTTCCCAGGCCCCGGACGCGCGCAGGTAGACGGCTCGCCGCGGGTCGCTGATCAGCGCCACCGTAGAGCATGGCCCAGGACCGCTCGCCGATCGGTTTGACCGCCTTCCCCCCCCGAGCCGGGGCTCCCGGCGCTCCTTTTCTACGAGCAGCGGCCGCCGCAGCTTGTACAGGCGCTCGCAAGCGTCTTCCCGGCGCGGCGCACGCATACGATCTCCATTCGCACATGAAACCACCTGGCGTGAGCCGATCCACCCGATCCCGTGCAGATACGATGAGCCGCGAAACCCATGCGACGCCGCGGCGGAGACCCGATGCAGCGGGATGACACGCTCGGCCCGTATCGCATCGTCTCGAAGCTGGGCGAGGGCGGAATGGGCGAGGTGTACCGGGCACGGGACACCCGCCTCGCGCGGGACGTGGCGATCAAGGTGCTCCCCGGCACCTTCGCCGCGGATCCCGAGCGTGTGCAGCGATTCCGCACCGAGGCGCGCGCCGCCGCGGCGCTCAACCATCCGAACATCTGCCAGATCTACGACGTGCTGGACGGCAGCTCGCTCGGGGAGGAACCCGGCCCGCGCTACCTCGTGCTCGAGTTCATCGAGGGAAAGCCGATCCAGGGACCGGTGCCCGAGGACCAGGCCATCGACCTGGGCCTGCAGATCGCGACCGCCCTCGAGGCCGCGCACCGGCACGGCGTGCTCCATCGCGATCTCAAGCCCGCCAACATCCTGGTCACGCCCGGCGGGACGGCCAAGATTCTCGACTTCGGCGTGGCCAAGCTCGTCGGTGAGGCATCCGCCGCGCCGTCCGGTGACGACGCCCGGACGGGCACGGGCATCGTGATCGGATCGTTAGGCTACATGTCGCCGGAACAGGTGGACGGCTCCCAGCCCGACGCCCGCTCCGATGTGTTCAGCTTCGGCGCCGTGCTCTACGAGATGCTCTCCGGCAGGCGGGCCTTTCCGGGATCGACCCCGATGCAGACGATCGCGGCGATGCTGACCCGCCACCCGGATCCGCTGGACGCGACGCCGGCCCTCGAAGCGGTGGTGCGGCGATGCCTGGCCAGAGAGCCTCGTGAGCGCTTCCAGTCCGCCGGTGAACTGGTGGCAGCGCTGACGCGGCTACGTGCCGCCGCCCCGGGCGCCGAAAAGCGCCCCTCGATCGCCGTGCTCCCGTTCGAGAACCTGAGTGGTGACCGGGACAACGACTACTTCGGCGACGGCCTGGCGGAGGAGATCATCAACGCCCTCGCGCGACTGCCCGGCCTCAAGGTCATCGCGCGCACCTCTGCATTCACCTTCAAGGGGCGGCACGAGGACATGCGCCGGGTGGCGAGCACACTCGGCGTCGCCAACGTGCTCGAGGGGAGCGTGCGCAAGGCGGGCAATCGCATCCGGATCACGGCACAGTTGATCACGGGCACCGACGGCAGCCACCTCTGGTCCGAGCGGTACGACCGCGACCTGTCGGATGTCTTCGCCGTTCAGGACGAGATCGCGGCAGCGATCGCCCGGGCGCTCGAGGTTACTCTGTCCGGCGACGTTCGCGACCGCACGCGCCGCACGCCACACCTCGCCGCCTGGGAGCACTACCTCCGCGGACAGTACGAGACGCAGCAGTGGACACCGGAGTCGGGTCCGCGGGCGAGGGCGCACTTCGAGCGCGCCATCGCGCTCGATCCGCAGTTCCCGCCGCCGTACGCCGAGTTCGGGCATCTGTTCCTCATGCTCGCGATGATCAACATGATGCCGACGCGGGAGGCGCTCCCCCTGGCGCGCGCACAGGCGATGCGCGCGCTCGAGATCGAGCCCGGGCTGCCGGAGGGCCACGCCGTGCTCGGCGCGATTGCCGCCCTGCTCGAGTACGACTGGGTGAATGCAGAGCGGCATTTCCGGCAGGCGCTCGCGGTCGCCGCGCCGTCACCGCGGGTTCACTACTTCTACGGTCACTACTTTCTGCTGCCGACCGGTCGCTTGCGCGAGGCGGTCCACCATCACACGCTCGCCAGGGAAGCCGACCCGCTCAACGTGCCGGTCCGCGTGGCGCGATCCCTGGCTCTGCGCGCATCAGGTCAGGCGTCCGAGGCCGACGAAGAGCTGCAGCGCATCATGGAGATCGACCCCTCGTTCTGGTTTCCCTGGTTCACGCTCGGGGCGCACCGCGCGCTCGAAGGGCGCCTCGAGGAGGCCAAGCGCATGGCCGATGAGGCCTACCGCCGAGCGCCCTGGTTCGCGCCGATCGTGGGGTTGCGCGCCGCCGTGCTCGATCGCACGGGTGCGCGCGAGCAGGCCGCGGCGCTCGTGCGCGAACTGGAACGAACGGATGAACGCCTCGATCCGATCGGGCCCGCGATCTTCCACCTGATCCGCGGCGATCTGGATGCCACCGCCGACTGGACCGCGCGCGCGATCGAGCAACGGCAT
>DATIGO010000088.1:0-20538 GCA_035454665.1 Gemmatimonadaceae bacterium | reverse complement strand
ATGACAGGATGGTGCAGCCCCACTCAGCAACCAGCTCCAGCCCTCAGCAACCAGCAACCAGCGCCGAGTCCCTTGCCCCCGCCGCGACCCGCCACCATCGTAGCCGCATCCTTTCCGGTCGGGTGACACATGCGGTCCCTTCGCGCGGTGCTCGCGTTCATCATCGCGGGAGTTGGCGTCGCGTTCTTCCTCTCGCGCAATCGGAGCTCGCAGGCGGGGGCGGATTCGATGGACGCGGCGGCTCAGGATTCGGTGCCGATCCCACCCGGCGGGCTCCGCGAGACGGTCAACGGGATCACGTACCACATGCCCTACGGGCGACCCACGCGTCCCTTCACGCCGGCGGTGCAGGTGGGGGACGTGCTGTATCTCGCGGGGCAGATCGGCACGAGCGCGAACGCGCAAGGTGGGGTGGTGCCCGGCGGCATCCAGGCCGAGACGCGGCAGACGATGGAGAACATCCGGGACGTGCTCGAGAAGTCCGGCTCGTCGATGGACAGGGTCTTCAAGTGCACGGTCTTCATGGCGGACATGCGGGAGTGGGACGCGATGAACGAGGTGTACACGACGTTCTTCCCGAACCACAAGCCCGCGCGAAGCGCGTTAGGCGCGAGCGGCCTGGCGCTGAACGCGCGGGTGGAGATCGAGTGCCTGGCGAAGAGATAGTGACGGGTGATGGGTGACGCGTGACGGGTAGTGGTGGATGCTGAGGGACTGCGTGGCGTTCGGGGCCGTGGCGGCGGCGTTGGTGGCCTGCGCGACGCCCAGGCCGCCGGGTGCCTCGTCCCCCATCCCCCGTTCCCCGTCACCGCCTCCCACCGAGTCGCGTGCCACGAGCCACGACTTCTGGTCCCAGGCGTTAGGCACGCGCAAGCGCTTCCTCGTCTGGCTCCCGCCCTCCTACGAGGCCGAGCGCGGCCGCCGCTACCCGGTAGCCATCTATCTCCACGGCGCCTTCGGTGACGAGACCAACTGGACCCGCCTCGGCGCGCTCGCCGGCACCCTCGACTCGCTTGCCGCCGCGGGCATGCCGGAGCTGATCGTCGTCATGCCCGACGGCGACGACGGATGGTACACGACCTGGAACTGGCTCGGCGACTACGCCGCCTGCCGCCGCAACCGGCCAGGGGATGCGGAGCCCGCGGCCACGTACTGTGTGCCGTGGCCGCATTACGACGACTACATCGCGCGCGATCTCGTCGCGCACGTGGATCGCACCTTTCGCACCATCGCCGACCGCCGGCACCGCGGGATCGCAGGGCTGAGCATGGGCGGATATGGAGCGGTCACGCTCGCGCTGTCGTATCCCGACGTCTTCGGCGCCGCAGCGAGCCATTCGGGCGCACTCGCCCCCGCCTTCCAGCGGCGCGCTGCGTCCACGGTGCGCCCCAGCTTCGACCTGGATTCGCTCGAGGCCGCGTATCCCGAAGCGCTCTGGGCACAGCTCCGCGTGGTCTTCGGGCGGGACTCCGTCGGCTGGTTCGCCCGCGATCCACTGCGTAAGGCGCAGCAACTCGCGCAGACGCGTCCGCTGCAGATGCCCGCCCTCTACGTCGACTGCGGATCCGAGGACCCCCTGCTGGCGCAGAACCGGATCTTCCGCGACGGCCTCCGCGCGCTGGGCATCGACCTTGCGTACGTGGAATACCCGGGTGCGCACGAGTGGGAGTACTGGCGCCGTCACGCCGCACAGAGCGCACGCTGGCTGGCCCAACAATTGTCCGTGCGGTAGATCACTCCCGGTGGCCTCGGCGGGTGGGTATCAGTCCAGTGGGAGACTCTGAACCGAGGAAGCATGGCCGGTTTCTTCCCCACGAAGACCAGCGATCACAAGGCGATCACGCCCGAGTCATTCCGACACGTCTCGCTGTCGCTCGTCGAGATGGCGGTGCTGACGGGCGTCGTCGCGCGCCTCTATCGCGCCCTCGTCCTTTCGCGGGCCGACGGTGGCGACTTCCTCTATCTCGCCCTCACGTTCGCCGTCTTCCTGGCCCTGCTGCTCGGGCTCGCCACGTTACACCTGGGAAACTTCCCGATCCGGCACTGGCTCTGGCGCGCACCGACCTTCGCCGTCATCGAGGCGGCGGCCGAATCGCTCGTGAGTGTCGTGTTGATCGCCGTGGGTCGCGAATTCATGGGGACGCTGCACGCCACGATGAGCGACTGGCCCGGGCTCGTCGCCCGCACGTTCGTCCTTCGCGTGACGCTCATCTGCGCCTTCGCCTTCGTCCTGGCCATGGTGGTGCAGCTCGCCCGGTATCTCCTCCTGCGGCGGGCGCACCGGCAGCATACGCTGGAGACGGTGCAGCGGTAGGACCGCGGGCTGGTTGCCGAGTGCTGGAATGGCGGGGGGCGGGCGAGGAGCCTTGCCCCCTCGTGTCATCCCGAGGGAGCGTAAGCGACCGAGGGCAGGCTCCCATCGCCTTCGGCTCTTCGGGATGACAGAATGGTGGAGCCCACTCAGCACCCAGCTCCAGCCATCAGCAACCAGCAATCAGCAATCAGCAATCAGCCACCGCCCATCCCGATGCTCTTCACCACCCTCGGCTCCACCGGCCTGACCGTCTCCCGCATCTGTCTCGGTTGCATGTCCTACGGCTCGCGCCAGTGGCGCCCGTGGATGCTGGAGCGCGACGAGGCGATGCCGTTCTTCCGGCGCGCGATCGAGCAGGGCATCAACTTCTTCGACACGAGTGACGCCTACTCGCTCGGCGTGAGCGAGGAGATCACGGGGCAGGCGTTGCGCGAGTACGGCCGTCTCGAGGAGCTCGTGATCGCCACGAAGGTGCGCTACCGCATGGGCGAGGGACCCAACATGGCCGGGCTCTCGCGCAAGCACGTCATCCAGGGATGCGAGGCGAGCCTGCGGCGGCTCGGGGTCGAGACGATCGACCTGTACCAGATCCATCGCGCTGACGCGCGTACGCCGATGGAGGAGACCCTCGCGGCGCTCGACCACCTCGTGCACCACGGCAAGGTGCGGTACCTGGGCGCGAGCTCGATGTACGCCTGGCAGCTCATGAAGATGCTGTCGATCTCCGAGCGCAACGGCTGGGCGCGATTCGTCGCGATGCAGAATCATTACAACCTGCTCTACCGCGAGGAGGAGCGGGAGATGATCCCGCTCTGTCTCGACCAGGGCCTCGGCATCCTGCCGTGGTCTCCCCTCGCGCGTGGCATGCTGACGGGGAAGCGCCGGCGCGGAGAGCACACGACGACGCCGCGGGATCAGGGTGACGCGGGCCTCGCCGACCAGCTCTACGACCACCCCGGCGACTGGGACGTCGTCGACGCGACCGTGCGCGTGGCGGAGCGCCTGGGGCGGCCGCCGGCGCAGGTGGCGCTGGCGTGGCTGCTCGCCAGGCCGGGGGTGACGGCACCGATCATCGGGGCCACGAAACTCGCGCATCTCGACGACGCGGTGGCGGCGCTCGAGCTCCGGCTGTCGCCCGAGGATGCCGCGGAGCTCGAGGCCTCCTACCAGCCCCACGCGGTGCGCGGGTGGCACGATGGCGCGCCGGGCCCCGCGCCGATACGATAACGACGGTTCACCTTCCGCGTCCCCGAGGTCAGCATGCCGCGCACCCACCGGATTGCCGCCGTGACCACACTCGCCACCGTCCTCCTGGTCCTCGTTGCGCACGCCAGCGCCGCGCAGGCGGTGCAGCGTCCCTTCGGGACGCTGCGCGAGCAGGCCGACCGGCAGCAGCGCTGGCTCGAGCAGCGTCTCAAGACCGTGCTGCCGGGTCTCCTGCGGAAGCATGGGATCGACATGTGGGTGATCCCGATGCGCGAGTACAACGAGGACCCCACGTTCACCTCGCTCGTCTCGCCGACCACGTTCGCGGCGCGGCGGCGGACGATCTACGTCTTCTTCGACCGGTGCGCGGCGGAGGGGCGCAGCGATCCCGGCGATGGTTCCTGCGTGGAGCGGATCGCGCTGGGCGGCACGTCGCAGGGTGGCCTGTACGAGGCGGTGCGCTCCACGCGTCAGGTGGACGCCGCGGTCGGCGGGCGGCAGGCCGAGCTCTGGGGCGACGCGCAGTGGCAGGTGCTCAAGGACGTGATCGAGGCGCGGAGCCCCAAGGTGATCGGCGTGAACATCTCGCGGGTCTTCGCGTTCAACGACGGGCTCACCGCCGGCGAGCTGGAGGGGATGAGCGAGGCGTTAGGCACGGCCTGGACGTCGAAGTTCAGGCGCGCCGAGGCGCTCCCGCTCGAGTTCATCGCCACGCGGCTTCCCGAGGAGGAAGCGTTCTTCCGGGAGCTCTCCGCGCTCGTCTGGCAGCTGATCCAGCGCATGTACTCGTCCGAGGTGGTGAAGCCGGGCGTCACGCGCACGAGCGACCTCGTCTGGTGGTGGCGGCAGCAGGTGAACGATCTGGGGCTCGGCACCTGGTTCCAGCCCTCGGTCGACGTGCAGCGGCGTGGTGTGACGGGGGAGCAATTGGGTCCCGACCCGATCATCCAGCGGGGCGACGTGCTGCACTGCGACGTGGGCATCACGGCGCTGCGACTCAACACCGACACGCAGCACATGGCCTACGTGCTCGACGAGGGGGAGACGGACGTCCCGGCGGGCCTGAAGCAGGCGATGAAGAACGCGAACCGGCTGCAGGACATCCTGTTCGAGGAGGTGCGCCCCGGGCGCACGGGGAACGAGATCCTCGCGGCCACGCTCGCGAAGATGCGCTCCGAGCGGCTGAGCGGGACGATGTACTCGCACCCCGTGGGGATGCACGGGCACGGCGCCGGTCCGCTGATCGGGCTGTGGGATTATCAGGAGGGCGTCCCCGGCCGCGGCGACGCGAAGGTGATCGCGAGCATGTGGTATTCGTCGGAGCTGCAGGTCACCACGCCGGTCGCCGAGTGGGGTGGCCAGCCGGTGCGCGTGGCGCAGGAAGAGGACTTCATCATCGGCGCCGACGGCCGTCCCCGCTGGGCGCACGGGCGCCAGGCGGAGTTTCACATCATTCGTTAGGGTCCGCGTTCAGCGGCAACAGCGTTGGACACAGCGGCGCGGAGGTGCAGGGAACGGCACGAAGGAGGGTGTGGGGCCGAGCGCGGCGGGTACGCCGGGTAATCCGTGCGCGCCGGGGGATCGGGGGATCGGGGAATCGGAACGCGGACTGGGCGGATGTGGCGGATCCGGCGATCGCTCCGCGGCGCGGGTGAGACGCCGGGCCAGCGGCCAGCGCGCGCTTGTGCGTCGAAGCCGGCACGGCCGGGGGGCGTCGGGGCGCGCCGAGTCGCCCCGAGGGCCGGGAACGGCACAAGGAGATGACAGAAGAAGCTGTTGCGGCTGATCCGCGCTGGTTCATCCGCCAGCCCCGCCCGATCCGTGTCCCTCGGCCCCTATATTTCAGGGGCAGAACGCCACACCCGGGAACCCATGGCCCGAAACCGCAAGCGCCTGCTCGTCGTTGGTGACCGCGTGCTCGTGAAGCCCGAGGAGGGCGAGGAGCGCAGCAAGGTCGGCCTGTACCTGCCGCCCACGGCGGTGGACAGCCAGGCGGTGCAGGGGGGCGAGATCGTGGCGACCGGGCCGGGGCTGCCGATGCCCGACCCGGGCGATTCCAGCGAAGAGCCCTGGCGGACCGGACCGCGCGAGACCCGCTTCGTGCCGATGCAGGCGCGAGCGGGCGACTACGCGCTCTTTTTCCGCAAGGCAGCGGTCGAGATCACATTCGAAAACGAGCGGTACCTCGTGGTACCGCAGAGCGCCATTCTCGCGCTCGTGCGCGAGGGAGAAGGAGTCTGACATGAGCAGTGAGAACCGCCGCACGCTTGGGATCACGTATCCGGGCACCAGCCAGCCGGTGCAGCCGTCCCGCACGATGTATGACGAGAACTTCGTCACCCCCATGCGCCGCGACCTCACGGGGATCGGCTTCACGGAGCTGCGCACGCCCGACGCCGTGGACGACGCGCTGCCTAACGCCAAAGGCTCGACGATGGTGGTCGTGAACTCGATCTGCGGCTGCTCCGCCCGGATGGCCCGGCCCGCCGTCAAGCTGGCCCTCGCCCGCACGAAGGCGCCGGACCACCTGTTCACCGTCTTCGCCGGCCAGGACGCCGACGCCACCGAGCGCGCGCGCAGCTACTTCATCGGCTACCCGCCCTCGTCGCCGTCGATCGCGCTGCTGCGTGACGGGCAGCTCGTATGGCTGATGGAGCGCTGGCAGATCGAAGGACGGCCCCCCGAGGCGATCGCGAACGACATCGTCGCGGCACTCGAAGAGCATGTCCGGGACTCGTGAGTCGGCGGTCCGACTGCCACAGCCATAGCCCTCGACGCGCCGAGTCACGAGTCACGACTTCCTTCGGCACATAACGCCCTGGACGCGGCTCGTCACTTGTGCCTGACGCCGTCCCGGCCTTCTCGCCATGCTTCCAGTCACCAAGTGACTGGAGCAGCATGAGCAGGCCGCCGATCGATCTCCTGCCGGGCACCGTGGACGTGCTGATCCTGCGAACCCTGGCGTGGGAACCCATGCACGGCTACGGCGTATCGCGGCACATCCGCCAGCGCACCGATGGCGTGCTCACCATCGAGAGCGCGGCACTCTACCAGGCGCTCCACCGGCTCGAACGCCGAAAGTGGATCCGCGCCGAGTGGGGGCTCTCCGAGAACAACCGCCGCGCCAAGTACTACGCCCTCACCACCGAAGGCCGCAGGCAGCTTCGCGCCGAGGCCGCGACCTGGCGCAGCTACGTCGAAGCGGTCTTCAAGGTCCTCGAGCCCGCATGAGACCGCGCTTTCTGCGCCTCCCGCGCCGATCCTCCCGCCGCATCCGGGCCGACCTCGAGGAGGAGCTGCGCTTCTACTTCGACATGCGTACCCGGGAGCTGGTCGACGGCGGCATCCCCGAAGCCGAGGCGCGCCGCGAGGCCATCCGGGAGTTCGGCGACCTCGAGTTCACGACCCGTTACTGCCTGGCCGAGGATGCCATGAGCAACCGCGATACCCACCGCGCCGACCGCCTGGCCGAGCTGCGGCAGGATGTGGTCCATACCTGGCGCACGCTGCGCCGCGCGCCGGCCTTCACCGCCGTCGCCCTCGTGACGCTCGCGCTGGGCATCGGTGCCACGACCGCGATCTTCAGTGCGGTGAACGGTCTGCTGCTGCGCGACCTGCCGTACCGCGATGCCGATGCCGTCGTGCGAATCTGGGGTGCGCGCTTCGACGCCCCCGACCGCGCGGGACAGATCTCGGTCGCCGACTTCCTCGACCTGCGCGCCCGCCAACGATCCTTCACGACGCTCGGTGCCTTCGCCTTCGGTGGGGGCACATACGTCGGACCGGACGAGGCCGTTCCATTGCCCGGGCTGCGCGTGGAGCCACAGGTCATGCAGGCGCTCGGCATCAGGCCCTACCTCGGCCGTGTGTTCACGCTGGACGACGTCTCCGCCGCGAACCCGGTGATCATTCTTGCCTACGGGACCTGGCAGCGTCTCCTGGCCGGTGACAGCGGCATCATCGGACGGACTGTCAACGTGAGCGGCCAGGCGCGCACCGTCGTCGGCGTGCTCCCGCCAGCCTTCTTCTTCCCCAGCGCGAGCGAGACGGAGATCTACACGCCGCTCGACCTCGCGGCGCTCCAGAGCGATCCCGTGCGCGCGCGTCGCTTCCGCCGCCTCGGCGCGGTGGGACGGCTGCGCGATGAGGCGACGGTCGAGGGCGCGCAGGTGGAGCTGGTGGGCATCATGCGGCAGCTCGAGCGCGAGATGCCCGAGACGAACACGAACATGAGCGTCCTCGCGCGATCGGCACGTGACGCCGTGGTCGGCGACGTGCGGCCGCCGCTGCTGGTCCTCTTCGGCGCCTCCGTGCTCGTGCTGCTCATTGCCTGTGCGAACGTGGCGGGGATGCTGTTGTCGCGGGCGGTGGGCCGGCGCCAGGAGATCGCGGTGCGCGCAGCCCTCGGTGCCGGCCGCGGACGCCTCGTCAGGCAGATGCTCACGGAGAGCCTCGTGCTCGCGTGCTGTGGTGCGGTCGGGGGAATCCTCGTTGCGATCTGGGGCTCCCGTGCGCTCGGGACGGCCGCACGCGGCGTTCTGCCGGTCGCGGGCCTCGTGCGCGTCGACGCGACCGTGCTCGTGTCGGCCCTGCTCGTGACCTTCGCGTGCGGCCTGGCGTTCGGGCTCGTTCCCGCGATGTCGATGTCGCGCGAGCTCCAGGCCGCGCTGCGTGGCGGCAGCACGGGGACGACCGCCGCCGCCGGCGGCCACCGGCTGCGCACCGCGCTCGTGACCGGGCAGCTCGCGCTGTCGGTCGTGCTGCTCGTCGGCGCGGGACTGCTCACGCGAAGCCTGCTGCGCCTGCAGGGGACCGATCTCGGATACGATCTCGACTCCGCCTTTACGTTCGAGATCACCCTCGCGGGCGACCGCTACCGGACGGTCGCATCACACGACCAGTTCTTCGACGCGCTGTATGAGGGCATCCGCGCGCTGCCCGGGGTTGTCGCGGCCGGCGGATCCGGGAACCTTCCGCTGCGAGGCGGCTCGAGCGCGTCCTTCGCCATCGAGGGGCAGCCACGCCCGGAGGAGAGGCTTCCCGAGGTGGGGTATCAGCCGGTGTCGGACGAATGGTTCGCGGCCATGCGCATCCCGTTGAGGCGCGGCCGGTCATTCACGCGCGCGGATCATGACTCGGCCCCGGGTGTGGTGATCCTGAGCGAGGGACTGGCGCGGACGTACTGGCCCGGCGGCGACCCCATCGGGGCGCGCGTGCGCCTGGGACCCGACTCCACGGCGCCCTGGGGCACGGTCGTCGGCGTCGTGGGAGACGTCCGGACGGGAGTGGACGGCGAGGCGCGGCCGACCGCATATGTGTCGGCGCGCCAGGATCACTGGGGGGGAGCCGCGGTGGTCGTACGGACGACCGGCAGCCCTGGTGCCCTCCTTGCCGCCGTGCGGCACGTGGTGCGGGGCCTCGATCCCGCGCTGCCGATCGCCGCGGCCGGGACCCTGCGCCACGCGCAGGCGCAGCGCCTGGCGGATCGCCGGCTGCCGATGCAGCTGCTCTCGGCGTTTGCGTTGCTCGCCCTGGCGCTGGCCTCGGTCGGGGTGTACGGCGTGATGGCCTTCTCGGTGGCCGCGCGCTCGCGCGAGATCGGCGTGCGCATGGCGCTCGGCGCGCGTCCCGCATCGGTGTTCCGCATGGTCCTGCGGCAGGGGATCGCGGCGGGGACCATCGGCGCGGCGATCGGTCTCGCCGGGGCCATCGCGTTAGGCCGGATGATGGCGGGTCTCCTGTACGGCGTCGGTCCGGTCGATCTTCCGACGATGGTCGTGTCGGTGGCCGTCCTCCTCCTGGTGGCCCTCGGGGCGTCCCTCGTCCCGGCCCGTCGCGCCGTGCGCGTCGATCCGCTGACGGCGATGCGCGCCGACTGAGTCCCGGCGCGCGAATGGTATCAGTCCCGCGTCATCCGTGCCCCGACATCCCATCCTCGATTCCCGTCGCCCCCACGCGCTCGAGGAAGATCTGATGCAGCGACGGTTGCACGAGCTCGAAGCGCTGCACGCGCGCGCCCGACTCCACGAGCCGGCGCAGGATCTCCTGCGGATCGGCGCCTTCGGCCAGCTCGATCTCGAAGTAGCGATGCGAGTCGTCCATGCGCTTGACGAGGGCGCGATCCGCCAGCAGCCGCGCGACGCCGTCCCCCGACTCCAGCGCGAGCGCGACGTGCTGCCCGCCGTACTCGGCCTTCACGGTCGCCAGCGCGCCGTCCAGCACCTTCTCGCCGCGGGAGATGATGCACACCGCATCGCAGAGCCGCTCGGCGTTGTCCATGAGGTGCGTGCTGAAGATCACCGTCTTCCCGGCGCGACGGAGATCGACGACGGTGTCCTTGAGCGCCTGGGCGTTGATCGGATCGAGTCCGCTGAATGGCTCGTCGAGCACGACGAGCTCCGGGTCGTGCAGCAGCGTGCCGATGAACTGCACCTTCTGCTGCATGCCGCGCGACAGCTCGTCGACCTTGGCGAGGCTCCAGTCCTTGTCGGCCGTGCGCAGCGCGAGGCGATCGAGCCAGGCGTCGATCCGGAAGTCGGCCAGCTTCCCCGGCACTCCCTTCAGCTCGGCCAGGAACCGCAGCAGGCGTCGCACCTGCATCTTCCGGTACAGGCCGCGTTCCTCGGGGAGGTACCCGACGCGGTCGGTGAAGCCGGAGATCCGGTTCGACTTCCCGAAGACCTCGATCGATCCCTCGTCAGGCTCGATGATGTTGAGGAGCATCCGGATCGTGGTCGTCTTGCCGGCACCGTTGGGTCCCAGCAGGCCGTATACCGTCCCCGGCGGCACCTGCAGCGACACGTTGCGCACGGCCACGTGCCCCGAGAAGCGCTTGACGATGTTCCGGATGTCGACGGTAGGGGTGGCCATGCGGCGCAGCGGTCTGGGGAGAGACAATATACGTCACGGGGGGCCGGGGGGGCGCGGATCGCTCACTGAGACCCCTCGGGGTCACAGGGTTTCTGCTCGTCACCCGTCACGTCGGGCAGTAGCGTTCCCCGTGATGGGGCTGCCTATTTTCCCACTCCTCCTTCCTCCCGCCCGTTGGCCCGAGTCGCGAGTCACGAGTCACGAGTCACGAGTCCACGCCTCCGCCATGCCGTTCTGAGCGTCCTCGCCGCACTGGGTGGTTCGCTGCTGCTCCTCTTTCTGGCGGCACCGGTCGTCGAGCTCGTGGTGGCGGGGGGCGCGCGGGGGATCGCGCGGCTGGGGGCGGACGCGGAGCTGCGCAGTTCGCTGCAGCTCACGGTGATCACGGCGACCGTCGCCACGTTGCTCGGCGTAGTCTGCGGCACGCCGGTGGCGTGGCTGCTCTCGCGCGCGGAGTTTCGCGGTCGCGCGGTGCTGGCGGCGGTGCTCGATCTTCCGCTCCTGATCCCCCACCCGGTGGCGGGGATCGCGCTCCTGCTCGTCCTGGGGCGCGATTCGGCCGTGGGGGGCGCATTCTTCGATGTCGGGCTGCGCGTCGTCGGCTCGCCGGTCGGGATCGTCTGCGCGATGCTCTTCGTCTCGGCGCCGCTCTACATCAGCGGGGCTCGTGAGGCGTTCGCCCGGGTCGACCCGCGCTACGAGGCGGTCGCGCGCACGTTAGGCGACGACGCATGGCGCGCGTTCCGGCGCGTCACGCTTCCGCTGGCCACGCGCGGCATGGTGGCCGCCTCGGTCGTGATGTGGGCCCGCGCGGTGAGCGAGTTCGGCGCGATCGTCATCCTCACCTACAACCCGAAGACCGTGAGCGTGCTGAGCTACGACCGGTTCACCACGTTCGGCCTGGCCGAGGCGCTGCCCGTGGCCGCGGTCATGGCGATCTTCGCGCTCGTGCCGCTCACGCTGCTGCGCGCGCTGCGCTACGAGCGCACGGGCCGGATGCCGCAATGATCGACGCGCGCGGCCTCGAGGCCCGCGTCGGCGCGTTCGCCCTCGCGGGCGTGACGTTCACCGTGCCGCGTGGCGGCTACGGGGTGGTGATCGGGCCCGCCGGATCGGGCAAGACCACGCTGCTCGAGACGATCGCCGGGATCATTCCCGCGCGCGGCGGGGCGCTCCGCCTCGGCCACCGCGAGGCGATCGGACTCCGGCCCGAGGAGCGCGACCTCGGCCTCGTCTACCAGCACGGCTTCCTCTTCCCTCATCTGAGCGTCGCCGAAAACGTGCGCTACGGTGCGCGCGACGAGGCCACCGTCACGGAGCTCACGCGGCGTCTGGACATCGAAGCCCTGCAGCAGCGCGATGTGGCCGCCTTGAGTGGCGGTGAGCGGCAGCTCGTCTCGCTCGCACGCACGCTGGCCCGGCGACCATCGGTCGTCCTGCTGGACGAGCCCTTCAGCGCGCTCGATCCGCGGCGCCGGGCGCGGACGCGGCGCGAGGTGCGCGCGCTGCATCGCGAATGGGGCTTCACGGCCCTCCAGGTGACGCACGACTTCACCGAGGCCGGCCTGCTCGGTGACGTGGCGATCCTCATCGACGGCGGACGGGTGCTCCAGTACGGTCCGCCCGAGCAGGTCTTTCGCCGCCCCGCGTCGCCGTATATCGCGGAGTTCCTCGGTGCGGAGAACGTTCTCGCCGGGACGGTTCGCGTGCTCGCGGAGCGCGCGCCCGATTGGCTGGAAGGCGAGTCGGCGGAGCTCGCGCACGGGTACCACGGGATCGAGTTCCGGAGCGGCCCGCTCACGATCTACACCGTGGGGAACGCGACCGACGGCCCGGGTTACGCCGTCATCCGCGCGGAGGAAGTGGTGCTGTCGCTCGAGCCGCAGAGCACCTCGGCACGAAATCTCTTCCGCGGCCGGGTGATCGAGCTCAGCACGTTAGGCGCCTTCGCACGGGTGACGCTCGACGTGGAGGGGACGCCGCTCGTCGCCGCCGTGACGACCCGCTCGGCGCAGGAGATGGGGCTCCGCGAGGGCCTCGAGGCGTGGGCGACGTTCAAGGCGATGGCCGTTCACCTCTGCTGAGGACCGCGACGACACACCCCGGCGTGGCCGGCCTGGGCTCCAGCGGTCGGAACGATCCTCCCACGGCACGGGGCAATGGTGCGACCGCGCGGGGGGAGCCCGGAGCAGAACCTGAATGCGACGCGTGCGCGGGAGGCCCGCACGGCACGCCGACCCTCGGCGTCCCCTGGCCCCTCTCAGGACCCCTCAGTCGGCCGTGTGAACGATCACGCGCCCGTTCTCCACGCGCACCTCGTAGACCGCGACATCGTCCTCCGCCGGACCCTGCCGGACGGCGCCGGTCCGGCAATCGAAGCGCGCGCCGTGCCAGGCGCATTCGATGGTACCATCGGGCTGGACATCGCCCGCCGACAGCGGCATGGCCTGATGCGTGCACTCGTCGCGTACCGCACTGACCACCCCGCGCCAGCGGATCAGGCAGATCCGTTCCCCGGTGGGGAGCCCGACACCGAGCACGCCATCGTCAGGCACGTCAGCGAGGGAGGCTACGTCGTGGGAGGGCATGGAAAGACGGTGGCTGGTGGCTGGTTGCTGAGGGCTGGAGCGGGTTGCTGCGTGCCGGGAACGGCGCGGGAGTGGCGCGGCGTCGTGCGCCTTCTGTCCCCCGCTATCACCCCGGGCAAGGTGAGGGATCTCCTCCGCGTGCCACGCAGCCGTCTTCGGCGCACCGACGGCAGATCCCCCTCGTCGCTCGCGCTCACTCGGGCCGGCTCTCGTCGCCTGCGTTTTCTCGGGATGAGGCCCGCCGCGTCCCACTCAGCAACCAGCTCCAGCCCTCAGCAACCAGCCACCAGCCCCTCCTCCTCCCTCTCACTGCCCCCCCAGGGCATCCCGCAGCGCGTGCCACGCCAGGCTCGCGCATTTCACGCGGGCGGGAAACCGGGCCACGCCGGCGAAGGCGCGCAGATTCCCGAGCGACCGGTCGGCGCGCTCCGCGGCCGAGCGGTCGGTCACCAGCTCGTGAAAGCGCTCGAACAGGGCCTCGGCCTCCGCCTTCGTGCGGCCGCTCACCGCCTGTGTCATCATCGACGCCGAGGCGCGGGAGATGGCGCAGCCTTCACCCACGAAGCGCGCCTCCCGGATCACGTCGCCGTCGAGCTTGAGCCAGAGCGTGAGCTGGTCGCCGCAGAACGGGTTGTGCCCTTCGGCGCGGCGGGTGGCGCCGGGAAGCTCGCCCCAGTTGCGTGGCGAGCGGTTGTGATCGAGGATCACCTCCTCGTACAGCGCCGACAGATCCATCGTCAGGCGAAGAGCGTTCGCACCGACGCCACGGCGTCCGCGAGCACGTCCACTTCGGCCACGCTGTTGTACAGGTAGAACGACGCGCGCGTGGTCGACGGTACGCCGAAGCGCTGCATGAGCGGCTGGGCGCAATGGTGTCCCGCCCGGACCGCGATTCCGTGCTGATCGAGGATCGTCGCCACGTCGTGCGCGTGGACGCCGTCCAGCGTGAAGCTGAGCACGCCCGCCTTGCGCGGCGCGGTCCCGATCACGCGCACTCCCGGGATCGCGTGCACGCGCGCCGTGGCGTAGGTCAGCAACGCGTGCTCGTGGGCGGCAATGGCCGCGAGGCCCATGCCCTCGAGGTACTCGATCGCGGCGCGGAAGGCGGCCACGGCGCCGATGTCGGGGGTGCCCGCCTCGAACTTGGCCGGCGGCGGCGCCCAGGTGCTGCGGTCGATGGAGACCGACGAGATCATGTCGCCGCCCCCCTGCCACGGGGGGAGTCGGTCGAGCCAGTCGCCGCGCGCGTACAGCACGCCCACGCCCGTGGGCCCGAGCATCTTGTGGCCCGAGAAGGCCAGGAAGTCGCACCCTACCGCCTGCACGTCGATGGCGATGTGGGGGGCGGCCTGCGCGCCGTCCAGGAGGACGGGCACGCCGCGCTCGCGCGCGAGCGCGACGAGACGCTCCACGGGATTGATCGTGCCTAACGCGTTGGAGACCCATGCGAGCGCCACGAGCTTCGTCCGCGGCGTCAGCAGAGACTCGTACGCCTCGAGGTCCAGCTCTCCCGTGTCGGTGACGGGCACCGCGCGCAGTCTGGCGCCGGTGCGCTCGCAGAGGAGCTGCCAGGGGACCAGGTTCGAGTGGTGTTCCATCACGGAGACGACGATCTCGTCTCCCGCACGCACGAAGGCCTGCCCGAAGGTCGCCGCCACGAGGTTCACCGCCTCGGTGGTCCCGCGCGTGAAGACGATCTCCTCCGTGCGCGCCGCGCAGATGAAGCGGCGCACCGCCTCGCGCGTGGCGTCGTACAGCCCCGTGGCGCGCTCGCTCAGGTAGTGCACGCCCCGGTGGATGTTCCCGTTCTCCTCCTCGTAGTAGCGCCGCAGTGCGTCGATCACGACGCGCGGCTTCTGGCTGGTGGCGGCGCTGTCGAGGTACACCAGCGGCTTGCCGCGCGGGTGCGTGGCCAGGATCGGGAAGTCCGCGCGGATCCGATCCACGTCCCAGGGGCGCGTGACGCCCACGGCCGCGCGCGCCGCCGCCGTCGTCATGGAGCCGACTGCCCGTTGGCTCCGCTGACGCTGCTGATGCCGGTAAACCGCTCGAGCGTGAGTCCCTCGAGCGCGTCCTTGAGCGGCTCCAGCGGAATCGTCTCCAGCACCTCGGCCGCGAAGGCGTAGGTCAGCAGACGCCGTGCCTCGCGATCCGGCACGCCACGGCTCTTCATGTAGAAGAGCGCGAGCTCGTCGATGCGCCCGACCGTGGCGCCGTGCGTGCATTTCACGTCGTCGGCGAAGATCTCGAGCTGCGGCTTCGTGTCGATCTGCGCGCGCTCCGAGAGGAGCAGCGTGTTGTTCGTCTGCTTCCCGTCCGTCTTCTGCGCCTCGGGGTGGACGTATACCTTGCCGTTGAAGACGCCGTGCGAGGTGCCGTCGAGGATCCCCTTGTAGACCTCGCGGCTGTAGCAGTTGGGCTCCACGTGCTCGATGCGCGTCTGGTGGTCGCAGTGCTGCGCGCCGTCGAGCATGTACAGGCCGTTCAGCGTGGCCCCGCATCCGGCGCCCGCGAGCGTGGTGTAGATGTTCGTGCGCGAGAGGCGGGCCCCGGTGGCGAAGGAGAAGGAGACGTAGTGCGAGTCGCGTCCCTGCCGCACCGCGGCCGTGCCCACATGGAACGCGCCCGGCGCCTCGCGCTGCAGGCGGTAGTGATGCAGCGTGGCGCCGTCGCCGAGCCACGCCTCGCTGACCGCGTTGGTGAAGTAGCCGTCGCCGCCGATCGCGAGGAACTGCTCGATGACCGTGGCGCGGGCCTGCGGCTCCAGCACCATGAGCACGCGCGGATGACAGACACCGCCGCCCGCCGCGCGGTCCGCGATGAAGAGGAGGTGCACCGGGGGCGCGACCTCGCCCTCCTGCTCGGGACCCACGTGCAGCAGCGCGCCGTCATTCATGAGCGCCGTGTTGAGCGCCGTGAAGGCCTGCGAGGGGTGGTCGACATCGGCCAGGCGGGCGAAGTGCCGCTCCACGAGCGTGGGCTCTTCGCGGAGCGCGGTGGACAGGCTCATCACGCGCATGCCGGCGCCGAGCAGGCCCGGGGTCGACAGGGCCGGGAGGTAGCGGCCGTTCACGAAGACGAGCCGCGGCCACTCCGGATGCCCGACGAGAAACCCGGTCAGGTCCTCCGGGACGATCCCGCTCGCCGCCGGCCGCATCGGCTGGAACGCGGCCTCCGCGATGGGCCTGGGGTTCGTGTAGTGCCAGTCCTCGTTCTTCGGCGTCGGGAGGCCGTGCTCGCGGAAACGCTCGAGCGCCCGGCGCCGGATCGATGCCAGCCACGCCGGTCCTTCCTCGGCCACGAGGGCGAAATGCTCGACGAACGCCGCGGTCATCTCAGGCTCCCGCGCTCGCGGTAGCCGACGCATCGCCGGTGACCCAGTCGTAGCCGCGCGCCTCGAGCTCGAGCGCCAGCTCCTTCCCGCCCGACTTCGCGATGCGTCCGTCGACGAGCACGTGCACGAAGTCGGGGACGATGTAATTGAGCAGGCGCTGGTAGTGCGTGACCACGAGGAAGGCGTTGTCGGCGCGGCGCAGCGTGTTCACGCCGTCGGCCACCGTGCGCAGCGCGTCGATGTCGAGCCCCGAGTCGGTCTCGTCGAGGATACCGAGCCGGGGCTCGAGCACCGCGAGCTGCAGGATCTCGTTGCGCTTCTTCTCGCCGCCGGAGAAGCCCGCGTTCACCGAGCGATTGAGCATCGCCTCGTCCAGGTCCACGAGCTTGAGCTTCTCGGTCATGAGATCGAGGAACTCGAGCGGATCGACCTCGGGCTCGCCGCGCGCCTTCCGCCCCTCGTTGTAGGCCGTGCGGAGGAAGTACGCGTTCGAGACACCGGGGATCTCGACCGGATACTGGAACGCGAGGAAGATCCCCGCCTGGGCCCGCTCCTCGGGCTCCATGTCGAGCAGGTCCCTGCCGTCGTAGACGACGCGCCCACCCGTGACCTCGTACCCCGGGTGTCCCGCCAGCACCTGGGCCAGCGTGCTCTTCCCGGACCCGTTAGGTCCCATGACCGCATGGATCTCGCCCGCGTTGATCGCGAGCGAGACGCCCTTGAGGATCTCCTTGCCGCCGACGCCGGCGTGAAGGTCTTCTATTCTCAGCATTGCGTGTGACTCGTGAGTGTTGGTGTCATCCCGAGGAGCGCCGCGACGACGGATCCGTTCACCGTACGCCGTGGCCGGGCACCGGCACACCGCGGGTAGATCCCTCGGTCGCCGATCTCCCTCGGGATGACAGGGGTCTATCCAACCGAACCTTCCAGCGAAATCCCCAGGAGCTGCTGCGCCTCGAGCGCGAACTCCATCGGCAGCTCCTTGAACACTTCCCGGCAGAACCCGCTCACGATCATCGACACGGCCTGCTCGGCCGAGAGACCGCGCTGCTTGCAGTAGAAGATCTGATCCTCGCCGATCTTCGACGTGCTCGCCTCGTGCTCCACGATCGCGCTGTTGTTCTGCACCTCGATGTACGGGAAGGTGTGCGCCCCGCAGCGGTTCCCGATCAGCATCGAGTCGCACTGCGTGTAGTTGCGCGCCCCTTCCGCCTTCGGAAGCACCTGCACGCGCCCCCGGTAGCTGTTGTTCCCCCGGCCCGCCGAGATGCCCTTCGAGACGATGTTCGACTTCGTGTTCCGGCCGATGTGGATCATCTTCGTCCCGGTGTCGGCCTGCTGATGGTTGTTCACCACCGCCACCGAGTAGAACTCGCCCACGGAGTTGTCGCCCTGCAGGATCACGCTGGGATACTTCCACGTGATCGCGGAGCCCGTCTCGACCTGCGTCCAGGAGATCTTCGAGTTCGTGAACGCCTTGCCGCGCTTGGTGACGAAGTTGTAGATGCCGCCCTTGCCCTCCTCGTCGCCCGCGTACCAGTTCTGCACCGTGGAGTACTTCACGCTCGCGTGGTCCAGCGCGACGATCTCCACGACCGCCGCGTGCAGCTGGTTGGTCGACCGCTTCGGCGCCGTGCACCCCTCGAGGTAGCTCACGTACGCCCCCTCGTCGGCCACGATCAGCGTGCGCTCGAACTGGCCGGTGTCGGCGGCGTTGATCCGGAAGTACGTCGAGAGCTCCATCGGGCAGCGCACGCCCCTGGGGACGTACACGAACGAGCCGTCGGAGAAGACGGCGGAGTTGAGCGCGGCGAAGAAGTTGTCGCTGTACGGCACCACGCTGCCCAGGAAGCGCTTCACGAGCTCGGGATGCTCCTGCACGGCCTCGCCGAAGGAGCAGAAGACGACCCCGTGCCGCCTGAGCTCCTCCTTGTACGTCGTTCCCACCGAGACCGAGTCGAACACGGCGTCGACCGCCACGCCCGCCAGGAGCTTCTGCTCGTGCAGCGGGATGCCCAGCTTGTCGTACGTCTCGCGGATCTTCGGGTCGAGCTCGTCCAGACTGCCTAACGGCTTTGCCGTCCGCGGCGCCGAGTAGTACGAGATGCCCTGGTAGTCCGGGGACTCGTAGCGCACGTTCGGCCAGTGCGGCTCCGTCATCGTGAGCCAGCGCCGGTACGCCTTGAGCCGCCACTCGAGCAGCCACTCCGGCTCGCGCTTGCGCTCCGAGATCGCCCGCACCACGTCCTCGTTCAGCCCGGGTGGGAGCGTGTCGGCCTCGATGTCCGTCGTGAAGCCGTAGCGATAATCCTTGTTGACCAGCAGTTCGATTTCAGCGCTCATGAAGTCTCCGGGTCACAGCTCCGTGCGCAGAGGCGTGCTCGCCTCCGGCCTCGGGCCTGTGTCCTCTGACCTGGTTGTCGAGATGCAGTACTCACAGCAATTCGCGCCCTTCGCGATGTGCGCCTGACGAGTCACCGTCACGCCCAGCAGCTCGGAGATGAAACGCTCCTCCGCCGTGCAGATCTCGGGGAAGCGCTCCGCCACCAGCCGGATGGCGCAGTTGTGCTCCGTGAGCAGCGGCAGCGCGCTCCCTTCGGCGTGCACCTCCGCCATGTAGCCCAGCGACGTCAGCAGCTCCGCAAGCCGCTGCGCCCGCTTCTCCACCGGCAGGTGCTCCAGCCCCGGCTTCGCGGCCGCCGCGATCTGATCCCAGCGGCGCTGGAAGAGCTGAACGATGCCCGCCTCACCCTGCTGCTCGCGGACCAGATCGAGCACCTCGGCCAGCGCCCGCTCGTAGGCCCGGGGAAAAAGAGCCTCGCCAGCCGGAGTCAGCGAGTAGGCGAAGACGGGTCCGCCAACCCCCCTGATCTCGCGTCGATACGTGACGACACCCTCAGCCTCGAGCTCCTTGAGATGCCGCCTGAGGGCATTGGCCGTGACCCCGAACCGCTCCGCAAGTTCCTTTGCGGTAAGTGGTTGCGACTTCTTCAGGGCAACGAGGAGATCGCCGCGGGTCCCGCGGTATCCGGCCGGGGCGGGGATGGAGAGCATGCCACTATTCTAGCCGGATCCGGGGAATAGTTCAACAAAGTTGTGTGCGGATTCGTCCGGTCAATTCGCCGGCCGCTACGGCCCGCCGGCCCGTCTCCGGTCCAGCACGTTCTTGAACAGCCGCAGCGGGTTCAACTCGGCCAGGGATTTCCCGCGCGTCATGTTCCCTTCATGCCGGCGGACGAAAAGCGTGACCTCATCGACCTGTTCGATGCGCAGGCCGCCCTCTCGCGCGCGCGTGTACCAGTCGGTGTCTTCGCCGAAGCGCAGCCGCGGATCGAAGAGCCCGATCGTTTCGAAGGCCCGCCGGCGATACACACCGGCGCCGATGTAGTACGGAAACGCTTCCGCCGGGCTTCCCAGGTACTCGCCCGGGACGCCGGGTCCGGCGAACCGGGTGACCTGGGCGCGGCCGCGGACGACGTCGGCGTCGGGGTGACCGGCCAGCGCGTCCACGAGCGATGCGAGCGCCCCCGCCGGCCACAGGTCGTCCACGTCCAGGAACGCGATCACGTCGCCCGAGGCATCACGGATGCCGCGGTTGCGTGCGGCCGCGGCGCCCGCGTTCTCCTGCCGGAGGAGCCGCACATCCGCGCCCGTCTCGCGCAGAGCGGTCTCCACGTCCTCGCTCGATCCGTCGTCCACGACGATGATCTCGAGCGACGGGTATTCCTGCGCGAGCACGCTCCTGATGGCGTCGGCGAGAAACGTGTTTCCGTTGTGCACGGGGATGATGACGCTCACGAGCGGGCGGGGTCCGCCTGCGGCCATCGGCGATTCGCGCGCCGCGAGCGCGCGGAGGGTATCAGGACCCTGCCGCAGGAGTTCGCGAATGGCGACGGGGATGCGGTCCAGATCCGTTCCCAGCCTGAGCTCGAAGCCCGGCAGGGTGGCCACCATGCGGTCGATGAATTCCTGCGTACTGCGTCCCGCGTGCGGCAACTGCGAGAGGGTGGTGAACGCGGCCGCGCGCTGCAGGGCGAGGGGCGGCGCCGGCCCGAAGGAGGTCTCGGGGAGGCCGGCAAAGCGCGGCGTGGCGATTGCCGCCAGCGCCATCGCGTGCCGGAGCTGTGGCGCGAATCCCGCCGTCAGATGCACGATCGCCTTCTCGTCCGTCCGGTTCAGGTTCACACCGTACGGCTGCAGCGCGGCCAACCGGTCGAACTGTGACC
>DATIGO010000087.1:0-13150 GCA_035454665.1 Gemmatimonadaceae bacterium | reverse complement strand
CCGCGACTACCGGATGCTCCGGATCGACGAGATGCCGGAGGTGGACGTCTTCGTGGTGCGGAACCACGAGGAGCCCGGCGGTGTGGGCGAGCCCGGGGTGCCGCCGATCGCGCCGGCGCTCGCGAACGCGCTCTTCGCGCTCACGGGCACGCGGATCCGCCGGCTGCCGATCAGCGCGGAGGCGATGGCGCCCGGCGGATCGGGCCGGAGTCGTTAGGCGGAGGCGGGGGGCACAGCACCTTCACCGCGTTGTCCACCGCGGCGCGCAGCGCGCCGTAGGCCTCGTGCAGCTCGGTCGCGCTGCCCCCCTCGCCCACGCCGCGGTCCAGCATGGCCGAGGAGAGGTCCAGCACCGTGCGCGCCCGGCTCGCCTCGGGACAGGTCTTCTCCTGTGTCGCGATCACGAGCTCGCTCCGCGCGAGCTGCAGCGTCGACGCCGCGAGCAGGGCCCGCGAATCGCTCTGGGAGTCGAGCGTGTCGGCCAGCGCGAAGAGCGACACCGCGCGCTGCCAGGCCCGCGGCGTGGTGTCCGACGCCGCGCGGATCATCTGCCGGCCCCGCGCGATCGCGTATGCCCGCAGCAGCTCCGTGGCGCCGTTGCGCGGGGCCCGCGCGATCGCGGCCAGCGCGCTGTCGGGCTGCTCCTCCTCGAACCACAGCTCCGCCATCTGCAGGAAACCCTGCAGCAGGAACGGATCGCTGCTCACCGCCGCGCTTAGCGAGGCGATCGCCTCGCGCCGGCGGCCCGCGGTGACCGCCGAGCGCGCGGCCATCACGTGCAGCTCCGACGAGCCCGGGAAGAAGGCGAGCCCCCGCGCCAGCGCGGCGACGTTCTCCCCGTTCACGAGCTGGAGATACTGCAGGTAGAGTCCCACGTCGCCGGGGTGCTGCTTGACCACGCGCGCGCTCTTGGACAGCGCCGCCAGCGTATCACCCACGACACGCAGCGCCTGCACGTGGCGGATCGCGTAGGTCGAGTCGTCGCGAAACCCGGCATCCTGCGCGTCGAGCGAGTCGCCTAACGCCGCGACCGCGGGCCACGCGCCCAGCGCCACGTGCGCGCGGAAGGCGAGCCGCCGGAAGCGTGGCTCCTCGGGGTGCAGCGCCACGAGCCTGGGTGTCACCTGCAGCGCGAGCGCCGGATGCTGCAGGCGCAGCAGGAGCTCCATCGCGTTGAGGCCCAGCGTCAGGCTGTCGGGACGCAGCGCCAGCACGCGCATCCACGCCTGTGCCGCGTCGGCCGGCCGCTGGAGCGCCATGAGCGACTGCGCGTGCATCACCGCGGCCACGACGTTGAGCGAATCGCCCGCCAGGAGCGCCGCCGTCACCCGGCGGAGGGAGTCGGCGGGCGCCTCGTTGAAGGGAAGCACCACCGCCAGGCAGTTCCGCGCGAACGTGCTGGCCGGATACCGCGCGATCGCTTCCTCGGCGGAACGCGCCGCGTCGCGGAGCTTCCCCTCGCGCGCGAAGTTCTCGCAGCGGCGCAGTCCCACCATCTGTGAGCGCGCCGCCACCACGTGCCGCGCCAGCGTGTCGGCCGCCGCGCCCGCCGTCGCGGCGCGCACCACCGGGAGCGGCTGACGAAGCCGCCAGTCGCGCATGAGCCGCAGCTGCGCGTGCACCTCCACCGCCCCCGGACGGCTGATCACACGCCCCACCACGACTTCATCGGCGCGCATCTGCCGCGCCGTCACGAGCGTCTGCACCTCGCTGAGAACGGTGTCGCCGCGAAAGCCGGAGTTCTCCAGCAGTGACTCGACCGTGTCACCCCCGACCACGAAGAGCTCCCGCCGTTCCGAGAGCCGCGCGATCCGCGTCCGCAGCCCGGCCGCCACCTGCCGCGCCACACGGTCCGATCCCTCCGCGTGCAGCGGCGCCACGAGCAGCGTCTGCCGCGTGAACTCCTGCGCCCCGGTCGCGCCAGGCACACCGCACAGGAACACGGACAGCAGGCAGAGAGGTCGGCGCATGGTGTGTCGCATAGGGTGAGAACCGAACGCGTGGGGCTTTCCCAGCGTTGACACCCTTCGGAAGGCGCCCGAGCGACGGGGAGGCCTGGCCCCGACCCCGGCAATTCCTCCCCAGCAACCGGCATGCCGATGGCTACGGCGCCCTCATCATCCTCCGCTCTTCCGTCCCCTGCCACAGGTTGCGGTACCGCACCGCCACCACCTCCCCGGCCTCGTCCAGCTCCGCCCAGAACGCATCCGAGCTCACCGGATCCACGAACCGGCCACTCGCCTCCGCCCAGAACGTCCTCACCGCGGTCCCGAGCCTCACGCCGAGCCGGCCGTTCTCCCAGGCCAGCGTGATGAACACCGTGTCCTTCCCCGTCACGAAGTTCACGTAACGGCCGGCGAGCGCCCGCGCCGACGCGTCCGTGGGCACCGTATCTACACGCACCGGCTGCAGCGCGGGCCACGCGTACTCCGTGGCGACGGCGCGCAGGATCTCCTGAATCAGCGCGCCCCCGCGCTGGCCGTTCGTCATGATCACGGCGCCCTTTCCCGTGTGGCGGAAGGCCACCATCTGCGCGATGAACCCCGCATCCGCGCCGCTGTGGCCGAATCGCTCCGCCGCCCCACTGCCGTCGATCGTCAGGCCCAGCCCCCAGTGATTTCCACCGATCGTGAGCAGCGTGTCCGGCGTGAGGAGTCCGCGCACGAGCTGCGGTGACAGCGGCGATGCGGCCGCCCTCGCGCCCTGCTGCACCGCGAGCGCGAAGCGCGCGAGATCGCTCGGCGTGGTCCAGAGTCCCGCGGCGGCCATCTCGGGATACGTGTATCGTTTTCCGGGGATCGTCTCGCCGCGCCCGTCGTGCCCCGCGGCCGCCCCACCCACCCGCGCCAGCGGGAGCGGATTCTCGTAGGTGCTGCGCGCCATGCCGAGCGGGGCGAGCACGAGGTCGCGCGCGAGGTCGGGGAAGGGCCGCCCCGTCACGTCGATCAGGAGCTGCTGCAGGACGGTGTAGCCGCCCCCCGAGTAGAGCCAGCGGTGCCCCGGTATCGTGTCGTTGCGGATGGCCGGCGTGTTGGCCGGCGGCTGGCCGTTCAGCACCTCGAGCAGGGTGGGAACGGGCCGCCCGGGCGCATATCCGGGAAAGCCCCAGACCGAGAGCCCTGCCGTGTGCGTGAGGAGACGCCGGGTGGTGACGCTCGTGCTTCGCGTGTAGCGGCTCGCCGGGAGCGTCCAGGACTTCAGGTGGCGATTCACGTCGGCGTCGAGATCCAGCCGCCCGCGCTCGGCCAGGCGCAGCGCGGCGATCGCCGCCACCGGCTTGCTGATCGAACCCGCCTGGAAGAGGGTCGTGGTGTCGACCGGGACACGCGCTTCCGCGTCGGCGAGGCCGTACGCCCGCACCGACTCCACGCGTCCCTCATTGATGATTGCCATCGAGACGCCGGGCACGCCGTAGAAGCGCATGCGCTCCTCGAGCGAGTAGCGGGGCAGTGCGGCTCCGCTCGGGGCGAGCGCGGGGGAGAGCAGCCGGCTGGCCCGCGTTGCGCGCGCGACGGCCGTGGCGTCTCGCGGCGCGCGAGCCCCGGTGAAGGCCAGGACTGGAAGGGTGAGCGTAAGGGTGTAGAGGGCGTACGCGCGAGGACGTGCCATGTGGGGTGCTCCGAATCCGGCTGACGGGGGGCACCCACGTTAGGGCCGGGACGGCCATCTGTCGACACCGGATTTCCGTCGTCATCCCGTGAGCACGACGGCGAGTCGGGATCACCGGAGGGGAGGCACCACGGGGTCCGGCGCCCGATGCCAGTATCGGTATCGGGCGCCGCCACTCGGCCGGAGCCCCGCAGTCGTTCCCGGATCACCGAAGGAGTTCCCGCAACCGGCTAACCAGGGGCCTCCCGAAAAACTCGAGGGGGCGCCCGACAACCGTCTGTCGAGCGCCCCCCTCGGAGATGCGTCCGGCGAGTGCCTACCGCTGGACGAGGATCAGGTACTTCGACGGCGCCCAGAACTTCTCGGGGTCCGTGATCCGGAGCTCGCCGCGCACGATCGCGTCCTGCGGCCGCGGGAGATCCGCGTACGTCAGGCTCTGGCGCGAAACCACCCGGTAGTCCGTGTTCGGCTTCGGGAGCATGATGGAAAGGTCCTTCGACCTCGACAACACCTGCCAGGCCGACGGATCGGGGGAGCGCCCCGGCACCAGCGTCTTGCCGCGGCCGAACATCAGGAGGGTGCCGCCTTCGCGCCGCACCACGCCCAGCTGCGCGAGCTCGCGCTCCGTGCCGATGGCCACGAACACCGAATCCTCCTCCGCCGCCAATGCGTTGGCGACCCGGGTGACCGAGTCGCGCGCGGCGGCCAGGACCACGTTCTCCCGTCCCAGGCTGTCCACGCGCTGCGTGAGGAGGGCGATCTCCATCTGCTGCTGCTGAACGCTCGCCCGCAGGCTGGCGATCGAGGCCTCGTACTCACGGAGCTGCTGCTGGTCGAGCGCGGCATGCGCCACGCTGTCGCTGCGCATCTTGCGCACGCGAGCCTCGCTCTGGCGCAGGCGCGAGAGCACCACGTTCACCTTCTTCTGCACCATGGCGAGATCGGTCGAGACGTTCTGGATCGCCGACTCGGGCTGCAGCGTATCGGGTGCCACGCGGATCCGCGCATCGGACAGCGCCTTGTCGATCTCGGAGACGAGACGCGCGCTGGTCGAGGCGTCGCCGATCAACTGGCTCTGCAGGCTGAGTTGCCGCTCCTTCACGGCCAGGAGGCTGTCCTTGACCAGGATGAGAGAGTCCTTGGCGCGGCCGGAGCGCGCCAGCGCGAGACCCGTATCGGGTCCGCCGGGAAAAGTCCTCGGCTCATTGCAGGCCGAGACGAGCAGTGCGACGGGGAGCGCGGTCAGGATGACGCGGCGCATGGTCTTTCGCCTCCAGTGGAGTCTCTCGTTATGCAGCGGACCCGGGACACGCTTGACGCGTCGCGC
Organism: Gemmatimonadaceae bacterium; assembly: GCA_035454665.1. Lineage (GTDB taxonomy): Bacteria > Gemmatimonadota > Gemmatimonadetes > Gemmatimonadales > Gemmatimonadaceae > DATIGO01. The sequence goes on along the minus strand of DATIGO010000087.1, from coordinate 8,214 downwards.
CACGATCCCGGACGGCGGCAATCCGATAGTAATGAAAGGAGCGTACACAACGGCACGCTCCATGATCCGCTAACCTGACGGGTTTTCCGTGACGATGGTCACAAGGGGGCGTCACTCGGCCCGAATCGCCACGTTGGGATCGACGCGGGTGGCCCGGCGGGCCGGGAGCAGCGCCGCCGCCAGCCCCACGGCCGCGAAGACGAGCACCGCGGCGAAGACGGTCGCCGCGTCGCGCGGCTGGACGCCATACAGCAGGGCCGCGAGGTACCGCGAGAGCCCCAGTGCACCCGCCACGCCGAGCGCCGCGCCCACCGCCACGGCCGTCATGCTCTGGCGCAGCACCAGGCGCGTCACGCGCGCGGCCGTGGCGCCCAGGGCGATGCGGACGCCGATCTCGCGCGTCCGCTGCGCCACCATCGCCGAGGCCACGCCATACACGCCGAGCCCACCGAGGACCAGCGCGAGCGCCGCGAAGCCGGCGAGCAGCGCCGTCACGAACGACTCGCGCCCGAACGCCGAGCGCAGCACGTCGCGCACCGTGCGCACGTCGTAGACGGCGAGCTGCGGATCGAGCGCGGCGACCTCGCGTCGCGCCGCCGATGCGAGCGAAGTCGGGTTCCCGCCCGACGTGAGTATCACGGTCATCGTGCGCTGCACGGAACCGGGGCCCGAGACGGGCATATGCGGGTAGTAGAGCATCGCCTGCGACGCGTCGCGCAGCTCACGACCGGCCACGTCTCCCACCACCCCCACCACGGGGCGCGCCGGAAGCTGCGGTGCGAGGCGGATCCGCTCCCCCACGGGGGACCGTCCCGCCGGGAAGAAGCGTCGCGCCACGCTCTCACTGATGATCACCGGCGGCTCGGGGGCGAGGCGGTCCGCCTCCGTGAAGGGACGCCCCTCCCGGAGGGGGATACCTAACGCGGTGAAGTACCCCGGTGTGACCGAGGCATAGTCGGCCTGGGGATTGGTGCCGTCGCGGCGGAAGTCGTCGCCGTCGCGCACGAAGGTCATGTTGCTGTAGTTCCCCGAGAGCGGCGCGCTGCCGGTGGCCCCGACCGCGACCACGCCGGGCAGGGCGGCGAGCCGCGCCTCGAGTCGCTCCATGAAGGGCGCCACGGCTTCGACCGGGTACCGCGCCGCCGGCAGCGTGAGACGGAACGTGAGCGCGTCGCGCTCGCGGAAGCCGGGATCGACCGCGGCCAGACCCATCGCGGTACGCACCATGAGCCCCGCGCCCGTCAGCAGCACGATCGCCAGGGCCACCTGCACTCCGACGAACGTGGCGCGCGCGCGGTGGCGCGCCGCCGTCCCCGCGCCGGACTCGCGCAGGCGGATCGTCTCGCGGCCGCGAGCCACGCGGCGCGCCGGAACGAGGGAGACCAGGAGCCCCGAGAAGGCGGAGACCCCCAGCGCGAACAGCAGCACGCGCCAATCGATCGTGGCTTCGGCCAGGCGCGGCACGTCGGCGGGACCACGCGTCGCGAGCCACCGCGTCCCGGCGAACGCCACCGCCACGCCGGCCAGGCCGCCGGCCAGCGCGAGGACCGTGCCCTCCGCCACCACCGGCGCCAGGAGCCGCAGACGCCCCGCTCCCAGTGCCTGCCTGACGACCATCTCGCGTCCCCGCGACTCGGCGTTCGTGAGCATCAGGTTCGCCACGTTGGCGCAGGCGATCAACAGCACGCAGAGCACCGTCCCCGCCAGCGCGATGAGCATGGGCCCCAGGTCGCCCACCGCGCGCTCGCGCAGCGTCGTGAGCCTCGAGCGCACTTCCATCGCGCGTCCGCCGTGCCCGCCCGCGAACTCCCGGCTCACCTCCATCGCCCGCGCCGTCAACTCCCGCGTCGCCGCCTCACGCGTGATCTCCTGCCGGAGCCGCGCGATCACGCCGTACGACCGGCTGAAGGGGTTCACCGACGCCGGATCGAGCCTGAGCGGCAGCCACAGGTCCGTCTGCCGCGCCGGAAACGCGAACTCCGCGGGCGCGATGCCCACGATCGTACGCGGAATGCCGTCGAAGACGAGGCGCTGGCCCACGACGTCGGCACGGCCGCCGAAACGACGCGTCCACAGCGCGTGACTGATGACCGCGACGTCCGGGCCGCCGGGGAGGTCCTCCTCGGCCCGGAAGCCCCTGCCTGACGAGAGAGGCAGGCCAAGGACCGCGAAGAGGTCCGCGCTGACGAACGACGCCCGCGTCCACTCGGGGTCACCCTCACCCGTGAGGTTTCCGGCGCGCGAGGTGTACGCCGCCGCATCCTCCAGCACCGGATGCCCCCGCAGGCGCAGGAAGCCCACGTCCGACATCCCCATCTGGAGTTGCATCGATGGCATCTCTTCCGAAACCACGACGAGCCGGTCGGCGTTCGGATAGGGCACTACGCGGAAGAGCACGGCGTCGATCACGCTGAAAATGGCCGTCGTCGCGCCGATCCCCAGCGCCAGCGTGAGCACCACGACGAGGGCAAGGACGGGACGACGGCTCAGGCGGCGCACGGCGTGGCGGACTTCAGTGAAGACCAGCTCCATCTCGGCGTTCCGGTTCGGGTCGAAGACACGAGGTGAATCAGCGGACCGCAGAATGGATGGGGCGAAGGAACGCGGCCGTCTTGTATCGCCGTGACGTCGGAAGGCCCGAGCCCTGGCGCAACAGGGCGCGCGCCCGCGCGGGGGTGAGCCCGACCGCGCGTCGCAGCGTATGGGTGAGATGCGCCTGGTCCACGAAGCCGGCGCCCGCAGCCACGGCGGCGATCGATTCGTCCGACGACGCGAGGCCCTCGACCGCGCGGCGCAACCTGACGTGGCGCAGGTAGCTCCCAACGGTCCGACCGAAGTGGTCGCGAAATGCCCGCGCCACCTGCTCCCGGCTCACTCCTCCCTCCACCGCCAGCCGCTCGAGATCGAGCGGCCGGGTGAACTCCTCCTCGATGCGCTGCCTGACGCGCAGGAGCCAGGCGGGGGGCGCGTGTGCCCCCCGCGGCGAGCGGCCGCGTCGCCGAACCAGCGCGAACAGCTCGAGTGCCGCGCTCTCGATCGCGAGCGGGCACGGGCGCGCCGCCAGGACCTCCGCGCGCAGCCGCAGCACCGATCCCGCCGCGCGTCCATCGCGGATGAAGGCGCGATCGTCGATCGGCGGCAGGCCTTGCCGTTCATGGGATTCGAGCGCCACCAGGAAGCAGCGCCCGCCGGCGCTGCCGAAGCGCAGCCGGTTGCGGTCCCCCTCGGGCGTGGCGCGCACGTCGCCCGCGGTCATGTGGTGCAGCCCATCCGGCGCCGGCTGCTCGAAGCTCCCCTCGAGGAGGCAGCTCAGGAACGGCGTCGCGTGCTCATGCGCGTCGAGTCGGGTGCCGGGCGGGAGGGTCGTCTCGAGCCCCGCCACGGGGCCGACCTGAAAGAGAAGCGTGCCGGAGCTCTGCTGCACCATGCGCGACCGGGGTTTGGGGCCGGTTGGACAGCGGCGCCAGCACTCGGGTTGGAAATGGGGGAAATGGGGGGAAATGGGGGTCAGAGTCGCATTTCGCGTAATGGGGGTCAGAGTCGGATTTCGAGAATCGGATTTCGCTGACCCCCATTTGCCTCCACTTGACGCCGGCGCCAAGTCGGCTCAAATATGTAGATATCTACATATCACGATTTCTACCTATAATCCCCATGTCACCGTCCGAGATCCGCAAGGACCAGCTCACCGGCGCCCTCGACATGCTCATCCTGCGAACGCTCACCCTGGGCCCCGCCCACGGGTATGCGATCGCCCGCCACATCGAGCGCCTCTCCGAGGACGTCCTCAAGGTGGAACAGGGCTCCCTCTACCCCGCCCTCGACCGTCTACTCCGCCGCGGCTGGGTGACCGCGAAATGGGCCGAAACCCCCACGAAGCGGAAGGCGCGCTACTACACGATCACGATGTCCGGCCGCCGGCAGCTCGAGGAACGCGCCGCCGAGCACGAACGGATCTCGCTCGGGATCGCGCGGGTGATGGGGAAGGCGTGAGCGACGCCGCGTCAGCCTGATCCGCGTCCTCGAGGCATAGCCGGTGGCGCGATCCGCCACCTGGAGCCACAGATGTTCACCGGAACACCGAATCACGACAATGTCTTTCATTGATGCCACCAGGCACCGCCTCCGCCTGCTGTTCCGTCGTGGCCGGTTGGCGCAGGAGATGGACGACGAGATCCGCTTCCATCTCGACCTCGAGGCCATGCACCAGGACGCGTCCGACCGGGGACACGCCGCGCGGCGCCGCTTCGGGAACGTGAGTGCGATCCGCGAGGACCGCCGGCGCGAGACCGGTCTCGCCGTCCTCGACCGCGTGCGCCAGGACGCCGCCTACGCCCTCCGGCAGCTCACCCGCGCCCCGGGCTTCACGTTTGCCGTGGTGCTCACGCTGGCGTTAGGCATCGGGGCCAACGCCACCATGTTCGCGATCGTCGACCGCGTCATGCTGCGCGCCCCCGAAGGCATCGCCGATGCCGGCCGCGTCGTTCAGCTCCGCAGCTGGACCGAGGGGCGCAACGGCCTGCGGGACAGCTCCACCGCGCACGCCTATCCGTCGTACATGGAGTTCCGCGCGATGACGGACGTCTTCGAGTCCGTCACCGCCGTGCGAGGTCCCCAGGACATCCCGGTCGACCGGGGGCCCGGTGCCACCAACGCGCGCGGCGCGCTCGTCTCCGACCACTACTTCGAGACGCTGGGCATCCGCCCCGCGCTCGGGCGCTTCTTCAGCGTGGACGAGACCCATGAGCCCGACGGCGCCCCCGTCGCGGTGCTCGGCCACGCCTACTGGCAGCGCCATTTCGCCGGCGCGGCCGACGCGGTCGGACGGACACTCCTCGCGGGCAACACGCGCTACACGATCATCGGCGTGGCACCGGCCGGCTTCGCGGGACACACGCTGAGCCAGATCGACTTCTGGCTTCCCATCGCCTCGACCCCCGAGTTCCGCTGGGGTGCCACGGGCTGGTACACGGACCGCGGAACCCGCTGGCTCACGGTCTACGCCAGGCTCCGCCGCGACGTGTCGCCCGAGCGGGCGCTCGCGCGCGCCGGTGTGGGGTGGACCGCCTGGAGAGTCCGACCCGACCAAAGGGTCCCGCGCCCGTACTTCGTCTCCACGATCCCCGCGGAGAACAACCGGCTCCCCGAGCATCGCGTGGCGCGCCTCCTCACCGGCGTCGCGGTGCTCCTGCTCCTCATCACCTGCGCCAACGTCGCCAATCTGCTCCTCGCCCGGGCACTCTCCCGCCGGCGTGAAATCGCGATCCGGCTCGCGTTAGGTGTCCGGCGCGCGCGCCTCACGCTGCTGCTCCTCATCGACGCCCTGCTGCTCGCGCTCCTCGGCGGCACCGCCGCCCTCGCCGTGGCCTGGGCCGGCATCCCCGTCGTACGCGCCATTCTCTTCGCGGGAACGCGGACCGGCGGCTGGACGATCGACGGCCGAGTGATCGCGTTCACGATGCTGACCGCGCTCGCGGCCGGCCTGCTGGCCGGGATCGTCCCCGCGCTCCAGGCCAGCCGGCCCTCGCTCATCGGCGCCCTGCGGCAGGGAGCGCGCGAAGGCGTGGTGCACCGATCGCGCACGCGACTGATCCTGCTCGTGGCCCAGGGAGCCCTCTCCGTGGCGCTGCTCGCGGGGACGGGACTCTTCGTCCGCAGCCTCCAGCGCATCGGTGAGCAGCATCTCGGCCTCGACCTGCATCGCGTCCTCGTGGCCGACTTCCACAACCGCCGGAGCGGTCTCACCCCCGAGCAGGTGCGCGAGGTGTACTTCACCATGCGCGAGCGGGCCCTCGCGATCCCCGGCGTGGAGAGCGCGAGCTTGAGCGTGGGAGTCCCGTTCGAGGGGCAGTACGGGCTCCCGCTCCGGATCCCGGGACACGACAGCATCCCCGGCATGCCGCGTGGGCACGCGCCGTTCATCTACGCCGTCACGCCCGACATCTTCCGCACACTGGGCACGCGGATCATCGCCGGACGGCCGCTGACCGAGGCCGATGACCGTACCGACGCTCCCGCCGTCGCCGTCGTGACCGCGCAGATGGCCCGGCTCCTCTGGCCCGACGTCGATCCGATCGGCCAGTGCTTCAAGATCGAGCTGCGTTCGCCCACCCCCGACTGCACCCAGGTCGTGGGCATCACCGAGGACACGCGCCGCGAAGCGCTCCTCGAGACCACGCCGCCCGCGCTCTACTGGGTGCCCCTCGCGCAGGCCCCGCGGCCGCTCAGCGAGCTCACCCTGCTGGTGCGCGCCGCGTCGATCGAGCGCGTGCGGGCCGCGTTAGGCCGCGTGGCGCAGAACATCCGTCCCGACATGCCCTACGTGCATGTGCGCACGCTCGAGGACGCGGTGGCCCCGGAGCTCCGTCCCTGGCGGCTCGGTGCCGCGGTCTTCGCGCTCTTCGGCGCCCTCGCGCTCGTCGTCGCCGCCCTCGGCACGTACAGCGTCATGCAGTTCAGCCTCTCGCAACGGCTGCACGAGCTCGGCGTCCGGATCGCGCTCGGCGCGCGGCGCGGGCATCTCGTGCGAATGGTGACGAGCGAAGCCCTCCGCATCGGCGCGCTCGCCGCCGCGGCGGGCATCGCGATGGTGCTGGTCACCGGCCCGCTCGTGGCGAGTCTCCTCTTTGAGACGTCGCCGCGGGATCCGCTCGTGCTGGCGGCGGTGGTCCTGGTGCTGCTGCTGTCGGGTGTGCTGGCCACGTTGGTACCGGCGTGGCGGGCGGCACGCGTGGATCCCGTGACCACGCTGAAGACGGAGTGACGCGATCGCCCTGACGACACCGGAGGTTCCAGGGAGAGCGCACCCGGAAAACCACCCGAGCTGGACGTGGAGGCGATTTCCGCTCGCGACGTCTCACCGGATGACGTGACAAGGCTCCTCCTGCAGGCGGACGCGGCGCAGCGATCAGGCGAGGGCCGCCGCAAAGAACGCCACCAGATCGATCTCGAGCGGCGCGATGTCGCTTCGGGGCTGCCACCGCAGCGCGTCCGTCACGATCTCGGGTCGCTCGTCATCCGGGCGCCAGCGTTCCACCACGCGCGCGTCCGCATCGACGATCCAGTACTCGGGGACGTGCTGGCTCTGGTAGATGACGCGCTTGCGCAGGCGGTCGGCGCGGGCCGTGGTGAGCGACAGGACCTCCACGGCCAGCAGGAGCGACTGAACGTCGCTCCAGCCACGCGGGCGGCCGCCTTCCGACGCGGGCACTACGAAGAGATCCGGCTGTACCAGTCGGCGCGGAGAGAATTCGATGTCGGCGGGTGACAGTCTCGCCCACCCAAGCCCGTGTGTCTCCACGTGGGGAGCGAGCAGCAGATACAGCCGCTCCACCACGCTCTGGTGATCCCAGCTCGGCGCCGGGGTCACGAACAGCTCGCCGTCGAGCACCTCGTAGCGCTTCCCGTCGTCGGGAAGGGCCCGGGCCTTCTCGGCGGTCCACTCGGTCTGCTGGACGGGCATGCCCATGGCGTACGCTCGGCTCGGCACAGGTGGCAAGCGAACATACGCCGAGCATAGCGCCCGGTCTGCCACCCTCCGTCACCGTTCGATTGCGCCGCGCATCCTTCGAGCGCGCGCGACTGCGCCAGTCCCGTCCGGCCGGAAGCCGCCCGCGATCGTCGCCACGATCGGCCGCGCCACGAAAGGGCGGTGACCGGTGCGCCGCACCCACGAGCGGTTCGTGATCGCGGCCGGGTGATCGAGCGGCGCGGGGATCACCAGGAGCGACATCACGAGCCCGACGAACGGCCCCGGGACGACCCTGAAGACGGAGGAGCCCGCGGAGCGCGGGGGCCGCGGGCAACCCTTCGCGGACTCCGATTGTCATACGGCCAGCCCCTATGTAGATAATCGATATAATCGCCGACCATGGGACGCCGACCCGGCTACGCCACCCTCGCCGTGCTCCACGCCCTCTCACGGGGCGCGCGCTACGGGCTCGACATCATCGACCGCACCGGACTCCCCAGCGGAACGGTCTATCCCATCCTCTCCCGCCTCGAGCGCGACGGCCACGTCAACGCCCGCTGGGAGGAAACGCGCACCGCCACGGCCGAAGGACGCCCGCGACGGCGCTACTATCGCCTCACCCGCACCGGCACCGCCGCGGCCGCGCGGATCGTCCGCGAATGGCAGGCGCTCATGGCCCCCGATGGCGCGCGACGCGCACGGTCATGACCGCGTCGTCCCCGCCCCCGCCCCCGACCGTCTCG
>DATIGO010000086.1:0-8795 GCA_035454665.1 Gemmatimonadaceae bacterium | reverse complement strand
TCCGCGGTGCGCGAGCAGGGCATGAAGTGCGCGCTCTCCGGCGACGGCGGCGACGAGACGTTCGGCGGCTACGCGCGCTTTCACCGATTGAACCGCATCGTCACGCTCATGCGATCGGGCGACCTGGTACTCCGCACGATGTCCGCGAGCGGGCGCGCCCTCGCCGCCTCCACGCGCAACTGGGGACGCCAGCTCGCCAAGGCCGCCCAGCTCGCGCGCGCGGGACGCGACGACAGCGCGCCGCTCCTCTCGGGCTTCTCGAACTACCTCACCGAGGAGCAGAAGGAGACGCTCGTGCGGCCGGCGGCGCGCGAGGGACTGCAGCCGGTCGCCCGCCTCTTCGACGGCTACGAGCCGCGGGGCGCACGCGATCTCGAGGAGCTCTCGCGCCGCATGACGGAGACGCTCTTCGAGATCAGCCTGCCGTCGGACATGCTGCGCAAGGTCGACATCATGAGCATGAAGGCGAGCATCGAGGTCCGGGTGCCGCTCCTCGACGAGGACATGGTCGCGCTGGGGCTGTCGTTGCCGCACCGGTTCAAGACCGACGGGCGCGCGGGGAAGCTCGTGCTGCGGGGACTCGCGGAGCGCTGGTTGCCGCGCGCGATCGCGCGCGCCCCCAAGCGCGGGTTCTCGATTCCACTCGACGTCATGGTGCCCCCCTCGCTGCACGGCGCCACGGCGGAGCTGCTCGGGGGCCCGGATGCGCGCACCCGGCCCTTCCTGAACGACAGCCTCGTCCACGGGTGGCTCCGATCCTTCGCCGCCGCCCGCCACGGGCCCCAGGGCGGTGCGATCAGTCGAGAGGGCCTCTACCGGCGCGTCCTCATGCTGTTGTCGCTGGAGCTCTGGCTGCGTGACCACCTGCTGACCTGGTGACCCGGTGCACCCCCACCGCTTGTGGTTGGAGGAATTCAAGTGAGACTCGCCGTCTTCACGAACAAGTATCCCGCCCTCACGTCGACGTTCTTCGAGCGCGACATGAAAGCCCTGCTCGCCTGCGGCGTCGACATCGACGTCTTCGCGATCCATCCGCACGATGAGACGCTGTGGCGGTACTCGGTCGGCCTGCTCGACGAGCGAGGGATGACGCGGGAGCGTATCCATCATCTGGGGCTGACGGAGAGCCTGCGGCGCGCGGGCCGCGTCGTGCGGCGGCACGCGATGACATGCGCCCGCGACTCCGTGCGCGCGCTGCTCTCCGCCGCGCGCTTCGGTCCCATCACCACGGCCAAGACGGCGTACGTCTTTCCCAAGGCCTGGGCCTGGGCGGCCGACTCGGCCGCACCCTACGATCACGTCCTCGCCTACTGGGGGAACTACGCCGGCACCTGCGCCTGGGCGTACCACCGCCTCACGAATCCCACGGTGCCGTTCTCGCTCTGGCTGCACGCGGGCGTGGATCTCTACCGCACGCCCGTCTTCATGCGGCAGAAGCTGCGCTATGCCGACAACGTGCTCACCTGCTGCGAGTTCAACCGCAACTTCATCCGCAGCCGCTTTGCCGATCTCGAGTCGATGATCGCGCCGAAGATCCACGTCTGCCACCACGGCCTGGATCTGGCGGAGTTTCCCTTCCAGCCGGGCGGGCGCGTCCCCAACCGCATCATCGCCGTCGGCCGCCTCTCCATCCGCAAGGGGTTCGATTATCTCCTGCGGGCTGTGGCCCAGCTCGCCGCCCGGCGGCGCGACGTGATCGTGGAGATGGTGGGCGACGGTCCGGAGCGCCAGGCGCTGCGGGCACTCGCCGCCGACCTGGGTATCGCGGGCCAGGTCCTCTTCCGGGGCTGGCTGCCGTTCCACGAGGCCCGGAACGCCATGTGTCGCGCCTCGGTCCTCGTCCACCCGTCGGACGGACTCGGCGACGGGCTGCCTAACGTGGTGCGCGAGGCGATGGCGGTCGGCACACCGGTGATCGCCTCGCGGGTCGCCGGCATCCCGGACGCGATCGGCGACGGCTGCGGCGTGCTCGTGCCGCCGCGCGACGTGGAGGCGCTGGCCGCCGCGATCGGCCAACTGCTCGAATCACCCGCCGAGCGCGAGCGCATCGCCGAACGGGCGCGGGAACGGGTGGAGCAACAATACGACCTCTGGAAAAACGGCGCCCGACTGGCGGAGCTCCTGCGTGCCACGCCACGCCGTTCTCCCGCCCCGGCGCTGGCGCTGGTCGATCCGGAAGGGAACGGACAGCACGGGCGGCGCCAGCCCATCGGCCGGGCCGACCGGACTGCGCGCGCCGGACCGCGCGCCGCGGATGCGCCCGGCGTGCGCGAGGTGGGTTGACCATGCGCGACCAGGTGCTCGCTCTGTATCATCGCCTGCCGGCGCCGGCACGCTCGGCCGCCGCCACGCTGCGCGGGCTGTATCTGCATCTCTGGCGCTACGGCCGCGAGAGCGACCGGCTGACCCAGCAGGCGCTCGAGCGGGATACGTGGCCCCCGGAGCAATGGCGGGACTGGCGCGAAGCACGTCTGGCCCTCGTCCTGCATCGGGCCGCAACCCGCGTTCCCTTCTACCGCGCCCACTGGGCCGAGCGCCGCCGCAAGGGAGATCGCGCGTCGCTGGAGCTGCTCGAGAACTGGCCGGTGCTCGAGAAGGAAGCGGTGCGCAACGATCCGCGGGCCTTCGTGGCCGAGGACTGCAACATCCGCCGGATGTTCCGCGAGCAGACGAGTGGCACCACCGGCAAGCCGCTCGACATCTGGCGCTCGCGCGCGACGATCGAATCGCTGTACGCCCTCGCGGCGGCGCGCACCGATGACTGGTACGGCGTCCCGGTCACCGCCCGCTTCGCGCGTCTGGGCGGCCAGCTCGTGACCCCCGTGCGCCAGCGGCGGCCGCCGTTCTGGGTGTGGAACGTCGTCATGCGGCAGCTCTACATGTCCACCTACCACCTGGCGCCGGACCTGCTGCCATACTACCTCGACGCCCTCAAGCAGTACCGGATCTCCTACCTCGCGGGGTACACCTCGTCGCTCGTGGCGCTCGCACAGGAGGTGCTGCGCACCGGCCGGCGCGACTTCAAGATGCTCGTCGCGGTCACCAACGCCGAGCCGCTCCACGACGATCAGCGCGCGCTCATCAGCGAGGCCTTCCAGTGTCCCGTGCGCGAGACGTACGGCATGACCGAGACGGTCGCCGCCGCCAGCGAGTGCGAGCACGGACGCCTGCACGAGTGGCCGGAGGTCGGCTGCATCGAAGTCATCGAGGAGGACCAGCTGCGCCCTCCGGGCGAATCGGGCGAGCTCGTATGCACCGGACTGCTCAACGCCGACATGCCGCTCATCCGGTACCGGGTCGGCGACCGGGGGCGGCTGCTGCCGGCGAGCGAGCAGTGCGCCTGCGGCCGCTCGCTCCCCCTCATCGGCGGCATCGACGGCCGCAACACCGACCTCCTCATCACCCGCGACGGGCGGCGCGTGGCGTGGCTCAATCCGGTGTTCTACGGCCTCCCCGTGCGCCAGTCACAGATCGTACAGGAATCCCTGGACCGCATCCGCGTGCGCGTCGCGCCAGCCCCCGATTTCGGCACGCGCACCGAACAGACCATCACGGACCGGCTGCGGTCGCGCATGGGCGAGGTGGTAATCCAGATCGAGCGCGTGGACGAGATCCCGCGGACCTCCAACGGCAAGCTGCAGGCGGTCGTCTGCCGCCTCACGCCCGAGGAGCGCGAATCCGCGCTCCGCAGCCCCGCGACCGGGCTCACCGTTCCGGAGCGGGCGACGCCATGACCATGCGCGTTTCGCTGATCCTGCCCTGCCGGAACGAGGAGAGTCACATTGCCTCCTGTCTCGACTCGTTGCTCGGCAGCACGTACCCGCATGACGACCTCGAGCTGATCGTGGTGGATGGCGACAGCGACGATCGGACGCGCGACATCGTGGCGCGGTATGCGGAGCGGCACCTCAACATTCAATTGCTCGACAACCCGCGGCGGATCGTGCCCACCGCGCTCAACATCGGGATCCGGGCCGCGACGGGCGACGTCATCCTTCGGGTCGACGCGCATGCCATCTACCCGCCGGAATACGTGCCGCGCCTCGTGGCCGCGCTCCTGGCGAGCGGCGCCGACAACGTGGGGGGCTGCGTGGTGACGCTCCCGTCCGACGACTCCGACACGGCAACGGCGATTGCGATGGCGCTCTCGCACCCGTTCGGCGTGGGGGATTCGTGGTTCCGCATCGGGCGGTCGAAGACCCCGCGCTGGGTGGACACGGTGCCGTACGGCTGCTGGCGGCGCAGCGTCTTCGAGCGGATCGGGTACTTCGACGAGGAGCTCGTGCGTAACCAGGACGAGGAGTTCAACTACCGCCTCCTTCGCGCGGGCGGGCGGATTCTCCTGCTGCCTGACGTCGTCTCGTACTACTACGCACGCGCCTCGCAGCGTCAGGTGACCCGCATGCTGTACCAGTACGGCTACTTCAAGCCGCTGGTGGCCCGGAAGGTCGGCCGGGTGTTCACGGTGCGTCAGCTCGCGCCCCCGGCGCTCGTCACCGCGCTGGCCGGCGGCGGCGCGCTCTCGCTGTTCTGGTCGCCGGCCGCGGCGCTCTGGGTCGCGATCATCGGCGCGTACACCGGAGCGGCGCTGGCCTGCGCGATGCCGGCCGCGCGGGCGCGCGGCTTGCGTGGCATGCTGGTACTGGCTGCGACCTTTCCACTGTTGCACGTCTCGTACGGATATGGGTTCCTGCGCGGGTTGTGGCGGGTGATGGGGCGCGGCGCGTGGGACTCTCCTTCAACCGTGCCGCTGACGCGGTAGCGCCGGGTGACGTCATGTATGACACGCGTGCCGAAATCGCCTGCCTCATGTACCATGAGGTCACGGATCATCCGTCGGACACCGGATTCCAGCGGCCAGCGGCTCGACAGTATGCACATTCCCGCAGCGCGTTCCGCGATCATCTGGAGCGAATTGCAGCACGCTCCCTGACGCCGCGCCTCGTCTACGAGCTGGATTTCGATCGCCTGGGGCGCCACCTGCTGCTCACGTTCGACGACGGCGGGAAGAGCGCGCTCGACGTGGCCGAGGAGCTCTCGCGCCGCGGCTGGCTCGCGCACTTCTTCGTGGTCACGAGCCGGATCGGCGAGCGCACCTTTCTGGACGCGTACGAGATCCGCTGGCTGCGGAGCTGCGGGCACGTCATCGGCAGCCACTCGCACACGCATCCGGACATCTTCCGCGACCAGCCGCGGGGGCGGATGCTGGCAGAGTGGCGCGACAGCTCGGCGATCCTCGAGGACATCCTCGGCGAGCCCTGCCTCGCCGCGTCGGTTCCGGGCGGTGACCTGTCGGGGTACGTGCTGGACACCGCGAGCGAGGCGGGTTTCCGCTTTCTGTTCACGTCGGAGCCCTGGTTCACGCCGCAGCGGCTCGGGGACTGCTGGATCATCGGCCGCGTCTGCCTCAAGGCGGGGATGGCGCCGCAGGCGATCGAGCAGCTGGCGCAGTTCCGGGGATGGCGGCGCGCGCAGCTCCTGCGGGGGCTCAAGGCGGTGGTGCGGCGCGGGCTCGGTCCGCTGTATCGGATGTACGTGGCGCACATCACCTCGCCCGCCGGGGCTCCGGGCATCGCCGGGGCGGCGGGTGTTCCGGATGCCGCCGGCTCCGGGTCGCCCGCCGCGTCGGCCTCCGGAGCGTCCGCGGCTCCGCGGAGAACGCCCGTGAGCGCTGCCGGGCCTAACGCGGCAGGTCGGGAGAGCACCTGGAAGCGTTAGGTCCGGCGGGCGCGGGACGACGTGGGGTCGGCTCCGGTCACGGGGTCACCCCACGTCGGGGCACTCAGCCGCGCGTCACGATGAAGACGTCGAAGCTGCGGCCCGTCGACGGCGCCCGCGTCGTGCCGCCGATCGCCGCCGGCGCGGTCTGCGGGTTCACCGGAATCGAGACCGAGCCGCCGCCGTACGTGCCGCTGGCGACCGGCGCGCCGTGGAAGTTCTGCACGCTGCGCACCACGTACCGGTCGCCCACGTTCAGGATCCCCGACAGGTTGGCGGACACCGCGCCGAGCTGGCCCCAGTTGTACACGACGACCATCGCCCGCCCGGTCTCGTACGGATTCTGGCGCACGAAGACCCGCGTCGCGGCAGGCAGGCCGGAGGCCGCCTGGTCCGTCGCGGCGAGGCGCGTCGCCGTCTTCCACGCCGCGAACGTGTACGTCTGGCCGCCGTACCGCCACGAGGTCGTGAGCGGATCGCGCTGGTGCAGGTTGCCGCTCCAGCTCTTCCCGCTCGTCGACGCATCGTTCAGATGCACCACGCGCGACGGACCCACGAAGGTGTTGCCGCTCACGGACGTCGAGCTCCAGTACCCGAAGTCGAGCACCGGCGCACCGCCCACGAAGTAGTTGCCGTTCAACTGCACCGACCCGTTGCGCACCGTGCTGTAGCCCACCCGCACGTTCGTCGTGCCGGTGCCCGGTGTGAAGTAGGTGAAGTTGTTCCGCAGCACGTTGGCGGTCGCGGTGGCCTCACCACCGATGAGAATGTTGGGCGACGTCGAGTTCGACGAGAGCGTGCCGTTGTTGAACGCCACGTTGCCCTCGAGCTGGATGTTGTTGAGCATCCCGGACCCGGCGTTCGAATAGACGTGCACGCCGTAGCCGTACTGGTTGAACATCACGTTGTCGCGCACGATCACCGGCCCCGTATTGCTCTTGAGATAGAGCGCGTGGCCATGGCCGCGGGTCGGCGACTGCCAGCCGTTGTTGTAGAAGATGCCCCCGACGATTTCCACGTTCGTGTACATCGGCTCGGTGTAGAATGCCACACCCGCGTCGTGGACCACGAGGTTCACGTACTTCGTGTTGGAGGCGTAGTTCACCACACCGTTCTGGCGACTGTGGCTGGACGTCGTCGAGAAGCTCCGCGTGGTGCTCGAGTTGACGACCTCGAGACCCCACAGCACCGTGTACGGACCGCTCACGGTGATCGCGCTCGACGTGGTCCCCGTGTTGCCGTCGAGGATCGCGCGCTCGCCCGGGTACGCGCGGATGACCACAGACGCGCCCGAGCGACCGGCCACGGTGCTCCGGAAGTTCCCCTTGTACGTGCCACCCCGCACCCAGACCGTGTCACCCGGCTGCACGCGACCGCCGGCGCCCGCCAGCGCCGTCGTCAGGTTCCACGGCCGGCTGTAGCTCCCGTCATTCGCCGACGAGCCGCTCGGCGAGACATAGTAGCCCGCCCGCGTCGCCGACGGTGTCACCGTGACCGTCGTCGTGTCCGACGCCCCGCCGCTCGTGGCGACCACGTACGTCACACCGATCGCGATCCCGGTCACGACACCCGAGGCCGACACCGTCGCCACGCTCGTGTTGAGGCTCTTGAAGCCCATCGTCCCGCCCTGAACGACGTTCCCGGAGGCATCCTTCGTCACCGCCGTGAGCTGTGCCGTGGTGCCCACCGCAAGAGCGATGCTGGACGGGGTGAGGGCCACCGAGCTCGACGCATTCGAGGTCGTGGAGGCGGCCCCGTTGCACGTCCCCGTGCCCTGGTCCGTGAAGGTCTGCCCCGCCACGGGGACGAACTCCCACGCGTACGTACCGCTTCCCAGCGTGAGCTTGAGCACTCCGAAGATCCCGGTCTTCCGGACCTCGCTATTGGGCATGACCGTGTCGAACGGGTTCTGTCCGGTCCCGCCCGTTCCCACGATGAACTGCCGGATGCCCTTGGGATCGGCCTGGCCCGTCGGCGACTGCGGCGCGTAACGCTCGTAGAAGCGATAGTGGCCGTTCACCACGATCTCGGCGCCGGCCGCGTACAGCGCGTCCCAGAGCGGCTTGACCGACGCGCGGGTGTGCGTGCTGAAGGAGCTGAAGCGCGGATAGTGCCAGTAGGCGATGGTGCACGGCTTCGTGCTCGCGGCCAGGTCGGCCCTGAGCCACTGCTCCTGCGCCGATCCGGCCGACGTTGCGATGCTGCTGTTCAGCACCACGACGTGCCAATCACCCAGATCGTAGCTGTAATAGCCCTTGCCAGTGGGGCCGGCGGCGGCGCCGAAGTAACCGAAGTATCCGGACGCGCCCGAAACCGAGAACTCGCGGTCGCCGGCGGAGGGACGGATGCGCGACTTGTGCCGCCCCCACGAGGCGCCGAAGCACGTCGAGATATCCGTGAGCGTGCCGGAGTCGTAGGTGTTGTCACCCGCCGTGAAGACGGTGCCGGGGATGGCATCGAGTAGTCGCGCCGTGGCTTCGTCGATCGACATGTCGCATCGGGCGATGTTGCCTGCGCCGACCAGCACGTGCCCGGCGCCGCCGGTCAGGGCGGCGGCGGCATCAGGCGATGTGATCTCGTCGTCAGAGCAGGCCGTACCCGCTGCCGTGAGCAGCGCGAGTGCGGCAAGGACGTGCAGCCGTCCCGAGACGGCAAAGCTGCGAGCCATGGGACTCCTCCAGAAGCAATAAGGCGAGGCGGATGGCTACGGCGGTCCCACGGCCCGGCGCACGCGACGGCGCACCACAGCGGGATGCCGTGCCGGTCGGGATCAGGATGTCGCGGAGCGAGCGAGGCGCCGTCGATCGTCAGGCGCGGAGACCGCGCGGGGCGCGGGCCCTGATTCGCCGGCGAAGACGCGGGCGAAGGCAGGATTGATCGCTACCGGGCGGCCGTCGGCCCCCGGAATACGCAACGTGTACGACATCGGTGATCCTCTGCTGCCCAGCACAGGGGCCACGAAGAAAGCCGCCAGCGATCACCCCTCGCGGGGGTCTCGCTGGCGGCTCGGCTGGCATGGCGGTCACGGGGACCGCCGAAGCTCCGTGGCTCTGCGTCGTCGCCTTTCGGCGAGTTTG
>DATIGO010000085.1:0-5178 GCA_035454665.1 Gemmatimonadaceae bacterium | reverse complement strand
CAGCCCTACCGTACCGCACGTACTCCCCACGGCGCTGTCGGTGAACCTGAGGGTCGCTCCCGTCAGGCCGACTTCCGACACGGACGACGGCTGGTTCACGCTCACCGTTGAGGCGAAGAACGGAAGGTCCACCGCGGTCGTGATCGACCTGCCGCCGTCGGTGGCCGGCAGCGATCGCGGCTTCGCGTTCGACATCGTCGGCCCACTCGTAGCCTACCGCCGCAGCGTCCGCGTGGTGGACGACCTCGTGACCTACTTCCCGGCCGGCGCGAGCAAGCGATACGTCTTCGACTTCCAATTGGCCGGAACCGAGAACCCCGCCGGGCTTGTCCCCGGTACGTATTCGGTCCGTGTCGGCTTCGGTGACCACTGGTCCGGCTGGAGCACCATCACCGTCGGGCCCTGACCCCGCCGCCGGACCGTTGCACGGTCCAAGGCGTCAGTCCCACCGGCCGCGCCCCCGCGACAGCGCGAACCGCCCGCTTCCGAGGCGTGCGATTGCCAGGCCGCCGAGCAGCAGCAGCATCTCGAGCTCGATGGCCCATGCGTGTCTTCCAGTCGGTTCATCGGTCGCGCCTCCTGTCGGGACTCCGCGGTGTTCCGGGCTGCTCGCGAGACGCGGGGAGTTGGACGTGGGTCAGGACAATGCGGCGCACGCCAGTGAGCTCCCGCAGCCGCCGGCCGGGCGTACGCCCGGGAATGCTCGCCGCCGTCGCCACCGCGTCCGCCGTCGCCCCGTCGCTCGCGATCACCGTGACCACCAACGCGCGTTCCGTGTAGACGGCACCCAGCCCGGTGCGCGTGTCGATCACGTGCGAGTACCGGACCCCGCCGATCTCGACGAACTGTTCCGTGGGGCCGGAGGTGGCAACGGCGACGCCGGTGAGCACGGTGTCGCGACCGGCGATCGTCACGGTCCAGCCGCGGCGACCGGGAGGCGCATCGCCGACGACGATATCGCCGCCGGCCGCTACCAGCGCGCTCGGCACGCCGTGTCGCCGCATGGCCTCGAGCCCCTCCTGGATGATGTATCCCTTGGCAATGCCGCCCAGATCGAGGCGCATGCTGTCCGCCGCGAATCGGACGGCGCGGCGACTCGTATCCAGCGCGACCAGTCGCCAGTCCACGCGGGCACGGGCGCGCTGTAGCGCCGCGTCCGACGGAAGGCGACCGTCACGACGCGTCTGCCGCCAGAGCGCCACCAGCGGGCCCACCGTCGGGTCGAAGGCGCCGTCGCTCGCGCGGGCCACCTCGAGCGCGCGCGCCAGCACCGCGAACAGCTCCGCGCTCACCGTGCGCCACTCCGCGCTGCGCCCCGCGAGACGGCGCACCTCGCTCTCTGCACGGTAATCGCTCATCTTGTCCTCGAGGTCGGCGATGCGCGCATACGCCGCGCGCGCGGCCTCCCTGGCCACGGAGTCGTCGACCGCATGCACCACGATCCGCACCGGCACGCCCATGTGCACTTCCGTGAACTCGGAGCGCACCTGCGCGGGGAGAACAGTTGCGCTCGCGGTCAGCAGCGCACCGGCGACTGTCATCAGGACCGGGCGTGAGCCGCTCATCTGCCGCACCAGTCCGAACGGCGCCGACGGCGCGACGGCTTCGCCGAGCGCTGGCCCTCGCGGGCACGCTGCTCACCGCGGGCGCCGGGATTGCGCGGGGACAATCGGTCTCGGTCGACTCCATCCCGGGCACGCTCGTACGCTTCGAGATGGTAGAGATCCCGGGAGAGCCATTCTGGGTCGGTCGCACGGAAGTCACGTGGGACATGTACGACGCGTTCGCCCTTTCGCGCCCCGACTCCGCCGAGCCGCGAATCAGCGCCGACGCCGTGGCGCGGCCGACGCGACCGTACGGGGCGCCGGACTACGGCTGGGGCCACGCGGGTTTTCCGGTGATCAGCGTCGCGCACACCGCCGCCGCGGCCTTCTGCGAATGGCTGTCGGCACGGACGGGAAAGCGGTATCGTCTCCCAACGGAGGCGGAGTGGCTGCGTGTGGCGCGGCTGGCGGCGCCGGGAGATTCGCTCGCACCGGACACCCGCGATGCCGTGGCTTGGCACGCCGGGAACGGCGGCGGGCGAACGCATCGGGTGGGAGAAAAGCAGCGGGATGCCCTTGGACTTCACGATCTCTTCGGCAACGCGGCGGAATGGGTAACGGGCGGCGGCTCTCGGCCGGTGCTGCGCGGTGGCTCCTTCCGGGACGCCCCGGCACGGGTCGGACCGACCGCGCGCGCCGTACAGGACGATACATGGAACGAGCGTGATCCGCAGATCCCCCAGAGTCGGTGGTGGCTCTCGGACGCGCCCTTCGCGGGCTTCCGCCTCGTGCGGGAGCCGTGACCTCGGCTCACCCTGGTGACTTTCACCACCTTTCCGCAGCGCGGACGGAGGCCTGGATGAACGACACAGCACGCGGCGCGGTGTCCCGGCGGCAATTCGTGACCGCGACGGCGGTCGCCACCGCAGGGCTCGCTCTCCCCGGGACGCTGCGGGCGGCGACCTCGAAGCACCGCGCCGACGCGTTGCGCGTGGGGCTGGTGGGGTGTGGAGGCCGCGGCACCGGCGCCGCGCGCGACTGCCTCAGGGCCGGCGACGACGTGGTGCTGGTGGCCATGGGCGACCTCTTTCCCGACCGGCTCGAGCGCTGCCGGACGAACCTGGCTCGCGTGGCGAGCGAGGACGCGGACTTCGCGAAGAAGTACCAGGTGCCGCCGGAGGCGTCGTTCAGCGGCTTCGACGCATATACGAAGGTGCTTGCCGCGGACATCGACCTCGTCATCCTCGCCACGCCGCCCGGGTTCCGGCCGGCGCACCTGGCGGCGGCCGTCGAGGCGGGAAAGCACGTGTTCATGGAGAAGCCGGTCGCCGTGGACCCCGCCGGAGTGCGATCGGTCATTGCCTCCGCCGACGCGGCTCGCGCGAGGAACCTGGCCATCGTGGCCGGTACGCAGCGCCGGCACGATCCCGCCTATGTGGCCACCATGCGGCGGGTGCACGACGGCGCCATCGGCGACATCGTGAGCGGGCAGGTCTACTGGAATCAGGGAGGCCTGTGGAACGCCGCGCGGCAGCCCTCATGGTCCGACGCGGAGTGGCAGATCCGGAACTGGCTCTATTTCACCTGGCTTTCCGGTGACCACATCGTGGAGCAGCACATCCACAATCTGGATGTGGCCAACTGGGCGCTCGGTGCTCATCCGGTCCGGGCGGTCGGCGTGGGCGGACGACAGTGGCGCACCGATGCGGCATACGGCCACATCTTCGATCATTTCGCCGTCGACTTCGAGTACCCGGACGGCGCGCGCGTGTTGAGCATGTGCCGCCAGATCGACGGCACGGCGAACCACATCGGGGAGCGGTTCGTCGGCACGCGCGGCTCCACCGACGCGAGCAGCTCGATCCAGGGCGCGGTGTCGTGGACGTACGACGGGGAGAAGAAGAACCCGTACGTGCAGGAGCACGTGGATCTCCTCGCCAGCATCCGCTCCGGCCAGCCGCTGAACGAAGGACGCCAGGTGGCCGAGAGCACGCTCACCGCGATCATGGGGCGTGAGGCGGCGTATACGGGTCAGGTCGTCACGTGGGACGATCTCCTGAACGCACCGCAGGAACTCGCGCCGCCGCGCCTCGGCTTCGGTCCCCTCGAGGTGCCACCGGTGCCCATGCCCGGGAGGACGAAGCTGGCGCGGACCTGGAACGAGGCATGACCCCGCCCGGACCATCCCGGCCGGTCTCGCCGGTTGACGCCGCCGTGCCCATGGACCGCCGCGACTTCGTCCGGGCCACGGCGGTGACCGGCGCCGCGCTGGTCGTGGGTGACGGTAGGCCGTTAGGCGCGCAGGCCGCGTCCGGCGCGCGCCGCTTCCGGCTGCGCTATGCCCCGCATTTCGGCATGTTCCGGCAGCACGCGGGCGAGGAGGTGGTGGGGCAGCTCGAGTTCATGGCCGCGGAGGGGTTCACGGCGCTCGAGGACAACAACATGAAGCGTCGCCCGGTTGCCGAGCAGGAGCGTATCGCGCAGGTGATGCAGCGCCTGAACCTGCAGATGGGCGTCTTCGTCGCGCACACCATCGGCTGGAGCGAAGCGAACCTCGCGGGGGGTGACGTCGCGAAGCGTGAGGCGTTCCTTCAGGAGGTGCGCGAGTCGGTCGAGGTGGCGAAGCGCGTGAACGCGAGGTGGATGACCGTGGTTCCCGGACACGTCGATCCGCGGAGGGACCGGCAGTTCCAGGCCGCGAGCGTGGTGGAGGCGCTGAAGCGCGCGGCAGCGATTCTCGAACCGCACGGGCTCGTGATGGTGCTGGAGCCGCTCAACACGCTGCGAGATCACCCGGGACAATTCCTGACGGAAACGCCGCAGGCGTATCTCCTCTGCAAGGCGGTGGCGAGCCCGTCCTGCAAGATCCTCTACGACGCCTACCACCAGCAGATCACCGAGGGGAACCTGATCCCCAACATCGACGCTGCATGGGACGAGATCGCCTACTTCCAGGTCGGGGACAACCCCGGACGACGAGAACCCGGCACCGGTGAGATCAATTATCGGAACGTCTTCCGGCACATCCACGGCCGGGGTTACGCCGGCATCGTGGGAATGGAGCACGGCAACGCACGCGGTGGCCGTGAAGGCGAGCGCGCGGTGATCGACGCCTACGTCTCGGCTGACGGCTGGTAGGCGCCACAGCGTCGCGGGCCCGTCGGACCCCGGACCGTACCGCGCGGAGCGTGGCGGCGCCACACCACACAAGTCCCACTGGCCAACGCGTCCCGGAATCCACAGGTTGAGACGTCGCGGCCGATCCGCCTGCCGGCACCCTGCTCCCACTGGCCCGCGTCGCCGTTCAGGCCCGGATGAGCCCGTCGACGGGGAGGGCAGGACGTCATGCGGGCATGGCGGCGGGCGACGCTCCACGCGGAAGTGGCGGCGCTGTACTTCACGACGGGGTGGGTCGGACTCGCGTACTTTCCGCACGTCTACCCGAAAGTGACCGCCGTGTGGCCGGCGACCGGCGTCGCCGTGGCCGCCTTCCTGCTGTTCGGCTATCGCCTGTGGCCGGGTGTCCTGATCGCGGCGGTCCTTATCGAGTACGCGACCGGCGGGCCGGTGGCGTACTCGTTAGGTGCCGTGGGGAATGTGCTCGCCGCGCTGCTCGCCGCGCGGCTGGCCAACC
>DATIGO010000084.1:0-2185 GCA_035454665.1 Gemmatimonadaceae bacterium | reverse complement strand
TGTTCCCATTTCTTGTTCTTCAGCAGCCCCGATCGCTCAGCGGCTGTGCGCAGTAGAACGTCAGAAGCACACCCGCCACGTCCTGCTCGGCCGCGGTGATCCGCCGGGTCGGCGGGCTGGGATCCATCAGTCGGGAGCTGTAGCTCCGCGTCTGCGCGAATTCGATCTGAAACTCCACCGCGTATCGCGCGAGCTGGCACGTCACCCCATCGGGCGCGCTCACGGACTGCGTGACCGGCGGCGTGCACACACCACCCACCGACTTCGGGGCGATCTTCGCCCAGCCGCCCACGCCCAGCCATGCACTACCCTGCGGCGACCGCTCGAAGTACGCGGCGCGCGCGCCGAGGACAGGCGAAGTGTCCGTCTCTGGGCCCGACAGCCGGAGGCTGTACGGGTGCAGCACCGGCGCCGAGTCGCTCCGCAGGCTCACCAGGATGACCTGGAGCAGCTCGTCGGTTCGACGCCATGCCACGAGGCTGCGGTGCGACACCGGTCGCAGCGCGTCCGTCGCCTGCGCCCACCGCGCCGCGTGCACGAAGGCGTTGTACTCCTCGTTCACGCCGGCATTGGTCACGTGAAAAACCGTCGGCCGTACGCCAAGGCGGATGGCCAGCGCGGCCCAGCGCAACTCCTCGGCGCGCTCGACGTCTCCTGCGGCCGTTTGCTCGTCGGCGAGGGCGTCGAAGTTCACCGCAAGGGTGTTCTCCAACGCCGGCGACGCCGGCGCGCTGGGTGAATCCACACACGCCCCGAGCATCACCGCCGCGAGGGCGGCTAAGACCAACCTGAAGTGATTCAATGACATGAGGTCCTCTCTCCGTGCCCACTCCGCCGAACTGACACCCGCGGATGGCACCGGCCCCTACGCCCGGTGGGCAGTGACGGGTGACGCCTGACGCGTGACGGATCCTGAATCAAGAGGATCGGTAGCGCTGGAGGGCTGTTCTGAGCGACTTCAGCGCGCGGCCCATCTGCGTCTCGACCGTCTTCACCGAAATGTCCAGCGTGCGGGCGATCTCCAGGTACGTGAGACCTCCGTCACGGCTCAGGAGAAAGACCTCCCGGCAGCGAGGCGGAAGTCGGTCGATCGCGGCGCGTACGGCGACCGCCACCTCGTGCTCCGAGGCATCCTCATCGGCCGTTTGCGCCGTCGTCGCTTCCTCGTCGCCCGCGTGCTCCTCCTGCCAGCGCCGCTCGAGCTTCTGGCGGCGGAGCCAGTTCAGCGCCTGATTCCGCGCGGCCCGGTACAGATAGGTGCGAAAGGTCTCGATGTCGGACAGCTGCTCCCGCTTCGTCCAGAGCTTGAGGAAGAGATCCTGCACGAGCTCTTCGGCCACGTCGGGCGTTCGCACGAACCGCTGAACGAATGAGGCCATCCCCGAATAGTGCGTGCGGAACACGATCTCGAGCGCGCGCTCGTCGCCCGCGCGGATCCGCTGCAGGAGCTCGCCGTCGGTAGGTGTCGGGGGTGTCGTCACGAGGTCGTTGACGCGGTACGAACAGAGGACCCGGAACGGTACAAGCGCGGGGCCCCCGGACAAACACCTCCAGGCCGGTAGGACGCGCCACCGTTCCGCGTCTCGCCCCTCCCGCCGCGCCACATTACAGTAGGGGACCGGGACCACGGCGGGTGTCTCTTCCGGCGTGAAGAAAGCGCAATCGTCCAGCCAACTTACCTGATGTCAGACGAGATCGACTGGGAGCGACTTGCCCGGTACGTGTCGGGCGAAGCCACCGCCGCTGAGCGGGGGGCGGTCGAGCACTGGGTCTCGTCCAGCCCGGAAAACCGCCGGCTCCTCGACTCGCTGGTGGGACGCTGGGGGGCGGCGCGGTCGCCGGAGCGCTGGGATGTCGACGCCGCCTGGTCGAGCGTGAGGCCCCGGCTGGCTGATCCGGAACCGCGGGCTGACCGGCCGGCCGTTCCTGTGATACCGATTCACTCCCGCCGCTCGCGCTGGCTGCCCGGTCGTCTCGTCCCACTCGCCGCGGCGGCGGTGCTGGTCGCGGGCGTGGCGCTCGTCTGGGAGCGCGTCTCCTCCAGCACGCGCGCCGAGCCCGAGGTCGCCGCGCTGGCCGCCAGCGTCGAGGTCAACACCTCGGTGGGGGAGCGGCGCACGATCGATCTTCCCGATGGTTCGCGAGTCGTGCTGGGCACGGCGAGCACTCTGCGCCTCGACTCCGC
>DATIGO010000083.1:0-10152 GCA_035454665.1 Gemmatimonadaceae bacterium | reverse complement strand
TATCTCGAGGGCCAGGCGTACTTCCGCGTGACACACGATTCGGCGCGTCCGTTCGTCGTGCACGCCGCAGGAACGCTCGCGGAAGACCTGGGTACCGAGTTCGACGTGCGTGCCTACCCGGGCGACAGCGTGGTTCGCGTCGCGGTAGTCGAAGGAGCGGTGGCCGTGCGGAGCGCGCAGGGGGCCGACCGTGTCGCGTTGCTGCGTCCGCGCGATGTGGCGCGGATTGGTGCGACCGACGGAGGAACGCCGGTGGTTCTGCACGATCAGAACGTCGAGCGACTCGTGACCTGGACCACGGGCGAGATCTACTTCGACAACGCCACGGTCGCCGAGATCGCGCGAGAGATCGAGCGGTGGTACGACGTCGAGGTTCGCGTCACGAGCGAGGCGGTGGCGGGTCTTCGGTACAACGGGTCACTGCAGGCCGATTCGCTCGACGAAGGGCTCCGCGCGATCGATCTCGCACTGCCCCAGCTGGTCATCGAGCGGCAGGGCCGCCTCGTCACCTTCTCGCCGGGATCTGGAGTCGGCAGGTCGCTCGTGCCCGCGCGCGCGTCGGGCCGAGTCGAGGCGGGTGCGTGATGCCGGCCGGGTCCCGGCGCGTCTACCGGCACCTGCACCGGGGCATCCTCGCCATCCTGGCGGCGACGACGGGGGGCGTCTTCACCCCGGTGCACGCGCAGCGCCCGCGCGCGGTCGCGCTCACCGACAGCGGCGCGACATCCCGCGGATCGCGTTCGGGTGACGTGCTGGGGCGTCTCG
The DNA here is from genome assembly GCA_035454665.1 of Gemmatimonadaceae bacterium. Taxonomy (GTDB): domain Bacteria; phylum Gemmatimonadota; class Gemmatimonadetes; order Gemmatimonadales; family Gemmatimonadaceae; genus DATIGO01. Next base: position 9,387 of record DATIGO010000083.1, on the reverse strand, counting down.
TCACGCTCCACCTGACGGACGCCACGCTCGAGACCGCGCTCCGGGTCCTGGCACGCGAGTGCGATCTCCGTCTCTCGTACAGCAGCGACGTGGTTCCCGTCGCACGGCGGGTCTCGGTTGCGCGCACGCTCGCCACCGCGGGCGACGTCCTGCGCGAACTGCTCCGCGGCACCGGGATCGACTACGTCGTGACTCCCTCGGGCTACGTGGTGCTCGTGCGCGGTCCCATGGATGCGCAGCTCCCGGTCGAGGACACGGCGACCGCGAACGGCGACGGGGTGCCGCACGTGCGCGAGCGGGCGCCGGTGCGCACGCAGATCATGGACCGTGTGCTCGTGATGGGGACGCCGGCGTCGGGGGCGCCCGAGCGCGAGCTTTCCAGCGCGGTGACCGTGTTGACCGCGAGCCAGATCGCGGCGATGGGTCCCGCATCCATGGAAGACCTGCTGCGGGTCGGGATCCCGGGCGTGGTGGCGTGGGACCTCGGCATTTCGGGTCCGTTCGCGCAGCTCGGCTCGGTGCGCGGGTCGAGCTCGTTCACGGCCAACTATCTCAAGACGTACGTCGACGGCGTGGAGCTCGCGAGCCCGTATCTGCTCTTCGCGATCGATCCGTACAGCATCGAGCGCATCGAGGTGATCCGCGGCCCGCAGGGATCGGCGCTGTACGGCTCCGACGCGATCAGCGGCGTGGTGCACGTGGTGACGCGGCGCGGCAGCCCGGCGATGCACTGGCGCCCGCAGGTGGACGCGATGCTCTCGGCGGGTCTGGTGGAGAGCCGGTACGTGGAGGGGCCGAGCGGGTCGCAGCGCCACTCGGCCATGGTTTCGACCGGCGGCGGCCTGACGTCGTTAGGTATCGGCGGGACGTGGGCGTCCACGGGGGAGATCGTGCCCGAGGGCAGCTCGGGGTATCGCGGTCTCTACGGGGCGGCCCGGCATCTCGCCGGCTGGCTGCGCGTCGAGGGCATGCTGCGCTACGCCGACGTGCGCTTCAGCGCCCCGTCCAACCCGCTGCTCGGATTCACCGACACGTCGAACACCGAGCTCCAGGCGGTCCGTCCGGTGCCGGACGACCAGCGGATCGAGAACGAGACGTTCGGCCTCACGCTCGAGGCGCGCCCCTCCGAGGCGATGCGGCACACGCTGGTCGTGGGGCTGGACCGCCACGCCGGCGCGATCCCGCCGCAGCGCGAGCCGGCCACCGTGGCCGACGCCCTGCTGGGCGCCACGCGTGAACGCGTGAGCAAGCTCTCGTTCCGCTACAGCACCGGGCTCCGGCTGTTCGCGCGCGGCACGACCGCGGGCACGCTCACGTTAGGCGCCGATCGCACCGAGGCCGTGCGCGAGCGGCTCGGCACCTTCGCGGTGAGCGGCGGGCTGGGGACCGAGCTCTCGGCGCTGTACCGCGACGACGTCAGCAACACCGGCGTCTTCGGCCAGTTCAAGATCGACGTGGGCCGTGCCCTGTTCCTGACCGCCGGACTCCGCGGGGACCGGAACAGCAGCTTCGGCGACGAGACCGGGACGGCGTGGTCCCCGATGCTCGGCGCCGCGTGGACCCGTGACATCGGCGCGGCCACGCTCAAGCTGCGCAGCGCCTACGGCCGCGGGATCCGCCCGCCCGCGCCGAGCGCCCGCAAGGCCCTCACGACCCTGACGTACACGCAGGTGGAGAACCCGGCGCTGGAGCCCGAATCGCAGTCCGGCGTGGAGGGCGGCGTGGAGCTGTATGTGGGCGATCGCGCCTCGATCGCGATGACCGGCTACACGCAGGACGCCAATGGACTCATCCAGCAGGTCATCCTCGACCGCAGCACCACCCGCGCCATTCAGTATCAGAATGTGGGGCGGATCTCGAATCGCGGGATCGAGGTCGAGGGGAGCGCGCGCTACGGCGCGCTGCGTGCCGGCCTGGGCTTCGGCTTCACCGACAGCCGCGTGCTCGCGCTGTCGAGCACCTACTCGGGCGAGCTCAAGGTGGGTGACCGCGTGCCGGAGGTCCCGGTGGCGTCGGGCCAGGGCTGGGTGAGCTGGACGCTCGGCCGGGCAGAGGTAACGTTAGGCAGCACGTATATCGGCGAGTGGACCGGCTACGACTGGCAGGAATTCGTGCGTGACGAATCCACCACCGGGAGCAGCGCGCCGCCGATCCGGTCGTACCTGCGCGAGTACGCCCCGCTGCTCCGGCCCTTCCTGTCGCTCTCACAGACGCTCGCGAGCGAGGTGCGGTGGTTCGGGCGGATCGACAACATCACGAATCAGCAGCGGAACGAGCGTGACAACCTGCAGATCACGGCCGGGCGGACGATGACGGTGGGGATAAGGATCGGGCGGTAGGGGAGGGGGGGTTGCTGGCTGGTTGCTGGTTGCTGATGGCTGGAGCTGGTTGCTGAGTGGTCCGCCGGTGCCGGGTCGATGCAGGCGATCCGGTGCGGGGGGTCGCACGCGGTCGGGTCGTAGGAAGTTTGCGGGCGGCACTGGCTCGGTTACGCGTTATCCGCTACCCGTCACCGTCTGCCGTCGCCGCCGCCGTCGCCGTCGCCGTCGCCGTCATGGTGCGCCTTGGGCGTACTCCAGCCACACCGCGAGAAAGGGGTCCACCGGCCGGTACGCGACCGTTCCGCGCTCCTCGAGCGTCCGGATCAGGTGCACGTCTTCCAGCGCACGCAGCGCCGCCTGCATGCTCGACGTGGAGATCCCGAGCTCCGCGGACACCGCGGCCGACTGCAGCCGCTGGCCGCCGTGCGTGATCACGGCCTTGAGCGCCTTCTTCTGATTCCGCGAGAGCTGCGTCCAGATCTGCGTGTAGGCGGGATCCTCGCGCCTGACGATGCGCGCCGCGCTGTTCCGCACCACGTCCGGAGTGAGCGCGCGCGCCTCGCCCGCCCTGAGCAGCTCCCAGGCCTCGTGCGCCAGCCGCTGGACGTTGTACGGCACGTCGTCACACAGATCGAGGATGTGCTCGAGCGCGCCCGGCTCCACCTGCATCTCGCCGCGATCGAATCCGTGTTGCAGGAACTCGCGAAACTGGTCCCGCGGCAGCGGTCCGAGGAACAGCCGCGCCCCCAGCCGATAGAACGGACGGTTCACGTCGCTCGTCATCGCGCTCAGGAGGCGGACCGCCGATCCGGCCAGGATATAGCTCACCCGTCGGTGCTGCTGGATCGTGGCGCGCAGCTGCTTCTCCGCGGTCGGGCCACCGTCCACCACGATCTGCTGCACCTCGTCGAGCATGACCGCGGTCTCGCGTCCGGACCGCCCCGCGAGCGCATCGATCGCATCCAGCGCATCGGTCAGCACGGGAAGATCTGCCTGTCCGCCCGGCTCGAGCCCCACGGAAATGCTCCCCTGCGGATCGACGGAAAAGCGCGGCCGGAGCCGCGCGGCGACCTCGGTGATCGCCTGAAGCGTGCGCTCGACCGGGCCCTTGAGCGCGCGTGCCGCGCCTGTGAGCAGCGCCTGGGCGAGCAGGGGGAGCGTCTCGTACTTCTCCGCGTCGAACCGGAGGACGATGACCCCCTGCCGCTCCGCCTCCTGGGCCGCCGCCACGAGCAGCGACGTCTTCCCGAACCGCCTCGGCCCCACCAGGAAGAGCTTCCCACGATTGCGGATGGTCGAGGCGATCTCAGCCAGTTCTGCGTCCCGGTCGACGAGCTCCCAGAGGTCCAGCTCGCGTCCGTACTGAAAGGGATTCCGGATGGTCTGATCGTCCACTGGCGGACCGGCCCATGACGAGGATAGCGTGACGAAAAAGACGTCACGTAAACATCGTCACGTAGTTTACATGCCCCCGCACGCCAGCACAATCTCTGCCCCTAAACTCCGTATTGACAATGGTTTAAGCAAGTTGCGACCCCCTACCCCACTCAGCAACCAGCTCCAGCTATCAGCAACCAGCAACCAGCCCCTACCTCGTCTCCAGCCTCACCACCCCCTTGAACGTCCGCACCACGATGTGCGCCCCCCCGCCCCCGATCACCGTGCTGAGCTCCTGACCACGTCCGTCCCTCCCGGTGCCAGGACGCTGCCGAGTGAGCTGATTCTCGATCGTGCCGGCAATGCTCGTCGCCTCGATCTCCCCCCCCGCGCCAGGATCGAGCCGCAGCGTGATCCCCCCGGAGTGCGAATCGAAAGTGAGCGACCCGCCGCGCACCGGCGTCCCGGAGAACTCGATCGCCCCCGTTACGGACTCCAGGCGCGCCCGGTCGAACCGTCCACCGCCTACCCGTGTCGTTCCGCTCACCGACGTGAAGGCGGCGTCCTCACTCGAGCCGTTCATCACGATGTCCCCGGCCGCGGTCTTCACGCGGAGCCACGACGGGTTGCCGTTAACGGTCACCGTGCCGTCCATCGACTCGATGTTCAGATCGCGCGGGCTCGCGTCCACGCGAATCGATCCACCCACGATGTTGAGATCGAGCCCGCCCGTTAGGCCGGTCACCTCGATCGTCGCGATTCCCGCTTTCGCCCATACGCGCGCTCCCGCGGGCACACGCATCTCCAGCGTCCCGGACGCGAGGACGCGGTCGTCGGGCACGTCGACGAACATCTTGGCGCCACGCAGCGGCTCCGGGCCCTTCCCGGCATCGAAACCGTCGAAGCGCGCTCCCCTCGGAATCGTGCCGGTGACCACCAGGCTTTCCGCCGGGGAACCGATGATCCGCAGCGTGCCGATCGTACCGCTGATCCGCACCGAGATGTCGCGGGCGGCCGCGCGGCGCAACTCCACGCGCTCCGTGGGCTGCTGCGCCCCGAGTGGAGACGCGAGCAGCATCACAATCGCAAGGCAGGTGAACAGTCGTGACATGAATCGATTTCCCGTGATCCGGTGATTCCGCTCAGCTCGTCGCGAGTTGCGCCGCGCGGCGCAAGAGCTCGAGCTTCTGTCGATACGTCCCGGCCAGTACTTCCAGCAACACGCGGTTCCCCGGATCACGCAGCAGCGCGGCACGCGATTCGGTGATGGCCGCGTCGATGAGCGCGAGATTCCGCTCGACGATCTCGATCGTCTGCGCCGAAAGGTGGGGGCGCGCGGCCTCCAGCGCCGCACTCAGCTCCTGCACCGAGGCGAGGTAGCTGCGCTCGGCGTCGACCACGGCGACGGGGACGGTGATCGTGGCCCCCGGGTCCACCGCAACCGTTGCCGGGGCGGCGGGCTGCGTCCGGTCCATCACGACCGCCGTCACGAACGAGCTCGCAGCCACGAGCACGATTCCCGCCGCCACCAGGGTCCAGCGCCGCCCGGATGCGAAGCGCGCCATCGACGCGCGCCGAGCGGGCATGCCGGCGAGCGGTACCACCTTCCGGCTCTCGATCTCCGCGCGCACCGCGGGCCATGCCTCCGCTGGCGGCGGGATCTCGCGCGCCGCGCGTGCGACCTCGGCCAGAGTGACCTCGAGCTCGGCCCGGCGATGGCTGCAGTGCGCGCAGGATGCGAGATGTGCACGCGCGCGCATCGCATCGTCCGGGGCGAGCACGTCGTCCACGACATCGTTGAGATCTTCCCATGTGAGGTGCTCGTTCATCGGCCCAGTGCCTCCATCAGCAGTTTCCTGGCGCGGTGCAACTGCGCCCTGACCGTTCCTTCCGCGGTTCCGGTGAGTCGCGCGATCTCCTCGTGCCGGAATCCCTCGATATCGTGCAGCACGAACACCTTCCGGGCACCCGGCGGGAGCGCCGCGATCGCCGACTCCAGGTCGAGCCGGTGTCCGATCGACGCCGCGCCTCCGCCGGAGTCGCTCAGGCGGCCGGCGTCCGGATCATCCGGGAGCGTGCCGAAGCGATTCCCGCGCCGCTGGTCGGCGCGCGACTGCGCCAGCACGACGTTCACCGTGAGGCGGTGCAGCCATGAGGTGAAGGCCGCCTCTCCGCGGAAGCTTTCCAGTCGTTCCCAGACTCGCACGAAGACATCCTGCAGTAATTCCTTCGCCCGCTCGGCGTCGCCGCTCATGCGGAGACAGATCGCATAGACCCGCCCCGACGTGCGCCGGTACAGCACCTCGAACGCCTCGACGTCGCCGCGCCGCGCACGCGCGACGAGCTCACCGTCCCCCTCATCCGGGGGAGGGGGAGGGGGCGTCGCTACGGGCGAGACCGGCACCGAGGTCATGGCAGGAGTTTCATCGCAAGGTAGGATGCCGTCGAGGGGGGTGCTGCTTATGGCATGGAGGTACGCGCCGCCCTGTCGTCCCGAGGAGCGAAGTGACAAGGGAATCTGCTCACCGTACCCCGTATCCGGTCACCAGCACACCGGAAGCAGATCCTTCCGTCGGCGCCGGCGCCCTTCGGGGCGAGCTTCGCCTGCGGCTCTTCGGGCGCCAATGCTCGTCAACCAGCAACCAGCTCGAGCAACCAGCAACCAGCAACCAGCTAGATTCCCCGCTCCCCTGGAGCCCGCTCCGACCCCTTCGTGACCCCTCTTCGCTGGTTCATCACCGGGCTCTCGTTCGCGGTCGCGCTGACGGTGGCGCTCATCGTCATCGCCTCGAGCTGGCCCGAAGGAGGGGCGCCGCTGGGGCTACCCTGGTGGGGGCACGTGCTGGCACTGACGGGTGTGACGTTCGAGCTCACCCTGCGCTCCGCGAAGATCGCGTTCAGCGCGCGCGCCTGCGGGATTCCGCTCGCGTTCGGAACGGCGGCCCGCGCCACGCTCGGCGGCGATTTCGCATCGGCCATCACGCCCTCGCGCCTGGGGGCCGAGCCCGCGCGGTTTCTCGTCCTGAGCGAGGCGGGGGTGCCGGCCGCGCGCGCGCTGCTCGTGCTCTTTCTGGAGCTCTTCGTCGAGCTCGTATCGCTCGTGGTCATCGCCGCGGTGCTGCTGCTCATCGCGCAGTCGTCGACCGCGCTCACGGGAGTCGTCGCGATGGTCGGTGGCTACGCGACCGTGGTCCTCGGCGCCGGGGCGCTGGCGTACGTGCTGGCGCGGCGCCGAGTGATCGGGCCGCCGCCGCGCTGGGCGCGCGCGGTCGGCGTCCATGCCGGCGTGTGGCGCCGCATCCGGCGCGCGCTGGCGCACCTGCGCGGGAGCGTGGAGGCCCTGCGGCACGCCCGGATGCCGGTGATGCTGCTCTCGCTCGGCTGTTCGGTCGCGCACATCCTGGGTCGCCTGACGATCCTCCCGATCATCATCTACGCGTATGGCGCAGAGGTGAGCCTCCTGTCGCTCGTGCTGTGGCCTCTCGTGCTGCTGTACGGCGGTGCGCTGATTCCGGCGCCCGCGGGCGGCGGCGCGCTCGAGTTCGGCTTCACGGCCGTGATGGACGACATCATCCCGGTGGGTCTGCTGGCGGCGTCGCTCATCTGGTGGAGGTTCTACTCGTACTTCATCTATGTGCTCCTGGGGGCGTTTGCCGCGGGGCGCACGGTGATGAGGGCGCTTGGGCGCGGTACCGCTACGGCGAACGGATCAGCGCCAGAATCGCCGGCGGCGGGGTGAATGTCTCCGCGGGCACAGGGGCGAAGCGGATGCTGTCGGTCACGATCACCTGCTCGGGTCCTCGTGCCGGGCGCTGCCGCAAGCGGGTGGCGACGAGAAGGTTCCCGAACACGCGGTAGTCGCTCAGCACGGTACGAACCGTGATCGTGCCGACCGGCGTGTTACGGGTCTCCTCGCTCCCCGCGAGCAGGCCGGTTTCCACGTCGAAGAACTCCTCGTGTTCGCCTCCGGCCGCGAACGTCACGTGCACGCGGTAGCACTGCCGGCCCTCGAACGTCGTGCGTTCCACCGTCTCGAGGCGGGTCACGAACGTCGAGTCATGCAGTTCGGCGTGGAACTCGGCGAGACGCCGCATCACCGAGACTCCTGCGCTGTCCATGAGTTGCGGGCCGAGCGCCGGGTGCAGGCTCCACCCGATGGCTCCATCGTATCCGCTGCGGATCTCCCCGATCGCGGCAATCATGACGCGGCTCAGGAGACGGTTCGGGGGAGCGCTCGTCATCTCCACGGTCCCCGTGACGTTCTGGCCCGTGATCTCCAGTCGGCCGAAGCTGTAGGCTCCGGGCCGGGCGAGCAGCGCCGCGCGGCCACCAATCGCCTCGACGTATCGGTCCACGACGGCGCGGGCAGGAGGGAGCTCGGTCGACTGCGCGCTCACGCTCGCGGCCGTGATCAGCAGCAGCAAGGACGGCGTGGGATGCATCAGGGAGGTCAGACGGTGCTTCATGGATAAGCTCCGGGGTGAGGTGGACTGGTGGGGAAGTGACCGTCCGGACGCATTGGCGCGGTCATCGCTGCGGTCTCGCGACATCGATCCATCGCAGCGCCGCCTCGAGAACCGCGTCTCGTCCGGCGAGCAGGTCCTCGCGGCGCAGCGGTACGACTTCGTCGGGGATCACGCCGCGACCTTCGAGGCGAGTACCCGCCGCGGTGAGGAAGTCCGCGACCGCATGCATCAGCACGTCGCCGTTCGGGAGGGGTGTCGTCGCGGCGGGGAGCACGCCGCCCGCCGTGCGGACCCCGAAGACCCGGGCGCGGCCGATGGCCTGCATCGAGCCGGCGAAGTTCTCCGAGGCGCTGCCGGACAGCTCGTCGACCAGGATCGCGAGCGGTCCGCGCTGCACGCGGGCCGGACGGCCGTCATTCGTCGTTCGGCGCGGGGTTGCCACGTTAGGTACGTCGGCGTGGCGGAACCGCATCGTTCCGAGCGTGACCGTGGTATCCACGAAATGGCGTGCCAGGCCGATAATCATCTCGCGCACGCCGCCCGCGTTGCCGCGCAGGTCGATCACGATGCCATCCGCGGAGGCGGCATCGAGCGCCGAGTCGATCCCGGGCATGAGCGGGAACATCCACGTGTTGAAGCGGAGCAGCTGCGCCGTGCTGCCGTGCGGCGTGCGGCGCTGCGAGTGCTCCAGCCGGGCGTGCACCAGCGGCAGGTTGCCAAACCGTACGGCGATGCCGGCGGTCCGGCGGCGCTGAACGGTCAGTGGGTGAGCTGTCCCCGTTCCATCCCGCAGGGTGAGACCAACCGTCGTCCCAGGCGGCCCTCCGAGAAGTCGGAGCGTGCGGTTGCGCGCGCGGAGCTCTACACTCAACCGGCTCTCCTCCGCATGGAGGGCCTCCACGAAGACCTTCAACGAGAGTGTATCGATGCGCTCGAGAATCCAGCCGCAGCGCACACCCGCGTCCCGGGCTCCGCCAACCGGCTCGACGCGCATCACGACCAGAGAGTCGCCGATCAGGCGCACGTCCAGGCCCACGTCTGCGACGCTGTCGGCAGCGCGCGCATCTCCGAGCGGGTCGCGCGTTGGCAGTCCGCGTGTGAAGAGCGTGAAGTGAGACTGTCCGAGCGTGGCGAGCATCGCGCGCACCGCACCGCGCAGTTCCCCGATGGAGCGCGCGCGCTCGGCATGAGGTCGCAGCCTCGTGCGCACAGCCGACCAGTCG
>DATIGO010000082.1:0-3544 GCA_035454665.1 Gemmatimonadaceae bacterium | reverse complement strand
GGACACATTCGAGGAACCACGGCCGCCCGCCTCATGTCCCGCGGCGGCCGCGACCGGTCGGTAGTCTCAGGTTTCCACCTCGTCCCACTTCACCGCGCGACCCGCCATGATGCCCTCATCGCTCCGCTCCCTCGCCATGCTCTGCCTGGGTCTTGCTGCCCTCGCCCCTGTTCCGCGGCGTACCGAGGCGCAGGCGGCGGTGAACTGGACCGTCGCCGGCGACGAGGCCACGCGTCTGCTCGCCGACTACCTGCGGATCGACAACACCAACCCTCCAGGCAACGAGCCCGCGGCCGCGACATTCCTGCGGGGCATGCTCGAGCGCGAGGGGATTCCGGTCGAGGTTTTCACGCCGGCCGCGGGAAAGGCGAATCTCATCGCGCGGCTCACCGGACGCGGCGGGAAGCGGCCCATCATCCTGCTCCATCATATGGATGTGGTGGGGGCGAGCCGCGAGTACTGGTCGGTCGACCCGTTCGGCGGCGTGGTGAAGGACGGATATGTCTGGGGTCGCGGTGCGATCGACACCAAGGGCCTTGGCATCGCACAACTCGTGGCGTTGCTCACGCTCAAGCGCCAGGGGATCACGCTCGAGCGCGACGTGCTGTACGTGGCGACCTCGGACGAGGAGATCGGCGGTGTGCTGGGCGCGGGCGACGTGGCGAAGAACCACCGCGCCGCGCTGCGCAACGCCGAGTACGTGCTGAACGAGGGCGGGAGCATCGTGGCCGACTCGTCAGGAAGGACGTTGTACTACGGAATCACGGCCGCGGAGAAGGCGCCCTTCTGGCTGGAGGTGATCGCCCGTGGGCTGCCCGGTCACGGCTCGGCGCCGCGGCCGGAGACCGCGCCCAATCGTCTGGTGCGCGCTTTGGAGCGCGTGCGCAACTGGCAGACACCGATCACCGTCACGCCGCCGGTGGAGGCGTACTTCCGGGCGATCGCGCCCACGGCGCGGCCCGACCTGCGGTCCCTGCTGTCGGACATCCGCGGCACCGCGCGCGATGCCGCCGCGCTGGCCAGGGTGACCGCGGTGCCCGGCTACAACGCGCTCCTGCGCAACACCATCTCGATCACGGTCCTGCAGGGCTCCAGCAAGACGAACGTGATCCCCCCCGAGGCCCGGGCGCAGCTCGACGTGCGGCTCCTGCCCGGACAGACCCAGGAAGGCTTCCTGGCGGAGCTGCGGCGCGTCATCGCCGACGACTCGGTGGAGGTGAAGCCGTTAGGCATCGGCTGGCCGGCGCCGGTGTCGTCGACGGACAACGCCTTCTTCCGCGCGATCGCGACCGTGGCGCAGCGCCTCGAGCCCGGTGCGAGGATCGCTCCCCTGGTGCAGGCGGGCTTCACCGACTGCCACTATTTCCTCGAGCTCGGGATGTCGTGCTATGGACTCGCGCCGTTCCGGCTCTCCGACGTCGAGATGCGCGGGTTGCACGGGAACGACGAGCGGCTCTCGACCGAGAACCTGCGGTACGGCACGCGGTTCATCTACGAGTTGCTGCAGGAGGTCGGGCGTTGAGGCGCCCGGTCATGGCCGGCGCACGAGCCACTCGGCCGGCACCGGCGCCCACGCGCCAGCGCCCACGCGATACCGCAGCGACAGATCGTGCCCTCCACCACCCTGAAAGAACCGCACGGTGATCGCGTGCAACCCCGCCCGCAGCGCGATCATCCCCGTCCTCTCCTCTACGCCGTGGAATCCGTCGTTGTCCACCACGATCCGGTCGCCGATCTGGAGCGTGCTTCCGTCGTCCGAGGAGAGCGCGAACTCGTATAGCGCGTCGCCGGGCACGCGCAGCCACCCCGACAGGCGCAGCGCGTACTGCTCCGGCCGCTCGTCGCCGCGGCGGGCGATGGCATCCACGACGCCCGTGCGCACGGGTTGCCCGCGGTCGATCGCGGCCGCGCGGCGCACCGTGTCCTCGTAGTACTCGTAGCGCAGCCCGGTTGCGCGCCCGGGCGCCTCGGGCTCCGCCTCCCGATACGTGGTGCGCGTGAACGTCGCAGCCCTCGGCGCGCTCACGCGGCCGTCCTTGGTGAAGGCACGCGCCGTGACCCGCACGCCAGCGGCGTTGACCGGGAGGGCGAACGGTCTTCGATACGGCGTGCTGGCGCGCGTCGGATCGCTTCCGTCGGTCGTGTAGCGGATCTCCGCGTCAGGCATGAGCGTCTGCAGCCGGATCGTCACGCGATCGGTCAGCGTGAGCCGATCCGCCTCGAGCCCCTCGACATGCGGTACGCGATACGCGACCCCCGCCTTGTCGAGCGCTCGCAGCGCAAACGGGAGACGGGCGATGAAGCTCTGCCAGCTCCGCGCCTCACGCGGCGACCAGGCCACCTCGGCAAGGGCAAGCGTCCGCGGATACGCCATGTACTCCACCGCGGCCGGCGTCTTGAGATACTCGGTCCAGACATTCCCCTGCGCACCCAGGATGTGCTGTGCCTGTTCCGGCGTGAGCGAGTCGGGGACCGGCTCGAAGGCGTAGACCCGGTCCAGGGGGAGCAGCCCGCCGTTCGCGAGAGGCTCGAAGCGTTCCTCCCCCTGGTAGTAGTCGAAGTAGAGGTGCGACGTCGGCGTCATGATCACGTCGTGCCCCTGCCGCGCCGCCTCGATCCCGCCGCTCGTGCCGCGCCACGACATCACCGTGGCCTCCGGCGCGAGACCGCCTTCCAGGATCTCGTCCCACCCGATGAGCCGGCGGCCGTTCGCCAGCAGGAAGCGCTCGATGCGCCGGATGAACCAGCTCTGGAGCTCGTGCTCGTCCCTGAGCCCTTCGCGTCGGATCACCTCCTGCGCGAGCGGGCTCGCGCGCCAGCGCGTCCTGGGCGCCTCGTCGCCGCCGATGTGGATGTACGTCCCCGGGAAGAGGCCGATGACCTCGGTGAGCACGCCCTCGAGGAACGCGAAGGTCTCCTCGCTCGGGCAGAAGATGTCCTCGTCCACCCCCCACGTCGTGCGCACCTCGAAGGGGCCCGGCGTGCAGGCGAGCTCGGGATACGCGGCGAGCGCCGCCTTCGAGTGCCCGGGCATTTCGATTTCGGGAACGACCGTCACGTAGCGCGATCGCGCGTAGGCCACCACGTCGCGGATCTCGGCCTGTGTGTAGAAACCGCAGTAGCGCGTGCTGTCACCCACGTAGGGATCGAACTTCTTCTCGACCATGGTCTCCCGGCGGCACGAGCCCACACTCGTCAGGCGCGGGTACTTCAGGATCTCGATGCGCCACCCCTGGTCCTCGGTGAGGTGCCAGTGCAGCACGTTGAGCTTCACCGCGGCCATGCCGTCGAGCGTGCGCTTCACCACTTCGATCGGCATGAAGTGACGCGCGCCGTCGAGCAGCAGGCCTCGCCACGGGAAGCGCGGCTGGTCGTCGATGCGCACCCCGGGGACGATGAGCCCGCTGCCTTCCTTGCGCAGCAGCGGCCCGAACGTCTCCAGGCCGCGGAGCACGCCCAGGCTGGTGGGCGCCTGCAACCTCCCGCCTTCGGCGTCGATCTCGAGGCTGTAGGACTCGTCCTCGCCCAGCGCGGGGACAGGGCG
>DATIGO010000081.1:0-3443 GCA_035454665.1 Gemmatimonadaceae bacterium | reverse complement strand
CCCCCGCGCCAGCGGCTTCTCGCACAGCACATGCTTCCCGGCCTCAAAGGCGGCCTGGGTCATCTCGGCGTGGAGCGCGGGGGGAGTCGACACGATGACCGCGTCGACATCGGAGCGGCGGACGAGATCGCGCCAGTCGCGCTCCACGGCGGCGCCGTAGCGGGCCGCGACCGACTGCGCCTTCGCCGGATCGAGGTCGTTCACGGCGGTAAGCCGGCAGCCTCGTGCTCCGGCGGCACCCGCCGCGCGGAGCCGGCCGATGTCGCCGCACCCGATGAGTCCGAGCCGCAGCGAGTCGGCGGGCGTTCCGTGTGTCGAGGACATGATCAGCGAGCGTAGATGCGCACGGGAGGATTCACGGACGGATAGTCGAGCGGTGGCCGGCGCACGAACGGAAACAATGGTGGCGTGTGAAAGAACGCGACGCGCCGGTATGGCGCCTCTCCCGACTCGAGGGCGCGGTACAGCGCCGGCGGGACGGTGGCGTCATAGGGGTCACCGCGGGAGCGAGTGGAGTGGTCCGGGATGAGGAGGACGAACCTGGGCTGCCGCTGGTTCCACTCACCGAAGATCTCCTCGGCGCGCGCGGCCGAGGTGTCGTACGTGGCGAACATGCCACGGTACCGCGTGGCGCGCGCGATCTCCACGCCGGTGGGCAGCCGTGGCAGCTTCTGGGTGGCCCCGAAGTACTCGATCCGGTCGCCGGGCCGGAGCTGCGCCGCGAGCCATCGTTCCGCTTCGTATCGAGAGTCGTTCAGCATGGCGTGCGTGAGATCGGCGTGGCGCAGGAGCCCCGTGCCGAGCGCGAGGCCACCCAGCAGGATGCTGGCACCGCGGACCACGGGATGTCGCGTGCGAGCCCCCGCCACCAGCCCGACCGCCGCGAAGATCGCGAGTATGACGGCCAACGGCAGCAGGTAGCGGAGCTGCCCGACCCGCAACAACAGGAAGATGAAGGCCAGGTACGTGACGGCGGGCAGGACGAGCAGGAACGTTCGCGTGGACCGCCGCCATGCCCATGCGATCCCCATGCCAGCGAGAATCACACCCGGGAGGGTCAGCGTGGCGGGCAACCCCTCCGCCAGGAAGGCCAGGTAGTCGCGGTGCCCGGCGAGCGTCATGGGGAAGCTCGTCGTGAGGACGGCGGATTCGGGCAACATGTCGACCCGCCCGGCAAGGAACCGCAGGTGATCGAGATACCGACCTGGATCCACGAAGAACCCGCTCCCGACGCCCAGGGCGAGAAAGGCGGTCGTTGCGGCGATGCCCCAGCTGCGCCAGTCGACGGCGGGCCCGGGTGCCCCGCCGGGATGCCGCGCCGGCCGGATGAAGGGCACGGCGAGGGGGAAGGCGAGGAAGAGGCCCAGGGCCGCCTCCTTCGTCGCGAGCGCGAGGCCTACGCCGATCCCCAGCGCCACGGCGCGACGGGGCGTGATCCCGTCGCGGACCATGTACGCGTACGCGGCGAGCGCCAGCGCGGTCGGCGCGAGCATGGGCACGTCGACGTTGCCGGTTCTCGCGTAGTAGCCGAGCGGATAGGTGAGGGCGACGAACGCCGCCGCCAGAACGCCGGTGGTCGGATCCCACGCGGTGCGTGCGAAGTACCACGCGCCGAGCACGACCGCGACCGCGAGCAGCATCGTGAGGCCCTTGGAGAGGAGCGCGAGGACGCGCACCGTGCGCGTGGGCTCCGCGAGCCCGTAGGGGAAGTGACTGCTGGGCGTCTGGAGCTTGCCGGTGACCGCCAGATACCCGAGGTAGGGCGCGTACACGGCGCCGCTGGCGAAGGCGTAGAACAGCGGATAGCCGAGGTTCCGGTAGCCTTCCGGCGCGACGATGTTGTGGATCTCGGCGAGCAGGCCTAACGGCGCTTCGTCGTCCACGGCCCACCCGCGCTCCGCCGTGCGCTCGTCGACGTGCAGCACGCCCCAGGTGATCCCGGGGGCGAACAGCAGGACCGCGAAGGCCGCGATGACGAGGGGCGTCCGGAGGCGACGCACGACTCAGACATCCACGAGCGGTTTGGCGGCGGCCGTCGCCGACGCGCGTGTGGCCGGTGGCACGGCGGACCCGGACGTCTCGTCCGGGCCGCTGCGCGCGGCGTCCTCGTCCTGGCCGCCGTTGTCGGCCCCGGCGCGCGCGGGCGCGGCGGCGGGCCCGGGCCGCTCCACGTCTCCGGAGCTCAGGAGGCGCTGCAGCCCCCACAGCTCGCGTTGGATCATCCATCCCTGCTGCAGGATGACGCCCATCGTGAAGAAGACGAGGCCGAGGATGATGAGCGACACGGAGAGCAGCGCCAGAAACGCCGACACCCGGCCGGTGAGATACGCGGCGACCGCGCCGACGAAGGCGGCGACGCCCAGCACGAACGTCACGACGCTCAGGCCCAGGACGTAGCGCACGGGATGCGCGAAGAGGCTGAAGAGGCTGTGCGAGACGATGAGCCGGCGCACCTTGGACGAGCTCTTGCGTTTGACGCGCGTCCCCCGGTGCTTGTACTCCTTCCATTCGAGCAGCGCCGGGATCTCCGCGATGCGCGCGCCGAAGGCGGTGCTCTTCAGGATCACCTCCAGGTGAAACTCCTTGCCGTCTTCGCTGAGCGGCAGGGTCTGGATCAGGGAGCGCCGGTAGGCGCGCGTCATCCCGGTGTTCATCGTGGCCGCGTTGGCCATGAGGGCCCGGATCACGAGATTGCCGATGCGGCTGATCCAGACGCGTTTGGCGGGGACGTTGCGGTAGCCGCCGCCGGCCACGTGGGGGCTGGCCACGACGATGTCGGTCTGGGCGTCGCGCCGCATCTCGCGCACCAGGTCGTGCACGACGCGGTCCCCCCAGCTGAGATCGATCTCGGTGGTGACGACGATGTCACCCCGCGCGGCGGCGATGCCCGTGCGCAGCGCGTAGCCGCGTCCGCGGTTATGGGGGTAACCGAGGACGCGCAGCCGCGGCGCGTCGATGGAGCGTGCGATGGCCTCCGAATCGTCCGTGGAGCCGTCATTGACCACGATCAGCTCCCACTCTCCGTCGAGGCTCGCGAGCTGCTCGAGGAGGCGCCGGATCGCGACCTCGATGATCTGCGACTCGTTGTAGAACGGACAGACGACGGTGACGTCCATGCGTCGCGGGCGGGAGTGGGCGTGCATCGCCATCATCTACGGGGTGGCCCGCCGGTCGACCATGATGCGGTGCCACAGTTCGAGGGAGAGCAGGCTGAATACTTGTTTGGCGTATATGAATTCGCCACCCCGCAGCCGGTCGCGCAGGCGCGTCACCGCGGCGGGGCGGAAGTAGCCCCGCTCCCTGACGACGCGCGCGTCCAGGGCGTCATCGACCATCTCGACGAATCGGGGCTCGCGCAGGAAGCGCTCCAGCGGCACGTAGAACGGACGCTTGCGGCGCCGTGCGTCCTCGGGCGGCAGGAGCCGCCGGGCATACTCGCGCAG
>DATIGO010000080.1:0-9464 GCA_035454665.1 Gemmatimonadaceae bacterium | reverse complement strand
AGGGATATGCGATTCGTGCTCTGGAGGGGGTGGAGGCGCTCGGCGTCGTGATCGCACCGGGGGCCGGCGGGTCGTACGCCGGCATCCTCCCGCCGATCGAGGCCCGCACCACAAGCGCCATCACCCGCATGCTGAACGATCCGGAAACGGGACTTCCAGCGGTGGCGCCGACGCAAA
Organism: Gemmatimonadaceae bacterium; assembly: GCA_035454665.1. GTDB lineage: Bacteria > Gemmatimonadota > Gemmatimonadetes > Gemmatimonadales > Gemmatimonadaceae > DATIGO01. Next base: position 9,287 of record DATIGO010000080.1, on the reverse strand, counting down.
CGGTCCCGTACCGGAGCCGGCTCGCGCTCGACTTCATCGGCGTCTCGTCGGCAGGCGTCGGCTACAGCGGTTCCTATGGGGTGGGCGTGGTCGGGGGGGCGGCCCTCGGCTTCTCGGACATGCTCGGCAACCAGATCGTGAACACCGCGATCCAGGCGCAGGGGACTCTGAAGGATATCGGCGCGCAGGTCCTCTACCTCAATCGCACCCGCCGCTTCAACTGGGGGGCCCAGGCCTATCACGTCCCGCTCGTCGGTGCGTACGCCGGCTTCGTGAACACCACGTTCGACATCAACGGCCAGGAGGTGCCGGGGACCATCTACACGCAGGTCCTGGAGCGCGTCTTCTATCAGAACGCCAGCCTGATCGCGCAGTACCCCCTCTCGAGCACCCGACGGTTCGAGCTCACGGGGGGGCTGCAGCGGGTGACGTTCGACTACGAGGTGGACAGCTTCTACGTGGTCGGAAACAGCGTGCTGCGCGAGTCACGCACCGATCTCCCCGGGGGCGACGCCCTCACGTTCGGCACGGGCGCCGCGGCCTACGTGGGTGACTATTCGTTCTTCGGCTACACGTCGCCCGTGGCGGGTGGGCGCTACCGCCTCGAGGTGGCTCCGTTCTTCGGGTCGCTGAACTACGGGACGCTGCTGCTGGACTACCGGCGGTATCTGTTCGCGCGGCCGTTCACGCTGGCGATCCGCGGCTTCCACTTCGGCCGGTACGGCGGGGACTCGGAGAGCCCGCTGCTGGGTGCCCTGTTCGTTGGATACCCGTCGCTCGTGCGGGGCTACAACGCCGAGTCGTTCACGGCCGCGGACTGTTCGGCGGCGCCGGCGGGACAGACCTCGTGCCCCGAGTACGCGCGCCTGAGCGGCAGCCGGGTCGCGGTCGCGAACATCGAGTTGCGCGTGCCGCTGTTCGGCAGCCCGCGCTTCGCGCTCTTGAACATTCCATTCCTGCCGACCGAGGTGGCGCCCTTCCTCGACGTGGGCGTCGCGTGGACGGGAGACGAGAGCCCCGCGCTCCGCTTCGATCGGAACACGACGGACCGGGTCCCGGTGTTCAGCGCGGGGGTGTCGACGCGCCTCAACCTGCTCGGCGCGGCGATCGTGGAGATCTACTGGGCGAAGCCGTACCAGCGTTCGGCGAAGGGAGGGTACTTCGGGTTCCAGCTCGCGCCGGGGTGGTGAGGGACGCCGCCTCAGCAGATCCGCGGGAGCTGGTCGCCGGGGAGCATGTCCACCACGCGCGTGGAGCCGGCCAGGGTGCGGAGCGCCACGAGGCCCGCGTGGTCCGGAACGGCGCGTCCGGCGATCTCGGCCTCGGCGCCTAACGGGTGCGAGCGGAGCGCCGCCAGCGCGCGCGGCGCGGCGGCGGGGGCGACGAACGCCACGAGCACGCCCTCGTTCGCCACGTACAGGGGATCCAGGCCGAGCATCTCGCACGCGGCCGCCACGGGGCCGGGAATGCGGACCGCCCGCTCCTCGATCACCACGCCCACGCCCGATGCCGCGGCCAGCTCGTTGAGCGCGCTCGCCACGCCGCCTCGCGTGGGATCCCGGAGCGCCCGCACGTCGCTCCCCACGTGTTCGCGGAGCCGCTCCACCAGCGGCACGAGGCTCGCGCTGTCGCTCTCGATCTGCGCCTCGAACGCGATCCCCTCGCGCGCCGACATGATCGCCATGCCGTGGCGGGCGATGGGACCGCTGACCAGCAGCACGTCTCCCGGCCGCACCCCGTCAGGACGGGGGCGGAACCGGGCGTCCATGATCCCCACGCCCGTGGTGTTGACGTACAGCCCTTCAGCGCGTCCACGCTCCACCACTTTGGTATCGCCGGTGACCAGGATGATGCCGGCCGACCGGACAGCCTCGGCCATTGCGGCCACCACGCGGTCCAGCACGTCGAAGGGAAGCCCTTCCTCGAGGACGAACCCCGCCGACAGGTAGCGCGGCCGGGCGCCCATCATGGCCAGGTCGTTCACCGTGCCGTGCACCGCGAGGGATCCGATGTTCCCGCCCGGGAACTCGATGGGACTCACGACGAACGTGTCCGTCGACACGGCGATCTCGCCGGTCGGCACCGGGACGACGGCGCCGTCGCCGAGCTGGCGAAGGACGGGATTGTCGAACAGGGGCAGGAACCGGTCGCGCAGCAGCGCCGCGCTCATCTTCCCGCCCGAGCCGTGCCCCAGCTGGACGCGATCGGAGGCCGCGTGCGGGGCCGGGCAGACGAGGCCGTTGGCGAGGGAGGCGGTAGCCATCAGCGTGACTCGGAAGCGACGGGTGACAGGGCACCGCGATTCACGGCCCGGCGCATGCGGCCGTAGTTGAAGTAGGCGGCGCAGGCGCCCTCCGACGACACCATCGGGGCGCCTAACGGGCGCTCGGGGGTGCAGAGCGTGCCGAAGGCCGGACACTCGAAGGGCTTGATCTTCCCGCGCAGGACGTCGCCCGCCCGGCACTCGGCCGGCTCGTCCACCGCGAGCTCGCGCAGGCCGAACCGGAACTCGGCGTCGAAGTCCGCGAACTCGGGACGCAATCCCAGTCCCGACCGGGGAATCTCACCGATGCCGCGCCACTTGCGATCCACGAGGTGGAAGACCTGCTCCACGAGGGAGCGTGCCGGCACCGTCCCGTCGCGCCGCACGGAACGGACGTACTGATTCTCGACTTCGTGGCGCCCCGACTCGAGCTGCTGCACGGCCAGGTGGATCCCCTCCAGGATGTCCACCGGCTCGAAGCCGGTCACCACGATCGGCACGCGGTACCGCTCGGCGATCGGCTCGTACTCCTTCCAGCCCATCACCGTGCACACATGGCCGGCCGCCAGAAAGCCCTGCACACGGTTGTCCGGGGCTTCGAGGATCGCGGTCATCGCGGGAGGTACCGTCACGTGCGACACGAGCACGCTGAAGTTCGGGACGCCGAGCTCGCGCGCGCGCCAGACGGCCATCGCATTGGCCGGCGCGGTGGTCTCGAACCCCACGGCGAAGAAGACGATGTGCCGGTCGGGGTTGCGGATCGCGAGCTCCAGGGCATCGAGTGGCGAGTACACCACGCGCACCTGTCCCCCGCGCGCGCGGACCTGCTGGAGATCGCACTCGCTCCCGGGCACACGCAGCATGTCCCCGAACGACGTGAAGATGACGCTCGGATCCTGGGCGAGCAGCAGGGCCTTGTCGATCTGTTCCAGCGGCGTGACGCAGACCGGACAGCCGGGGCCGTGGATCATCTCCACGGCCTCGCCGAGCATCTCGTCCAGGCCCTGCTTCACGATCGTGTGGGTCTGGCCCCCGCAGACCTCCATCAGCACCCACCGGCGCGTGGCCTCCCGGCGGATCCGCTCCACGAGCCCCCGGATGATTCCCGCGTCGCGGTATTCGGAGAGGTACTTCATGCTCCGCCTCCCGCCGGTGCGCTCCCGGGACCTATCGCTCCGAGTCCCTGCTCCGCCACCTCGCGCATCCAGTCCAGCTCGTCGAGCTGGCTCAGCTCGCGCAGAACCTCATACGTCCGGCGGGCCTCCGCCTCGTCCACCTTCGAGATCGCGAAGCCCACGTGCACGATCACGAAGTCGCCCTCGGCCACCTCGTCGGCCACGTAGGCCAGGCAGCACTCCCGGCGCACGCCGCCGAAGTCCACCACGCCCATGGGGAGGCCGCGGTCGTCGCGGCGCGCCACCACCCGTCCGGGAATTCCGAGACACATGCGACCTATCCTCCCCTGGCCAGGGTCGTTGCACCACTCGCGACCGCCATCGTCGTCATTCCCCCGAGCAGCGCGGCGCCGACTGCCGCCTGTCCCACGCTCACCGCCCCGTCGTTGGGACTCAGCACGCGCGGAACGAGCACCTGGTAGCCGTTCTCCACGAGCAGGCGGCGCACCCCCGACAGCAGGCGCGCGTTCTGAAAGCACCCCCCGCCCAGGGCGACCGCGCGAACCGCCGTGACCTCGCGCGTGTGCCGCACGAGCTCCACCGTGGCCTGCACGATCGTGTCGTGGAACGACGCGGCCAGCGTGCCCACGTCCATACCGCGCTGGGCGCGCTGCCCGAGCTCCACCAGGAGGGGCAGCACGTCCAGCTCGCACGAGCCATCCGGTTGTCGCACGATCAGATACGGCAGGACCACGCCCTCGCGCCCGCCGGCCAGCGCCTCGAGCCGCATCGCGGCCTCGCCCTCGTAGCGTGAGTCGCGCGCCACGCCGAGCACGGCGGCGGCGGCATCGAACAGACGTCCCATGCTCGACGCGAGCGGTGCATTCACCTGCCGCACGAGCTGTTGCTCCGCGATCCGGCGGGCGTCACGGTCCACGCCCGCGAAGGCGAGCCGGAACGCGTCTGCACATCCCGACAGCTGCGACGCGTAGCCCAGCGCGGTGCGCCACGGCGCGCGCGCCGCCGCGTCGCCGCCGGGAAGAGGAGCATAGCGCACGTGCGCCAGCCGCACGAATCCGGCGAGATCCGCCAGGAGCACCTCCGCCCCCCATACGGCGCCGTCCACGCCGTACCCCGTCCCATCGAAGGCCACGCCGATCACCGGCCCCGTGCGCCCGTGCTCCGACATCACGGCGGCGATGTGCGCATGGTGGTGCTGCACGGCACCGATGACGTCCAGCCCCGACTCCTGCGCAAGACGCGTGGAGAGGTACCCCGGATGCAGGTCGTGCACTACCGCCCGGGGGCGAACGCGGAAGAGCGCCTGGAAGCGGTCGAGCGCCGCCGTGAAGTGCTCGACGGTCTCGAGAGACTCCAGGTCCCCGATGTGCTGGCTGAGATAGACGCGCGCTCCATGCACGAGCGCGAAGGTGTTCTTGAGATGCGGGCCCACCGCCAGCAGCGGGATCGGCGACGTGATCGGAAGGTCGAGCGGCATCGGCGCATATCCCCGGGCACGCCGCAGGAGCACCGGCGCTCCGTCGACCACGCGGGCCACGGAGTCGTCGTAGCGCGCCACGATCTCGCGGTCGTGCATGAGAAACCCATCGGCGATCCCGCCCAGCCGATCGCGCGCCTCGGCGAGTCCCGTGGCGATCGGCTCATCGGTCAGATTGCCGCTCGTCATGACCAGCGGCCTCGCCGCGGCGTCGAGCAGCAGATGGTGCAACGGCGTGTACGCCAGCATCACTCCCACGTGGCGCAGCCCCGGGGCCACGCTGGGTGCCAGCAGCGCACGATCCCGCCCATCGGAGCCGCGCAGCCAGCCGGTCGAGAGCAGTACGATGGGACGCGCGGCGCAGCGAAGGAGCACGGCCTCGTCGCTCGACACCTGAGCGAATCGTCGCGCCTCATCCACCGTCCGCACCATCACGGCCAGCGGCTTGGCTTCGCGTCCCTTGCGCGCACGCAACCGGCTGACGCCGGCCTCGTTCGTAGCGTCGACGGCCAGGTGAAAGCCTCCCAGGCCGCGCACCGCGACGATGCCGCCGCTCCGGAGCACGGTCGCCGCCGCCTCCAGCGCGTCGTCGTCGGGATCGACCACCGACGCCGCGGTCACGCCGGACCACTCGAACCAGATCCGGGGCCCGCACGTCGGGCAGCTGTTCGTCTCGGAGTGGTAACGGCGGTCACCTGGCGTCGTATACTCGGCCTGGCAGTCGGCGCACTGCGGAAAGGCACGCATGCTCGTCCGCTCGCGATCGTACGGCATCGCGTCGATCACGGTGAAGCGCGGCCCGCAGTCCGTGCAGGTGATGAACGGATACCGGTACCGGCGATTCGACGGATCCCGCAGCTCGCGCTCACAGGCGTCGCACATCGCCACGTCTGGAGACACGGGCAGCCGACCTTCGCCCGCAGCGCTGGTACGGACCTCGAAGGTCCGGAGACCGCGCGGCTGCACGCTGTGCACCTGCAGCGTGTCGATGCGCGCCAGCACCGGCGCGCGATGCCGCAGGGCGCCCACGAAGGCGTCGATGCTCGACTCCTCCCCCTCCAGGTGGATCTCGACGGAGCCGCTCTCGTTGCGCACCCAGCCCGCCAGACGCTGCTCGATCGCCAGGCGATGCACGAATGGCCGGAAGCCTACTCCCTGCACGAGCCCCGTGACATGCACCTGCGCCCCGCGAGGTTCGCGGCCGTTGGAAGGCCCGGGGTGGACGGTTCCGATCACCGCGGGCTCCTTTGCCTCACGCGTGCGCGGGACGGACCACGTGCCCGCGCAGGAAGTCGAACCAGGTGTCGAGACCGCGGCCCGTCAGCGCGGAGGTATGGAAGAACTCCAGCGCCGGATTCACCTCGCGGGCATAGCGGACCGCGCGCTCCACGTCGAAGGGGACGTACGGCAGGAGGTCGATCTTGTTCAGCACCGCGTAGCGTGACTCGCGGAACATCTTCGGGTACTTGAGGGGCTTGTCCTCCCCTTCGGTCACCGAGAAGACCACGATCTTCGCGACCTCGCCCAGGTCCCAGCTCGCCGGGCAGACGAGATTGCCCACGTTCTCGATAAACAGGAGATGCGTGCGATCGAGATCGATCGCCTCCAGGGCCTCGAGCACCTGGCGCGCGTCGAGATGGCACGCGCCGCCCGTGACCACCGCCTGCACCAGGCGCGCGGTGCGGCGGGCCAGCCGCTCGGCGTCGTTTGCCGTCTGCACGTCGCCCGTGACCACGGCGATGCCCAACTCCTCGCCCAGCGTGTCGAGCGTCCGCTCGAGCAGCGTCGTCTTCCCGGAGCCGGGCGACGACACGAGGTTGAACGCGGTGATCTCGTGCTCGGCCAGGCGCTGCCGCACCTTGGCGGCGAGCTCGTCGTTCCGCGCCATCACCCGCTCGCGGACTTCAATCGTCCGGATGGCCATCGTCCACCTCGAAGTAGTCGACTCGCAGGACGTCGCCCGGGCCGCGGGCTAGCTCCGCATGTGCCGCCCCGAACGGCGGCTGGGACAGCAGCGCGTCCAGGCAGAAGGCGAGATTCTCCGGCTCCAGCCCGGCGTCGTCGCCCACCTCGAGGCGTACGAGGCGCAGCGAGGAGACCGTGGCACCGAGGCGTTCCTCCGCCATCCGGCAAACCTCCAGGGCGACGCTCAGCTCATGCATGGACGCACACCGGAAAGCAGTCCACGTCCCACGCGCGCAACTGCGCCGCGGCGAGGGAAACCAGCTCCCCGAGACGCGCCTCCACCGCGGGACTCAGGTCGGTGCCCATCTCCACCACGTCCGGCTGCACGCCGATCGCCACCAGCTCGTCCGGCAGCGTCCCGCGCAGGGCCGCGAGCGCCAGGACCTCACGCAGGTCGATCTGGTGCGGCGAGAGCTTCTGCGCCAGGACGCGCGGCACGTCGCCGTCGCGCAGCACCGAGAGCGTGCCGGGCTCGGCTCCGCTGTCGATGGCGTCGAGCACCAGCAGACGGTCGGTGCTCTCGATGATCGGCAGCAGGTTCATCCCCCACGTTCCACCGTCGACCAGCTCCACGCGGCGCGGGATGAACCACTCGTCCTGCAGGCGTGCCAGCGCGGCGAGCCCGATGCCGTCATCGGTCATGAGCATGTTGCCGAGGCCGAGGACTACGGTGCGGGAGGCGTCATTCGGCATCGACGAACTCCTCGTCGGACGGGACGAAGCGCCCGCCGCTGATGATGGACGAGATCGTGCCCGTCCGCTCCCAGGCGTCGGCGCGGATGGCCAGGTAGACGTGAATCGGAATGAAGATCAGGAAGGCCCACGTGAGCACGTGGTGCACGAAGCGGACGATCTGCTGGCCGCCGAAGAGCGTGTTCACCCAGTTGAAGGTGACATAGATGAAGCCGCCCGGATTCGACTGGCCGTACATGGCGAAGCCGGTCACGACCATGAGCGCGGCGATCACGTACATCCCCGTGTAGCTGAGCTGCTGGAGCGGATTGTGCCCCAGGTACTTCGGCGCCTTCTCCGGGCGGATCATGAGGTAGAACTTCACGACGTGGACCAGGTTGCGGAGATCGCGCCGCCGCACGGGAAAGAGCGCGGGGAGGCGCTCGAAGCGGTTCCCCATGAAGAGCCAGTAGACGCGCACGATCCCGGTCATCACGAAGACGGCGGCGGCGAGGAAGTGGACGAAGCGGACCCACCCCATGAGGTACGCCGACGCCGGATCGCCCGAGGGCACGAAGTACGGCCGTCCGATGAAGAAGCCCGTGACGGCGAGCACCACGATGCAGAGCGCCGCGATCCAGTGCATGTACCGGAGCGGTCGCTCCCAGAGGTACACCCACTGGTACGCGCCCGAGGGTGGCGGCACGCGGCGCGTGTAGGCCAGGCCGCCGGGCTGGATCGGGGGTCGCGCGCCGGGCGGCGCCGGCCGGGCGGGGGTGGCGGCGCTCATACCACTCTCACCTCCGTGACGAGCTTTCCCTGCGCGTCGAGCACGTGCACACCGCACGCGATGCAGGGATCGAACGAGTGGATCGTCCGCAGGATCTCGATGGGACGCTCGGGATCGACGAGCGGGTGGTTGTCGGTCAGCGCCGCCTCGTACGGCCCGACCTGGCCCTCGGGATCACGCGGGCCGGCGTTCCAGGTGCTGGGGACGACGCACTGGTACCGGGAGATGGCGCCGTTCTCGATCTGGACCCAGTGCCCCAGCGCGCCGCGCGGCGCGTCGAGGTAGCCATACCCCTGGGCCCGCGCCGGCCAGGTCGAGGGGTCCCACCGGTCGCGCGTGAAGGTCTGGGTGTCGCCGTTCCGGATCCGTCCCAGCAGCGCGTCGTACCATGCGTTCATGCGGCGCGCCAGGAGCACCGTCTCGATGCCGCGGGCGGCCGTCCTGCCTAACGTGGAGAAGAGGGCGGCGGGTCCCACCCCGAGGCGGCCCAGCACCTCCCCGACCATCGCCCGTGCCTCCTCGTGCCCGGACGCGTACGCCACGAGCATCCGGGCCAGAGGACCCACCTCCATGGGGCGTCCCTCGTAGCGCGGCGACTTGAGCCACGAGTACTTCCGCTGGTCCTGGAGGAAGCGCCACGGCGTCGGCGGTCCGTCGTACTTCGGGCGCGTCTCCCCTTCATATGGATGCAGCCCCGCCGCATCGCCCTGCTCGTACTCGTACCAGGAGCTCGAGATGAACTCGCTCACCTTGGTGGGATCGTACGGCTCCACCGTCGTCAGGTCGCGATCGAGGATGATCCCGCGCGGCAGGTACAGCTTGTCGTATTCGTCGACGTTCCCCTCCGGAAACTCGCCCACGGCGAGGTAGTTCCGCACGCCGCCGCCGATCGACGCCCAGTCCTTGTAGAACGAGGCGATCGCCACGAGATCCGGGAAGTAGACCTGCTCCACGAAGCGCTGCGCCCGCGTGATCATGTCACGG
>DATIGO010000079.1:0-30080 GCA_035454665.1 Gemmatimonadaceae bacterium | reverse complement strand
TCCACCCCCTCCAGAGCACGAATCGCATATCCCTGGCGGTGGATGACGGTGAAGAGCAGCGCGCCGGTGGCGCGGGAAACCGAGAGCGCCGGCGAGAGTGCCGTAATGCCGCTGACGCCCGTCGCCACGCGTGTCACCCGGCGCATCTCTCCCGTCTCGAGCGTCAGGCGATAGATGTCGCTCACGCCATCGCGGTCGGAGATGAAGAAGAGCGTGGATCCGTCGGGGCTGAACTGGGGGTTGATGTGCTTCCCCCGGTCGAACCCGGGGAGCAGTCGGACCGTCCCGCTCGCGGCGTCCAGGAGCGCGAGGCGCAGCTCCCCGAAGGTGAGGCGTTGGAAATCCGTCCCCTCGCCGGCATCGGTAGCGAAGGCGATCGCGCGTCCGTCCGGGCTCCAGGCCGGCTGCAGCTGCGCCTCCCGATCATCGGTGAGCTGCCGCGTGCGCCGCTCGGCGAAGTCGTAGACGTACAGGTCGCTGATGCCGCCCTTCATCCCCGAGAACGCGAGGCGTTGCCCATCGGGACTCCACGCTGGATCGGCCATCCCTCCCACGCCGGGCGTGCGGATGCGCTCCACGACGTCGCCGCTCTCCACGTCGAAGATATCGATCTCGTTGTCGCCCTCGGCGTACACCACCACGGCGAGGCGGCGACCGTCGGGCGACCAGCTTCCGGCGGTGCTGATGAAGCTCAGCGCGTCGAAGTGCGGGTTCGTCGTGATCGACGTGATCTGCTTCACCGTGCGTCCTGTCGCGACGTCGGCAACGAACAGCTCCATCCCGAACAGGCCGCGGCTCGAGAAATACGCCACGTAGCGGCCGTCGGGACTCACGGTCGGCGCGACGTTCTGATCTCCCTCGTCGCCGGCCACGACGGCACGGCCAAGCGCCTCGGGCGCGGTGCGCTGGGCGAGCTCCGGACCCATCTCGCGCCGGATCGCCGCGTGCCAGGCGGCGCTCAGGGAGTCCGTGCTCATGCCGAGGTGCACCCGGAGCGCGGCCTCCCATCCGGCTTCGAGCGCGCCCCGGAAGACCGCGTTCACGGCGTCGTCGCCCCAGGTGCCGCCGATGAAGGCCCAGAGCGCCTGCCCGTACCGGTACGGAAAGTAGCGCGCATCGTTGGTGAGCTGGACGATGGTCGGGAGGTCATCGCGCCGGAGCGCATCACGCAACCACATCGTGGTGTTCGGGTCGTCGCGCGCGAGGCTCAGGTACTCCGCCATCCCTTCGATCAGCCAGAGCGGGATGCGCGTGAGGTTGGTGAAGCCGCCGCGGACCGATTCGGCGATCTTGTACTGGGAGACGTGTACGAGCTCGTGGCCCAGCACGTGATCCGTTTCGGAATAGACACCCGTGAACGGCATGATCACCCGCTCGCGCAGGCTCTCGGTCACACCGCCGGTGCCCTGGCCGATGAACCCCGCGATGACGTTGGTCTGCTGGAAGTCGGGCGGATCGGCGTAGAAGATGAGCGGGACACCGCTGTACTCGTGCCGGACCACCGCGAGATGCCGCGCGTACCAGCGTTCGGCCATGCGCGCCGCATCCTTCGCCGCGATTTCCGCGGCCGGATAGAAGTAGACCTCGAAGCGTTCGGTGGGGAGGATCCGGAAGTCGAAGTGGTCGTATTGAACCTTGTTGCGCCCGAAGTACTGCGCATGCGCGGGAATGGCGGCGGCCTGCGCCATGGAGGCGAGGACGAACAGGGTCGCGAGGCAGCGCAGGGAGAGAATTGGGCGCCTGCCCATCGAGGCCTCCTGGTCCGGTGGAGTGGGCTGACACGGCGTCAACCAGCGATCGTACCCAGGTAATACGGCGCTGTGCCCGGCTCTGCCTGCGAGAATCGCTTCCCGCCGTGCCGTGACGTTGCCAGGGGGGCTCGGCGCGGCACCTCGGGAGGCCGCGAGGCGGCGCCCACGGCGCTGCCGCCGGCCCCTCCGAGCCCCTGACACGCGGCCCCGCGCGAACGGCCCCGGCGGGCGTGCGCCGGCCCGGCTCGCTTCATAGATTGGGGCCCTGCCGGACACGGCGTTTTCGGAGGTCCCTTCCATGCTTCGCGGTCTCTCTGCCCGCCCTGCGGCGCGGCGTGTACTGCTCGCCGCCGCGGTCGTCGCCTGGCACATTGCCGGCACTGGCACGGCGCGCGCGCAGTCGATCCCGGCACGGCTCAGCGACAGCACCTTCTGGCGGCTCATCACGGAACTGTCGGAGCCCGGCGGGTCGTTCATCTCCGATAACTTCGTGTCCAACGAGCTGGCTTTCCAGTACGTGATCCCCGAGCTGTGCAACACGGTGCAGCCCGGGGGCGTGTACCTCGGGGTGGGACCGGATCAGAATTTCACGTACATCGTCGCGCTGGAGCCGCAAATCGCCTTCATCGTGGACATCCGGCGGCAGAACATGGTGCAGCACCTGATGTACAAGGCACTGATCGAGACGTCGGCGGACCGCGCGGAATTCCTGTCACGCCTCTTTTCCCGTGCGCGTCCCGCGGGGCTGGACACGACGTCGAGTGCTCAGGCGCTGCTGGACGCGTACGCCGCCGCGACTCCCGACAGTGCACTGTTCGCCCGGAATCTCTCCGGGATGCTCGAGCACCTCAGGTACGGGCGATCGCTGCCGCTGACGGCGGAGGACAGCAGCTCGCTGGAGTACGTCTTCACCGCGTTCTTCGGCGCGGGACCCGATCTCACCTACGCGGTCGGGCGGATGTACCGCGGCTTCGGGAGCGGATGGCCCAGCTACCGGATGCTGATGACCGTTCACGACGGTCAGGGAGCGTATCGGAGCTATCTCGCGAACGAGGCCCTCTTCCGGCGCCTGAAGGATCTTCAGTCGCGCAACCTCATCGTGCCCATCGTCGGGGATTTCGGCGGGCCGAGCGCACTGCGGCAGGTGGGCGCGTGGGTGCGGCGGCACGGTGCGAAGGTCAGCACGTTCTACACGTCGAACGTGGAGCAGTATCTCTTCCAGCAGGGGAGCGCGTGGCAGCGCTTCTACGAGAGCGTGGCGTCGATGCCCCTCGACAGCACCGCGATGTTCATCCGCTCCGTATCGAACCGGAGCTGGGTGGTGCCGCAGCATCCGGGCTCGCGGTCCGCGTCGATGCTCTCGTCCATCCCGGCGCAGCTGGTCGCCTACCGGGATGGGCACGTTCTGAGCTATCAGGACGTGGTCTGGCTCTCGCGCTAGGCCGCGGGGGACCCGGCCACGGATCAGGCGGGCCAGATGGTGCCAAGCACACGGCGCCAGTTCCCTCCGAGCATGAGGGCGATGTCGGCATCGGCATGGCGGCGTGCGATCATCCCTTCGGCCAGGTCGTACATGCGCCGCGCGTGGTCCAGCCCAGCGATCGTCAGGCGGCCGTTCTCGTCGGTGTGCAGGCGGTAGCGGTCCCAGTTCGGGGTGGGCCGGATCGGCTCGCCGTTGACCGGGTTGGGATTCCCGACCACATCCATGTCGCTGCCGACGCCCACGTGTTCCACGCCCACGAGCCGCGCCACGTGGTCGAAGTGATCGAGGACGTGCTCCGTGGTGACCGGCTCACGGTCGCGGATCATCATCCGGAGAAACGGGATGCCCATGACGCCGCCGGTGCGGGCGAGGCCGCGGATCATCTCGTCGGTCTTGCAGCGGAGGTGTCCCGGCACGAGGGCCCGGCAGCTCGCATGCGAGAAGATGACCGGCTTTGAAGACGCCGCGATCCCGTCGAGCGTGGTGCGGTCGCCACAGTGCGAGAGATCGACGGCCATGCCCACCTCGTTCATCCGCTGCACCACCTCGGCCCCGAAGACGGTCAGTCCGCCGTCATTCTGCTCCAGGAAGCCCGCGCCCAGGCGGTTGGCGTAGTTGTAGGTGAGCTGCGAGGCGCGCTGGCCCAGCGCGAAGAACGTCGTCACGTCGGCGGCGGTGCGGAAATGATCCGAGTTCTGGAAGGTGAGCAGGAGGCCGACGCGGCCCGATCCGCGCACCCGATCGAGGTCGGCCATGTCGTCGATGCGCATGAACCACTGATCGTACGACGCGATGAAGCCGTTCCAGTCCGCGAAGAACCGGATGCCGGCGGCGTAGTCGCTCGCGCCATGGCCCAGCCCGAAGACGCGGATCCCCGAGGTGCGGTACTCCTCCCAGTCGGGCGCGCGGAAGGCGCCGGGCGTGCCTAACCAGCGCTGGCTCTTCGGCGGCCGCTCCGCATGGTCGGCGAAGCGAAACTGGTTGAGCATGTCGATGACCAGCGTTTCCTCGACGAGGCGGATGGCACGGGCGCTGTAGGTGCGTCCCTGCGCGCCGAAGAGCCGGAAGCGGCCGCGCAGAACGGCGGGGGCACCGGCCAGCGCGGCGGTGGCGGAGGCGAGGGCGCGGATGGCCTGGCGGCGGGTGAGGGCCACAGGGACCAGGGATTGAGGGTTGGGGATCCGGGATCAGGGATCAAGCGTGCGGAGCGGGCGCCCGTTCCGGAAGGGTTGCGAGCAACGACTTAAGTGCGGCTGGCTCGACGGGCCTTGTCGACGGAGGGGACGCTGGTTGGTATCAGTCCCCGGTCGTCGGCGCGCCGTGCCTGTAGAAGTCCGTCGCCCGATAGCCGTCGACGGCCGCGATCCCTGCCACCTTCAGCATCGCGGCCACCGGCACGGCCAGCAGCAGCCCCACGACCCCGAAGAGCTGGCCGCCGATCGCGAGCGCCACGATGACGGTCGCCGCGCCCAGCTTCGCACGGCTCCCCACGATCAACGGCGAGAGCACCGTCCCTTCCAGGCCCTGGAGCGCGGCGAACGTCACCACGACCCACAGCACGTCGAGCGGCTGTCCCCCCGCGATTGCCATCAGCGAACCCAGCAGCAACGCGATGGCGCCGCCCAGATAGGGGACGAGCTCTCCAAAGCCGGCCACCAGCCCCACCACGATCGCCAGCGGAATGCCGATGATCGAAAAGGCGACGGCATACGCGACGCCGAGCACCAGCGCGACGAGGAGCTGGCCGCGGATGAAGCCGGCCAGCACGCGATTGAGCTGCGCCCCGCGCTCGCGCCAGCGCGGGCGCCAGCGCGGCGGCACCGCGCGGATCGCCCGTTCCCCCACACGTGGGAGTCCGCGCAGCATGACGATGACGAAGACCGGCACGAAGAGAATCCCCGTGGCGAAGGCCGCAACGCTGCCCCCCGTGGTGCGGGCCCACTCCCCCAGGGTGCCCACACTCGGTGCGGAGGCGGTCGCGCCGCGCGCCAGCGACGTACCGAACCGCGAGAGCCAGTTCGCGATCGGCGTTGGCAGCCACTCGAGCAACGCATTCCAGCCGCGCAGGAGCGCCTCCTGCGTCTGCCTGACGACGCCGCCCAACCCCTCGAGCTCCCGGGCGGCGGTGGGAAAGGCCAGCATGCCGATGAGCACCAGCAGCCCCGCGCCGCCCAGGGCGACGGCGGTCACCGCGAGCCAGCGCGGCATCCACCGGTTCAGCAGGTCGACGGCGGGCAGCAGCGCATACGACAGCAGCGCCGAGATCAGCAGCACCGCCATGATGTGCGTGAAGATCCCGTACAGCGCGCCGGTGACGATGATCGCTCCCGTGAGCAGCCCGGCGAAGGCGAAGTCCGCCTGACGAGTCTCGCGCACGGGAAGCAGGAGCACGCGCTCGGCGTCGTCGGGCGCTGCCGTGAGGCCGCTGGCACCGGGCTCCGGCGCTTCGGCTCCCATGCGCGCCGAGGGCGGGAGGATCACCATGCGTTTTCCCGCGGGCTCGCGCGCCAGCGGACCCTCGCGATCCGGTCGGCGAGCACGCGCACCTCGACCGGCTTCACCAGATGCTCCGCGAAGCCTGCGGCACGGCTCCGCTCACGGTCGCTCGGCTGTCCGTATCCCGTCACGGCAATGAGCGCCACTCCGGATCCCAGCAGCTCGCGCAGCCGCCGGGCGAGATCATACCCGTCGATGACCGGCAATCCGATGTCGAGGACACAGATGGCTGGAGCGAACTCGCGCGCCAGCTCGAGCGCGTTCAAGGGGTCGTGCGCGACGCGAACCGTGAACCCCTGCACGCGCAGGCCGTCGGCGATCAGCTCGGCGGCGTCGACGTTGTCGTCGACGACCATCACGCGCTCGCCGTCGCGGGGCACGCGCGACGCGGGCGCAGACACGCCGTTCCGCGTGCCCGCGGGTGCCTCGATCCGCGGCAGTCGGACGATGAACTCGCTCCCGAGCCCCGGACCGTCACTGTGCGCGATCACGGTGCCGCCGTGCAGCGTGACGAAGTTCCGCGCGATGGCGAGTCCGAGTCCCAGCCCGCCCTCGGCGCGTGCGCTCGTGCGCTTGCCCTGCACGAAGAGGTCGAAGATGCGTGGCAGGAGCTCGGGCCGGATCCCCGAGCCATTGTCCCGGACGGAAAGCACTGCCTCGTCGCCGTCGCGCCATCCACGGATCGCGATCCTCCCCCCGTGATCCGTGTACTTCGCGGCGTTCGCCACCAGGTGCGACACGACCTGCGACAGGCGGTGCTCATCGCCGCTCACGCAGAGGCCGTTCGCTGGGACGTCGACCGTGAGCTGATGCCCCCGGAGCTCGAGCAGCGGACTGGCCTGCTCAATCGCCTTCGCGACGATCCGTCCCATCTCGATCGGCGCGCGATGCAGCTCGATGCGGCCGCGCGTGATCCGCGAAACGTCCAGAAGATCGTCGACGAGGTGCGTCAGGTGCGCCACCTGCCGCTCGATGACCTCGCGCTCGCGATCGAACGTGTGGTCAGCGCCGGCACGGAGCTGCATGAGCTGCAGCGCCGTGACGATCGGCGCGAGGGGGTTGCGCAGCTCGTGCCCGAGCAGCGCGAGGAACTCGTCCTTGACCTGACTCGCGGATTCCGCGGTCGCCCGCGCGTCTTCCGCGACCCGATGCGCCGCGGCCAGCTCGCGCGTCTGCTCGTCGACCTTTCTTCGCGCGGCCACCTGCCCCGTGACGTCGAACCCGATCGTCATGTAGCCGATCATCGCCCCTTCGGCGTCGCGCAGCGGCTCGAACAGGAGTGTGAAGAAGCGCTCCGCCGACGCATCGGCGGATCCGAATCGGATCGGGAACTCGTAAATCGTCTCCCCGCGTTCCGAGCGGACGACGCGGTCGTGCACCTCGATGATGGGCTGACCCTCGAGCTCCGGCAGCGCGTCCACGAGCGGCAGTCCGAGCGGGATGCGGCGCCCGGTAGCGTACTCCCACTCCGCGTTCGCCAGGACGATCGTGTGCTCCGGTCCCTCGAAGGCGCCGATGATGACGGGTGCCTGCGTGAAGAGCGCGAAGAGTCGCGCGCGTTCCGACTGTGCGCTCTGCCGGAGCTGGAACAGCTCGAGCTGCGTGGAGACGCGCGCCATCAACTGCTGGGCGAGAAACGGCCGCACGAGGTAGTCGTCGGCTTCGGCCTCCGGGCCCGCGGTCTCCTGATCGTCGGCTACGCGATCGGTCATCAGGATGAGCGGGAGGCTCGCGGTGGACGGTTCGCTACGCAGGGCCCGCAGCAGCGCGGGGCCATCGAACACGGGAAGGGCGATGTCGGCGACGACCAGATCGGGCCGGTTGCGGCGCACGGCCGCGAGCGCCTCCGCCCCGTCGGCAACGGTCTCGACCTGCCAGCGACGACGGAGCACCCCTGCCAGCGCCTCTCGTCGGTCTCCGTCGTCGTCGGCGAGGAGCAGGTGCTCAGCCTCGCCGGTCAGCTCACTTGGGGTCGCACGCCGGGAAGCACGTGTCATTCAACTCGGGTTGAAAGGCAGCTGCGCTGTGGTGCGAGTTTGGCCTGCGTGCCGCAAACGCCGCGCCACCCCCCGAGTACCCGTCCGGCGGCCCGGTCCGGCTTTTCCTGCCGCTTCAGTCCCCGGCGAACAGGCCGATCCGCAGCGCCTCGACCCGTCCCGTCGCCTCCTCGACCCGCAGACGTACCCGCTGCACCGTCTTGCGCGGGAAACGGTCGAGCTTGCGATACCCGATGGTCGTGCCACGGGAGAGCACGGTCCAGCCGGCGGTGTCGTGTCCTTCGAGGACGTAGCTGGCGACGCCCTGGCCACGAGTGATGTCCTCGCGCAGGTCGGCGATCGTCACGCTGACGACGCGCGGGAGTGTGAGCTCCGTCACCGTGCTGCGCTCTCCCGTGCGGGTGAATGTGGCATTTCCTTCCGCGGCGAAATCACGGGCGAAGAGTGCGGAGAGGTGCTCGTGCATGCCGCGGAGGCGCGCGACATCCACCTCATGCAGCAGTCCTTCGCGCGTCGGGGGGACGTTGAGCAGGAGCTTGGAGTTGCGTCCCACAGAGGTGAAGAAGAGCTCGACCAGGTTGTCCACGGAGCGCACGCGGGCGTCTTCGGCCGGGTGGTAGAACCACCCCGGCCGGATCGAGACGTCCGTTTCGCCGGGGCGCCAGACCGAGCCGGCGGGATCGCCCTCCTGGAGCATGCGCATCACGGCGTCGCCGGTCATGCCCGGTACCGGCACGACGGCCGGATCGACCGTGGACCAGTTGGTCTCGCCCGCCACGCCGCGTTCGTTGCCGATCCAGCGCACGTCGGGGCCTGCGTCGGAGAAGATCACGGCGTCGGGCTGGAGGCGTCGCACCAGGCCCCAGACGCGCGGCCAGTCGTACTCCTGCCGCCGCCCGTTAGGCCCTTCGCCGTTCGCGCCGTCGAACCAGACCTCGTGGACCGGGCCGTACTGCGTGAGCAGCTCGGTGAGCTGCGCGGCGTACAGGTCGTTGTAGCGCGGCGAGTCCCCGTACGAGGGCTCGTGGCGATCCCACGGGGAGCAATACAGCCCGACGCGGAGCTGCTCGGCGCGGCACGCGTCCACGAATTCGCGCACCACGTCGCCGCGTCCTTCGCGCCAGGGGCTCGAGGCCACCGAATGCGTGGTGGTGCGGCTGGGCCAGAGGCAGAAGCCGTCGTGGTGCTTGGCCGTGAGCACCATCGCGCGGAAGCCGCACTCGCGCGCCACGCGCGCCCACTGCCGCGCATCGAGTCGTGCCGGCGCGAAGATCGCCGGGCTCTCGCGGCCGTCGCCCCACTCGCGATCGGTGAAGGTGTTCACGCCGAAGTGCAGGAAGAGCGCGAGCTCGTCCCGCTGCCAGAGGAGCTGCGAGGGCGTCGGTGCCGGCCGGCCGCCCTGCCTGACGAGTGGACCGACGAGCCCGGTGGGGAGTCCGCCGAGCAGGCCGCGGGCGACGGCGGCCGTCGCGCTCATCGCGAGGAACCCGCGACGGGTGGGATGGGTCATGGCTGGGAGGCGGGGGCCTGATCGGTGGACGGCTGCCGGACGGAACGCCCGGTATCGTACGTCCATTCGCGCTCGCATGGCAATCGCACGCGGAACGTGGAACCGCGCCCAGGCGTGCTCTCGACGGCGATCGTGCCGCCATGTGCCGTCACGATCCGGCGCACGACGGAGAGGCCGATCCCGGCGCCCGATGCGATCTCGGGACGGTGACGCCGGAAAGGCTGGAAGAGGTCTCCGACGTCGCCCGGGGGGATGCCGATGCCGGGATCGTGCACGGCCAGCACGGCATGCGCACCGTCGACGCGCACGGTCACCTCGATGCGGCCGCCCGCAGGCGAGAACTTGATCGCGTTGGTCACGAGATTCGTGAGCACCTGTTCGAGACGCACGCGGTCGCCGCGGACCGCGACCGCTCCCTCCGGGAGATCGGCGACCAGCTCGTGACGCGGCGCCGTGGGGGCGTGCAGGTGCACGATGTCCTGCACCACGTGGCAGAGGTCCACGCGCTCGAGGTGCATCTCGAGCTTGCCGGCCTCGATCCGCGTGGCGTCGAGCAGGTCGCTCACCATGCGCGCGAGGTGATCGGCCTGCCGGTCGAGCATCGCGAGCGTACGCCGCTGCTCCGGCCCCGTGGCCGCCGCCTCCATCGCCTGGAGGCCCACCTTCAGGCCGTTGAGCGGATTCCGGAGATCGTGTGCGACGCCGGCCAGGAAGGCGAGCCGGCTCTCGCGCTCGCGTGCGAGCGCATCGACCATCTCGTTGAACGACTGCGCGAGCTCCACCGATTCACGCCCGCCGACCTCCGGGGCCCTGAGATTTCCGTCCCCCGTGCGGAAGGCCACCACCGCGCGATGGAGGCTCACCATGGGATCCAGGAGGTAGCGGTGCAGCCCCCAGATCACCGCCCCGAGCGCGACGGCGAACAGCGCGACCGCGGCCGCCCCCGTCACGTTCGACAAGCGGTCCAGCCGCAGGGCGCGCGCGTGCGCCTGCCGGACCTGCATTGCGTTCAGATCCCGAACCAGCTCGAGGCTCGCGAGCGCCTCGTTCACGACCGGACGCGTCTGCTGGACCACCGCATCGAGCTCGGCTCCGGGCAGATGAGTCCGTCCACTCTCATCGAGGTACGTGCCGATGCCGAGCATGGCCCGGGCGATGAGCGAACGCTCCTGCTGATCATCCACGCCCGCCTGTACCTCTCGAAGGAGGCTCCGCAGCCGGGAGGCGAGCTCGCTCCGCGCGGTCTCGAGCTCCGCCTCGCCGGTGAGCACGAAGAGGTGGCTCAGCCGCTGATGCATGAGCAGCGTGAGCTCTGCCTCGCCCGCCAGCGTCATCTCGCGCGTGTGCTCCGCCGCGGTCTCGGTGGCGCGCCGGAGCAGCGAGCTCGTCCACATCTGCCCCACCAGAACCGCCAGCTCGAGCAGGCCGAACACGACGGCGGCGGCGATCGCGACGCGTCGGATGCTGGGTCGCGAACGCTGGGGTGCGCTTCGACGGAGGATCATTCCCGACCACCGACTACCGGGGAGTGAGGGGGATCGGAGGTATAGTAACCGTTGTCGCCCGTCGTCGAATGGCCGCGACGCCGGCCGGACCGGCCGCGTCTCAGCGCACCGTGAGGTGGTCTCGCAGGCGGATGTCCTTCGACGACCCACCGATCATGACGCGGAAGCGTCCCGTTTCGACCACCCATCGCATGTCGCGGTCGAGCATGCGCAGGTGGTCGGGGGTGATCGTGAAGGCGACCCCGCGCGACTCCCCGGGCGCGAGGTGGACGCGCTGGAATCCCCTGAGCTCCATCACCGGTCGCGCGACCGAGGCGAGGACGTCGCGCAGATAGAGTTGCACGACTTCGTCGCCGTTGCGGCGGCCCGCGTTTCTCACCGTCAGATGCACCCGTGCCGTATCACCCGGGCCGATCTCGGCGGGCTCGATGCGGAGATCCGAGTACTCGAACGTCGTGTAGCTGAGGCCGAAGCCGAAGGGGAAGAGGGGTTGGCCGGTGAGATCGACGTAGTCGTCGCCGCGGCCGGTGGGCTTGTGATTGTAGTACAGCGGCACCTGGCCCTCGGCCACGGGGAACGTGACCGGCAGGCGCCCCGCCGGGTTGTAGTCGCCGAACAGCACGTCGGCGACAGCGGGGCCGCCCTGTTCACCGGGAAACCAGGCGTGCAGCACGGCAGCCACGCGCTCGAGCCAGGGGGACATCGTGATGGCGCTCCCGCCCACCAGGACGACGATGACGGGCTTTCCGGTCGCTGCGGCCCGCTGGATCAACTCCTCCTGGCGGCCGGGAAGCGCGAGGCGCGCGCGGTCACGGAACTCCCCCTCCTCCGTGCCGGCCACGATGACCGCCACATCGCTCTGCCTGACGAGTCCCACCGCGTCGTCGATCGCCGCGCCGGTAGCGGCGGAATCGTCCGGCACGCCGGCGTCCCACACCAGCTTCACGCGCGCGTTCCCCGTGCTCTCGAAGTACTCGACGCGGATGTCGTGCGACGTGCCGGCGGGAAGGGCCACGTCGGCGAGGCGCGCGCCGTACGACTGCTTGCGCCAGTTGTCGAGGAGCAGGCGCCCGTCCAGCCAGAGGCGCCAGCCGTCGTTGCCCTCGACGCCGAGTCGCCGCACGCCGGTCGGCGGAATCGTAAGCCGGCCCGACCACCGCACGGAGTACCAGTCGAAGGGGATGCCGCGGGCCGGCGCGTTGAGCGTCCAGCCGAAGTCGAGCCGTTCGTCCGTCCGGACCACGCGGGGCTCGCCCTCCAGGCGATTGTCGTCGAAGTACTCCCCGCGCAGCCCCGGCACACTCGTCCCCGCGGAATCGTGCGCGAGCTGCGCGGCCGGCACGACCACGTGCGTCCGCACGAAGCGGCCGGGACCTGCGGCGTGGCGGACCGTCGCCCCGGGCAGCGCGGCCCGGATCGCTTCGAAGATCGAGACCTTCGCGTTCCCGGGGCCGCTGTATCCGCCCAGGCGCGCCTCCACCGCGTCCGGTCCGATCACCGCGATCGACCGCACCGCGCGACTCAGGGGGAGCGCGCTGCCCTCGTTGCGCAGCAGCACGAGCGACGCGCGCGCGGCGTCGCGCGCGAGCGCGCGATGGGCCGGATGCCCGTTCCAGTGCGCGGCGCTGTCCGCGTCCACGTACGGCCGCTCGAAGAGCCCCAGGGCGAGCTTCGCGCGCAGCACCCGGGCCACCGCGGCGTCCACGATCGAGTCGGCGACGAGTCCGCGTTGAATCGCGTCGAGGTAGGGCCGGTGCTGCGGCCAGGACGACTGGAAGATCACGTCCAGCCCGGATTCCAGCGCGTGCTGCGCCGCCACGGGGGCACTCGGCTCCGTCATGTGCAGCACCGTGGCGCCGCCGGTCGCGGCGGCGTCGGAGATGACGAACCCCGTGAAGCCCCAGTCGCGCTTGAGCTTCTCGGTCAGCAGACGGCGGTTCTGCGTGGCGGGAGAGCCATCCACGGAGTTGTACGCCGTCATGACCGATCGCGCCCCTGCCTCACGAATCGCAACCTCGAACGGTGGGTAGAAGCGCTCCTCGAGGGCCCGCTCACCAAGGTCGATCGGATAGCTGTCCCGCCCGCCTTCCCCCACGTTCGCCACGAAGTGCTTTGGTGTGGCGACGATCCCCTCACGCTCGAACGCGCGCACGAACGCGCGACCCATGACCGACGACAGGTGGGGATCCTCGCCGTACGTCTCCTCCACGCGTCCCCAGCGCACGTCGTTCGCGATGTTCACCACGGGAGAGAGCGCCTGACGAATACCGCGGCTCCGGGTCTCGCGCGCCGCGGCGGCCGATACGCGGGCCACGAGCGCGCTGTCCCACGTGGCGGCGAGGCCGATCGCCTGCGGGAACGTCGTCGCCCCCGCGCGCATCAGGCCGTGCAGCGCCTCGTCGAAGGGGATCATCGGAATGCCCAGGCGCGTCCGCTCGACGAAGTAGCGCTGAATCGCATTGATGCGTTGCGCATGCGCGCGCGCGATCGCGCCGGGCGCGAGGGGCGGGCTCGCGGTGCTGTCGTGTGCCGTGGAGACCTGCAGCCCGAAAACCCCCTTCGAGTAGTCGTGTGAGGGGGTGTCCAGATCCCCGGGGATCATGTAGAGCTGCCAGAACTTCTCCTCAGGGGTCATGCGGGCCAGGAGGTCGCGTACGCGGTCCTCGACCGGGAGGCGCGCGTCGCGGTAGGGCAGGGGCGCACGCGCCTGCGCCTGCGCGGATGGCGAGATCGCGATCAGGGCGGAACAGACGGCGGGGAGGCAGCGGTAGCGCATGGTATGGTCGAAGATGCCGCCATGCGAGACGCCGGGGGAGGCCTCCCCCGACCGTCGCCACGCGCCCTGATCGCGCCGTCGCGGCCTCGGCGCCCGCACGGACCGGTACGGGCAGCGCGCCCGCGTCGCATCCTACTCCTTCTGGACCGCCGCGCCCGTTCCCGGCGCCACGACATCGAGCGAGACACGGGCCGAAACGCTCCCTGCCGCCACAACGATCCGCGTGCGCCCGACCAACAGTCCGGTGGCGAGGCCGCTCGCCGCGTGGATCGACGCCACTCCCGGATCGGTGCTCGACCAGGTGAGCTGGATGCCTGTGATGACGTTGCCGGCGAGGTCGCGCACCACCGCGGTGAACTGCACCGTTGCGTTCACGAGCACCGACGGCTCACCGCTCGGGCTCAGCGTGATCCCGCCCACCTCCACCACCCGGAGACTGGCAGTCCCCGACGCACCGCCGGACACGGCGCGAATGCTCGCGAGCCCCTCGGCGTTCGCCGTGGCCACACCGCTCACCGCGTGTACGGACGCGACCGCGGGATCCGAGCTGGACCATGCGAATGTCGCGGACGGTATGATGTGACCGTTGGCATCCCGAGCGACCGCGGTGAACGCGATGCTGTCTCCCCTTCCCAGTGTGACGGAGGCAGGCACGATGACGACGGACGCGACGATCTGCGTCACCACGAGCCGCGCGCCGGCGGTGATCCCGCCCGCGGACGCCGTGATCGAGGTGACGCCCTGCGCATGACCCGTGGCGCGGCCCGTGGCGTCGACGGACGCGACGCCTGCCTGGGAGCTCGCCCACGAGAACGTGACGCCCGGGATCACCCGGCTCTGCGCGTCCCGGGCGATCGCCGTGAACTGCTCCGTGCCTCCGAGTGCCGTGATCAGCCCGGCCGGAGGCGTGACCTCGATGGACGCGATCGGCCCCGTGGGAACCGTTCCACCGTCATCGCTCACCGTCAGCACGGCGGAATCGATGACCCCCCCCGCCGTCGCGTAGATCATGGCGCGACCTGCTGCGCGTGCCGTGGCGCGCGCGCTGTCGGGTGCGATCGAGTCGACCACGGCGACGGTGGTATCACCGCTGGACCAGGAGAAGACGACGTCCGGCACGGTTGCCCCGAGCGTGTTCCGCGCCACGGCGCGGAACGGCTGTGCGGCGCCGATGGCGTGCAACCCCGCGCTGTCGGGGGTGATCTCGATCGTCGCGATGGTGCTCTCCGGGCTTCCGACGAAGCGGACGGTCACGTCGTGCACGGTGCCTGACGAGGCATCGATGCCCTCCGCGACCGATCCCTGACGCGTGCCCGAGTAGAGCCGCGCGCCGCCCTGCCCGAGCTCGGCCGAGATGTCGACGGCCTCGGGTGGCGCGCTGAGATCGAGAATCCACGACAGCGTCGCTCCGGCCTCGAAGGGCAGGGTGGTGTCGACCGCCACCGCACCGGTGGCGCCCCCCCGGCGCACGACGACGTGGATGTCGGAGACGGCGAGGCCCAGGGCTGCGGGTTCCTCGCCGGGCACGAAGACGGCGCGCAGGCGCAGCTGTCCGAGCGCCCCGGGGCCGGTGCCTTCCGTGCAGCCGAACGCGGTGATCCCCAGGCCGACCAGCACGCCCGTGGTGCGGAGGCGCCTTACGAGTCCACGCCTCATAACCGGCGTCCCCATCGCAGGCTCATGACCTGCTCGTCGAAGTCCATCTTCGCGTCGATGAGACTGCGGTAGCGACTCGTGCGCCAGACGAGCGTGAGCTGGTCCATCTCCGTGACGGACCAGCGGGCGGAAAGCCGCGTGGTGAGCGCGCTGGTCCGGCCGATCTGCGACCGGCTCGCGGACGCGCTCGTGACCCACCGGCGCGCGGCATCGCGCCAGTCGGCCGCGAGGCCGAAGAGCGCGCGAGTCGCCGCGGGCTCCGTGCCCACGCGCGACCGCGTGAGGCCGGCGCTCGGGGTGATCGAGGCCCGGGTCCCGAGGTGGAAGGCGATGCGCAGGTCCGCCCCGTGTGAATCGAGCTGGCTGCCGGTCCGGCCGGGGTCCTCGTCACCGCTTTCCTGCCAGGTGTAGCTGGCGGTGACGCTCCGGATGCGGCTGCCGTTGCCGGGAATCCAGGTCTGGCTCGTGCTGAGCGTTCGCGCGGCGTAGTCGACGCCGCCCAGGGAATCGGCGAGGTCGCGCTGCATCCCGACGGTCGTGGCCCGGAGCGCCGCATGCCAGCTCCGGATCGGCTGGACGGTGAGCGCGAACCCCAGGCGCGAGCGGTCCGTGGTCGCGAGCTTCTGGCCGACGAGGTTGTCGCGCTGGCTCAGGCCATCCACCTGGAGGGCCCAGTGCCGGAAGCGGAGCTGGCTGCGGAAGTCGAGGCCCCGCAGGTCGTTAGGCATGTACGGGGTGCCGAGCGAGACGTATCCCGCGCCGATCGACTGGTACCCGACCGAGAGGGTGAGCGAGCGCGGCGACGTGGTCGTCGCCCCGGGGAGCCGCGCGACGTGCACGTCGAGCTGGCCCTTGTACGCCTGATCGGCGTGGGTGCCCACGCGCGGCGAGACGAGTCCGCGCAGGAAGCCCGGAAAGTCATCGACGTACTCGTCAGGCAGCGGCGTGGCGCGCCGGTCCCGCGAGTGGATGCTGGCGGCCGCCTCGCCGGTGAGCGAGAGGGCACCGCCCAGCACGCTCACCCCCGCGGCCGTCGCCAGCACCGCGTTCTCCTGGGGCGTCACCGCCCACGGGTTGATCGGCACGTGCGGGAGGAGCGCCGTGTCGGGCTCCGCCGCGAGCGAGTCCGGCAGGTACGGCACCGGCGTGGTATCGGCGAGGGGCGGGAGCGATGCGGGATCGTCCGCCGCCCGCAGGAAGACGACGTCGAGGAAGGTCCCCGACGGGCCGTACGCCGCGCGGCGTCCCACCCCCACGCGCGCGCCAACCAGCCGGCGTGCGAAGCTGCCGCTCGTCGCGCCGCCGAACACGGGTTGCCGGGAGCTCCCGGTGAACATCCCGAATCGCAGGGCCCCCGCGCGCGGCGTGAGGTCGAGTCCCACGCCATCCACGCGCACGCCGCTCCAGGTGAGCGCCGTGTAGGAGTCGCTGAAGGAGCCGAGGTACGCCTTCCCCCAGCCCCAGCGCGGGCTCAGGCCGAACCGGTTGATGCGCTGACGTCCCGGCAAGCCGCCGAGACCTAACGACGATGAGCCCTCGGTGGAGAGCAGGAAGTTGCCCGTCACGGTCAGGGACCCGTAGGCGAGCGTCGGGTTGAAGAACATCGTCCCGGTTTCGGGAGGCCGGCGTGGATCGCGCCCGGACATGCGATACAGCTCGCCCTCCGAGCCGAGGTCGCCGTCGAGGCGCCACCGGCGCGGGTTGGTGCCGGCGGAATCGGGGCCCTGTGCCGCGAGGTGCGCCGGCGCCAGGACTGCCAGGGCCAGCCATGCGAGGAGGAGGCGCGTCGTCATCCGTGTATCAGCCGGGAGAGCAGGGCACCGGCGGCGGCGGCGGGTTGCGAGAAGTCCACCGAGGCGCTGATGTCGAAGGGTTCGTTCACGAAGGTGCCGGTGATCCGCCACGAGAGCGCCTGTCCGCCCCGCAATGCCTCGAGGTCGGTCGTGACCTCCGCGCGGCTGATCGCGATGAGCGTTCCGCCCTGGGCGAGCGCTGCCACGAACGCCTGATGCGTCTGACGCAGGGTCTCGAGGTTGCGCTCGGCCGTTTCCAGCTGTCGCCGGATCGCGTCCGCGGCCGCGCGGGCTCCGAGCACGACCACGCTTCGGTCGGGCGGCGGGAGCGCGTCGAGGATGCGTCGCGCCGCGCTGACGACGACCGCCTGACCTGCGGCGCGCGCGGCGAGCGCGTTGTAGCGTGCCACGGCCCGCAGCCAGTCGTTGCGGCGGCTGGCCTTGAGCGAGGCCTGTCGGAGCGGTGTATCGGCCCACAGGTTCCGCGCGCGATCCCGCGCGACGCGCGCCGCCGCAACGTCCCTGGCCAGGGGGGCCGCGTCCCGTTCAGCGGCCTCGAGGTTCGCGCGCGCGCGGTTGCGCTGCGCTTCGAGCGCGGCCTGCAGCTCGTCTACGGTGGCGTCCGCGCGCGCGAGCGCCGTGCGGATCCCGGCGATCGCCTGGTCCGCGCCGCTGATCACCGTTCCGGTGGCATTGGCGAAGGCGGTCGCCCCTCCGCGGATGATCGGCTGCAGCGCGTCGCCCAGGTCGCTCTCCGCCACCGCGTGCACGCGGAACTTCGGCTGCCGCAGATTGAAGGCCGCGGTAGCGTCCATCTGCGCGGTGAAGAGCCCGAACAGCTCCGTGAGCGAATGGAAGCGCAGCTCCGTGCGGCTCATGTCGAGATCCACCTTCTGGCGCGCGCCCAGCAGCAGCACGTCGCCCGAAAGGCGGAGGCGCTGCAGCTCCCGCGTCGCCGTGAGATCCAACAGCGCATCCTGCCACGTGAGCGGTCCGATCGAGTACGCCGCGAGCTTGCCACGAACCCAGAATCCGTCCTCGCCCACGTTCACGTCCACCGAGGCCATCTCGGTGAGGGATTCCTCGGCGCCATCCCCCAGGAGCATCCGTCCCTTGATCGCCATGCCACGCGTGACACCGAGATCCGGCTCGTCCTTCGGCGCGAACTTGAGCGCGACGTCGCGGAACTCCACGGCGGGGAGCGCGTCGATCGGAATGGCGGCGCTCGCCGACGGCCCCCCGGCCTCCGCGCGCGCGGCCGCCATGCGCGATTGCAGCGTCGCGAGGTCGGAGATCCCGAAGCCGCTCTCGCTCTCGCCTTCGAAGATGAAGTTCGTCG
The DNA here is from genome assembly GCA_035454665.1 of Gemmatimonadaceae bacterium. GTDB lineage: Bacteria > Gemmatimonadota > Gemmatimonadetes > Gemmatimonadales > Gemmatimonadaceae > DATIGO01. The sequence continues at coordinate 11,774 of DATIGO010000079.1, read as the reverse complement.
GGACACCGGCCGGACTCACCGCCACCGCCACGGCGACCGACATGTCCTTCTCCCCGATCTTCAGATCGCCGCCGAAGCCGAGCTGCACACTGCCGGCCGTGGTCAGGCCGATCTTGAGCACGACCTTGTAGAGCGTGAGCCACTGGATGCCGAATGGCTGCTCCCAACCCTGCTCCGCCTTCAGGCCGCCCGCGAGCGACACACCCTGCCGCGCCAGCATCGCGGAGAGGAAGAACGCCAGCTCGTCCTCCTGGACGCGCACGGCCATCTCCCCGACGAGCCGCACCGAGGGGTCCCCGGTGATCTCCAGCGCGAGCTGTCCCGAGCGGAACCACTCGGGGGATCCCGGCGGCCGCATCGGCGGGAGCTCGGCGCGGAGATAGATGTCGCGGATCGCGTCCATCCCGCCCGCCCCGGGCTGCCCGAGCATCGCGAGGCTCCTGCCTAACGTGCCCTGGATGCGCACGACACCCTTCTCGATGCCCAGCGCGTTCATGATCCCGACCAGCGGGTGATCGGCCGGCAGGCTGTCGGCCGGGATCGACGCGAACAGGTTGATCCCGGGACGGAGCTCGAGCGTGAACGCGTCGGCCTTGAGGAGGTCGGCGTAGAAGCCGTACTCGCCGGCGCTCATCTCCTCCGAGGAGCGCGACACGCTGTCGCCCGTGATCACGAGTCCCACGTTGGAGAGCGTGAGCCCCTCGAGCGCGGGGAGCGACAGGTTGGGCAGCGCCTTGGCCAGCGACCAGTCGTCGGGGCGCAACCCGATCGTGTAGCCGCGGGCCCCCGTCGCGCCGCTGACCGAGAAGAGCACGTCGGTCCGGGCGCCGAGCAGCGTCGTCACGGCGGTGGCCGTGGTGGTGCCTCCGACCTGCGACGTCACGTCGAGATCGGCCAGCTCGAACAGGCCGGTCGGCAGCGAGGCGATGACGCCCTCCAGCTGCTCCAGCGCGGACTGCGCCCGCGCGACGCCCGGGATCGCGACGACGCCGAGCGCCATGCCGAGCGCGAGCACCTGATGCCGCAAGCACCGGCGCGTCATGGCTGACCGCCTCTGAAGTGCTCGACCACCACGCCTCCCAGACGCCACAGGTCTCTGATCACCAGCCGGATGTCGCCTAACGGGATGTGGCCCACCGAGGCCCGGAAGCGCCACGTGGGCTTCCTGGCGTCCTCCAGGGCCTTGCGCGCCTTCTGCCATTCCCGCATCGCCTTGCACACGTCGTGATTCCGGTCCCGGAACCCGCCGCAGTCGAGCTGCCCCGCCGCCTCCGGCGACACGGCCGCGACCTTCTCGCTCATGTTCTCGTACTCCTGGTCGATCTTCAGCTTGAGCGCGAAGGTGTCGCGCGGCTGGTGCCAGCCGAACGTCTTCGAGCCACCGACCATCGCGCCGGCGCCCCCGACATCCGTGACCACCTTCGCCGAGAGTCCCACGGTCACGCTGCTGTCACTCGGCGACAGTTTGGCATCGATGCCGATGTCCTCGAATCGAATGGGAGCATCCTCGACGCCGAAGAGCGATCCGATCGGCCCCACCACGTGGTAGCTCGCCGTGATGTCCAGTCCCGTCTCGGGCGGCTCGAAGTCTGTGGGCGCGATCGCGCGGTTGAGCCCGGACGCGATCTTCCCGTCCTTTCCGATCCAGTTCGCGACCGGCCGGCGCACGCCGCGGAGAAAGTCCCAGCGGGCGAGGACTTCCTGGCCCGGTCCCTTGTTCGACTCCCGCGACAGATCGAGGCCGATGCTCCCCTCGAGCGAGACCTCCTCGCTCAACTGGATCGTGTGGATCACCTTCCCCTCGAGATCCAGCGAATACGCCTTGTCGCCTCCGAGGGCGCGGCCGGTCGAGTCACCCACGGAGATCTCGAATGAAAGACCCCCGTTCGGATACTCCCCGTCGACTCGCGGCCTCAGCTTGCGCCTCGGGAGATCCGCACGCAGGACGAGGAAGTCCCGCTCACTCGAGAGGTCCGTGCCGGCGTCTGCTCCCCTCGCGTATCCGATGTGCCACTCGGACGACCAGCCAAGGAACCCCGTGAGCGCGATCTCCTTCTCGGTGAAGCCGATCCGCTGGAACAGGGGCCACAGCGCCCACTCCTGGAGGCCAAGTACCGTGTAGAGGTTCAGCCCCATCTTGGCGTCCAGCGTTCGATCCTGCAGGAACGCCTGGCCCTCGGGAAATGCGCTCGGCACCTCCACCGTCTCGTCGCCGAGCGCGAGCACGACCATGCCGAAAGCGACCGTGTCGATGCTCGCGATCGGACGTCCCATCCCGCCCGGCGAGGCCTTGAGCATGCCGCTGATCCGCGCCTGCAGCGCCGAGTCCTTGCTGGCCACCCACCGCGTGCGCGTGTTGCCCCTGATGCCATCGCAGTCGCCGCCTACGAGCACGCTCCGACGCCCCGATCGGTTCTTCGTCGCGATCCACCACTTCGTCGCCGCCGAATCCCGGAAGAGCACCGCAGGCTGACCCGCGAACCGCCTGAGGCCGATCGGACTGGCGGAGGAGATCGAGACCTCCGTGGGAGGGTTGTCCCACATCGAGCAGAGCTCGCCGATGTCCACGGGTGTCGTGCGTGTGGTCGGTTCGGTCACGTCCGTCGAGTCGTGGTCGAGCGAATTCGCCAGAGACAAGCTGATCTCGGTGCGCATCCCGGCGTTCACGCCCGTCCCGTCGTCGAACCGGAAAGTGCGGATCTCACTCGAGCCATTGTTCGCCGACGGCGGGAATCCGTTCTGATCGAGCGCGACCACCCGCCAGGCGTAGTACTGCCCCGGCTCGAATGGTTGGCCCTCGACGGGATACTGGAGGTTCGTGACGTCGAGATCGGCCGACTGGAAATGCGGGATCGACGCGTTGAGCGCTTCCTCCGCGGTCTGGTGCGCCCGCACCTCGGCGATCTGCAGGGCGTATCGGACCTGGTACGCCGAGGGCACCTGAATCGGCGTCCATTGGAAGAAGGGCGCTGGATTCGCCAGTGCCTCGCCCGCGCTCGGCGCGAGGAGCATCGGCGGGTCGGGATATACTATGGTGAAGTTCGCGCAGTCCTCGCCCAGCACGAATCCGCTCGTCGTGGCCATGGTGACACACGCCCGGTACGTGCCCTCGGGCAACCGGCCCGTGCGCTCCATCTGATCCTGCATCGCCTTGTCGGCCTGCGACGAGCCGGGAATGTCGAGATAGGCCGTGATCACGGTCGGCGCGCCGGGGGCGATTCCTAACGGGTCGCTCCGGCCGCTCGCGAGAATCCGGCCCTGGGTGCTCCTGACTTGCGAGACGAGGATGACGTCCCGCTCCACGCCCGTCGGATTCACGATGGTGAGCGTGCTGATGTTCGCGTTGACCTCCCAGTCGCTCTGGTACGGCGAGGGGAAGGGATCCACGAACAGGGAGAGCGTCCACGGCCCCTGGCCGTGCGCTGCTCGCGCCGTGAGCGTGAGCAGCGCCGCCGACACCAGGGCCCGTGCCAGGCACAGGGCGACCCGACCGCCTCTTCGACCCAACCGATGTCCTCCGGCAAGAATTTCCCGTGGGATCGGGCGACGAACTGTCTTGTCCGCTTCCCACGGGAGCGCGAACTTATCCGGGGCCTCTCAAGGCCCCGTCCGGCAGCAGTCAATTCGCGATCAATTCACGGCGGGAAGGCCACCTTGTTGCGACTCTTCGGCGGAGCTGTGCTGGACCCGGTGCCAGCACGCGAGAGTCGTGTCCCCGCCCAGCGACATCAGATCGCGTTGCTCGCGCTGCTGGCCACTTCGCCCAACGCGCGAGGATCGCGAGACAAGCTGATCGCGCTGCTGTGGCCCGAGTCCCCGCCGCCGATGGCGCGGCACTCCCTCAACGTCGCTCTGCACGCCCTCCGGAAGTTCCTCGGCGAGGGGGTGATCCGGTCGATCGGCCAGGACCTGCAGCTCGACTTCCAGGTCCTCCCCTGCGACGTCGCGCAGTTCTCCGAGGCGCTTGCCGCCGGTGACCGTGCGGGCGCGGTCGCCCGCTACGTCGGCCCATTCATGGACGGGTTCTATCTCGACGGGGCGGAAGAATTCGAGCGCTGGCAGGAGGGGGAGCGCGCGCGACTGCGGGGGCTTTACGCCGAGGCGCTGGAGGCGCTGGCGGTGGAGGCGGAACATGCCGGCGATCGACGTGGCGCCGTCTCCTGGTGGCGGCGTGCGGCGGCGCTCGACCCGGGGAGCGCGCGCGTGACATCGCGACTCATGCTGGCGCTGGAGCGGGGCGGCGACAGGGCCGGGGCGCTCGCGCTGGCGGAGGCGCACGTATCGCTCCTGGCGGGGGAGTACGGAGCCGAGCCGAGCCCCGAGATCGTTGCCCTGGCGGCGCGCATCCGCGGTCAGCCGGCTGCCCTGCCCGAGGCACCGGGCGCCTCCGAGGGGGCGCCATCCCGCGCGGCGGCCGGCCCACGGCTTCTCGACTCGGGTCCCCAGGCTCCCGGAGCCGAGGCGCCCGACGAGGTTCCCTCCGCGCTCACGGACACGAATGACGGAGGGCGGCGACGGCGCAGGCTCTACGCCATTGGCGGGGTCGCGGCGGTGCTGCTGACCGCGTCGGCTGGGACGGTCATCGGCCGGCGACTGCTCGCGGATCCGGCCACTCCCGCGCGCGAGACGGCCGCATCGATCGCGGTGCTGCCGTTCCAGAACATGAGCGCCGACCCCGCCAACCAGTACCTGAGCGACGGTCTCACGGAGGAGCTGCTCAACGCGCTCACACGCGTACCGGGCCTGCGCGTGGCGGCGCGCACCTCGTCGTTCCAGTTCCGCGACACCGCGGCCGATGTGCGGGACATCGCGCGGCAGCTCGACGTGTCGGCGGTCGTGGAGGGGAGCGTGCGAATGTCCGGGGACTCGCTACGGATCACGGCGCAGCTCATCGACGCCCGCACCGGGTACCATCTCTGGTCCAACGATTTCGATCGCCCGGCACAGGACATCTTCGCCGTCCAGGAGGACATCGCGCGTGCGGTGACGCGGTCGCTGCGCGTGCAGCTCGCGCAGCGGATCGGCGAGTCGCTGGTGTCCGCTGGCACGCGGAGCGTGGAGGCGCACGACCTGTATCTGCGCGGGCGCTTCGAGTGGAACAAGCGCTCGGAGCAGGGGATGCGGGCCGCGCGGGAGGCCTTCGAGAAGGCGATCGCGATCGATCCCCGTTATGCGGCCGCGTACGCGGGATTGAGCGACACGTGGCAGCTCCTGCCCATCTACGGTCAGATCCACACGAAGGAGGCGCTCGCCAACGCGAAGACCGCGGCGCTGCGCGCCCTCGCGCTGGACAGCTCCCTGGCCGAAGCGCATACCGCGCTCGCGGTGATGCACCTGGAGTACGATCACGATCGCGGGGCGGCGGAGCAGCGGTACCGCCGCGCGATCGAGATCAATCCCGGCTACGCGACGGCGCATCACTGGTACGCGCTCTTTCTGGTGGCCGGGGGGCGCTTCGAGGAGGCGATCGCCGAAGCCGAGCTTGCACGCCGGCTCGATCCGCTCTCGCGCGTGATCAACGCCGCGGTGGGCACGGTGCATCTGTTCTCGCGCGACTACGTGTCGGCGATCGCGGAGTTCCGGGCGATTCTCGTGACCGATCCCGACTGGGCGAGCGGGGTCGGCATGCTGGGCCGGGCACTGGCGGCCGCCGGACAGTACGACGAGGCGGTCGCGCTCATCCAGCAGGCACTCGAGCTCTCCGGGCGGCCGTCGCACAAGGCGCTGCTGGCCTACACGCTGGCCGCGGCGGGGCGGACGACCGAGGCGCGCGCGCTGCTGCGCGAGCTCGTGCGCCCCGCGCCCAACTCGTTCGTGGCGCCCGTGGACCTGGCCGCGGTGCACGTCGCGCTGGGCGAGGCCGACGAGGCGATCCGCGTGCTGCATCGGGGCGTGGCGGAGCGCGACGAGGAGATGATGTATCTGAAGGTGGATCCGCGGTACGATCCGCTGCGCGCGGACCCGCGGTTCGCGCGGGTGGTCGAGTTGCTGGACCTGGACGGATCGGTGTGATCGCGGTGCGAGCGGTCAGGCACGGGGCCGGCGCACCGGGCGGACCGGCGCCGGCTCGAAGAAAACCTCGTCCGCGAAGCACCACCCCCAGTCCTCGTCAGGCTCGAAGCTGCGCATGATCGGGTGGCTGGTCTGGTAAAAGTGCTTCGTCGCGTGGCGGTTCGGCGAGTTGTCGCAGCAGCCGACATGGCCGCACGAGAGGCAGAGCCGCAGGTGGACCCACGGTGAGCCGGTCTTGAGACACTCCTCGCAGCCGTTGGGCGTGCGCGGGGCCACGTCCTGGATCTGGTCGAGATGGGTGCATGGTGCCGGCATCGCTCCTGTCTCCAGCGTCATACGGTGAGGCGCTCCCACGTTTGGCCGCGACCTCGGTGCCATCCACTCCGACAGCAGCGCTACCAGGTCACTCGCGCAGCGGCGACGCGGACCGTCGCAGGGCGGTCGCCCACGTCAGCGCTGCCAGCCCCGCGACCGCGCAGACAACGGATGCACCGAGTATGCCCGCCTTTGCGGCTCCCAACAGCGCGGGCGTGAACGCCAGACTAGCGATCAGGAGCGCCAAGGTGAAGCCAATGCCGGTCAACAGGCTGCCGCCAGCGAGCACCGGCCACGTCAGGGCGGGTGGACGGATCGCGACGCCGGGGGAGACGGCGACCCAGCTCAGCACCAGAACGCCGATTGGCCTTCCGATCGCCAGACCTGCGAACACCGCCACTGCGACTGGCTCGTCCAGGAACGACCACGTGATCGCCAATCCGGCATTGGCCGGTACGAATGCTCGCGGCGGCGGCCAGCAGGACGCCGCTCGCGGCAAGGGCGCCGGGCGCTCACGCTCGGGGAAGGACAGCGCCGCGCCTGCAATGCGATGACTGGCGGCTGGTTACAGGGCCGCCTCTGAGTCGGGGCGATTGAGCGTCGCGGATCCGGGCATGGCGTTGCTCGCCCGAATCGGCGGCAACACCCGTGATCCGCTACCTTTCATCATGAGACACTCCCCCGATAACGAGTACCACGACCCGCAGGGGGCTGGCTCGCTCGTCAGCGCGCTGCGCGCCTGGCAGGCCCTGCGCTCCACCGGCCACGACCACCTTCCGCACTCTCTGAGTTTCGGTCTGCTCTGCACTGGCGAGGCCAGAGCAAGGCGGGTGGCTCACTTTCTGCGACGGCGCTTGAGCTGCGATTTCACCAGCGTCGATCGGACGGCCGACGCGGGCCGCGGTGGGTGGCAGGTCGCCGGTACGACCACACGCTCCGTGCAGTCCCTATCCAGCCTCGAGCATTTTTCTGCATGGCTGCGGAAGGCCGCGGCGAGCTACCAGGTGCGCCTGAACCGGATGACCCTCGTCGGCGACGCTGCCTAGCGAGGCTCGGCGACCGGGCGGCGTCCGCGGCGGCGCCGCACAGCGAGGGCGGGGCCCGAGAGAGGAACCGAAACTGGCGCGCTGAGGCGTGTCAACGCTGGGAGCGACAAACGCCCGCCTGACACCGGCGGGCGTTTGTCGTGGCTCCGTGTGGTAGCAGCTCCCGAGGCAGGACTCGAACCTGCGACCCGGTGATTAACAGTCACCTGCTCTACCAGCTGAGCTACTCGGGAATGAGCTTCGAAAGCTAGACGGAGCCCTCGGCGCGGGTCAAGCGAGGGACGGGACGGAGGGCATGGAGCATGGGCGACGGCGGGAATGGCCGAGACACGGAAGCTCCCGGTCCTCGCTCCCGCCAGGGCTTCTCGCCAGAATTCGGCCGCGCCCCTCGCGCGTCGCTCGTCACCCGTCACCCGTCCGTGCACGTGCCACCTAACGACCCTCACCCCCTCGCCATCGTCACCGGCGCCTCCAGTGGCATCGGCCGTGACCTCGCCGCGGAGCTGGCGCTTCGGGGATACCACCTCGTGCTCGTGGCCCGCCGCGAAGCGCTGCTCGCGCAGCTCGCCGCCGCGCTGCACGCGTCGCACGGCGTGCACTGCGAGCCTTTCGCGTGCGATCTGGCATCCTACGACGAGCGCGAGCGGCTCTGCGAGCGGCTCGAGCGCGACCGCGGGCGTCTCGAGGTGCTCGTGAACAACGCGGGCTTCGGCACGCACGGCTTTTTTCACGAGACCGACCTGAACCGCGAGCTCGAGCTGATCGAGGTGAACTGCGCCGCACCCGTGCACCTCACGAAGCGCGTGCTGCCGTGGCTGCTGGAGCGCGGCCAGGGCTACGTGCTGAACGTGGGATCTGTCGCCGCGTTCGCGCCGGGGCCGGTGATGGCGCTGTACTACGCCTCGAAGGCGTTCCTCCTCTCGTTCTCCGAAGCGCTCTGGGAGGAGTGCCGCGAGCGCGGCGTCAACGTCACGGCCCTGTGCCCGGGCCCCGTGCGGACCGAGTTCCAGAAGACCGCCGGCATCGCCGCAACCGCCCGGAGCAGCGGCGCGGCCCCGGTACCGTCGCCCTTCGTGGCGGAGCAGGGCATCGCCGGCTTGCTGCGAGGTGACCGCGTGGTCATCCCCGGCTGGCAGAACCGGATCGCCGCGTTCCTCGCTCGTTATGCGCCGCACGCGCGCGTGCTGCGAAAGGTCCGCGCGATCCAGGAAGAACGTCGGCGTCAGTCGAGAGTGACTCGTGACTCGTGAGTCGTGACTCGGCAACAGCATGAGACGCGGAGGCGCAGGGAGCGGCCGCAGAAGGAGGCGCCCGCAGCGACCAGTGGACGCCCGGGAGCCCGCGGTGCCTGGCAAGGCTCATGGTACGCCTGGGGACGCGGATGAAGCGGATGGAGCAGATGAACTGGCGCGGATCAACGGCAACAACACTGGTTAAACAGCGACCGCTCTGGTTCTGGCTCTTTGACGCGCCATGGTGCGCCAGCGGGCTGCCCGCGGCCACTCGGCCGTCGGAAGCCCTCACCGGAGCAATCTGCCCGATCCGCCGTTTCCGCCCGATCCGCGTTGAAAATCCCTGGTCTCACCCTGACCTCGATGCGTGTTCCTCCACCGGGAGCCCGGTCCATCTCTCTGCGTGCCGTTCTCTGCGCCTCGCGCCGCTGCGTCTGATGCTCGGGCCGAGTCACGATTCACGAGTCACAGCCAGGCCCGACACGCTCGCTCGCCCGCGCACCGCAGGCGAGGGCAGCACCGTCCGAAGCCACGCGCCCGTGTGCGACCGCTCCGCCAACGCCACATCCTCGGGCCGCCCCATCGCCACGACCTCGCCGCCCGCGTCTCCCGCCTCCGGCCCCAGGTCGATCACCCAGTCCGCCAGCTTGATCACGTCCAGGTTGTGCTCGATCAGCACGAGCGTGTTCCCGGCCTCGATGAGCCGGTCGAACACCTCCGCGAGCCTGCGAATGTCCTCGAGATGCAGGCCCGTCGTGGGTTCATCCATGATGTAGAGCTTCCGCCCGCCGGGACGCTCCAGCGCGCCGCGCCGGCGCCGCGCCACGCCGCTCGCGCGCTCGGCCTGGGACAGCTCGCGCGCGATCTTGATCCGTTGCGCCTCCCCGCCGGAGAGCGTCGTCGCCGGCTGCCCGAGGCGCAGGTAGCCCAACCCCACCTGCTGGAGCTGCCAGAGCGCCTGGCCGAGCTTCTCCTCGTACGGAAAGAAACGGATCGCCTGGTCCACCGTGAGCTGGAGGATGTCGTAGATGCTCCTGCCCTTCAGCGTCACCTCGAGCACCTCGGGCTTGAAGCGCTTCCCGCCGCAGATGTCGCAAGGCACGAAGACGTCGGCCATGAAGACCATCTCGATCTGCACGAGCCCCGCTCCCTCGCACGCCTCGCAGCGCCCGCCGGCCACGTTGAAGCTGAACGTCCCGGGCGTGTAGCGGCGCTGCTTCGCGAGCGGCAGCGCCGCGAAGAGCTTCCGGATCTCGTCGTACGCCTTCACATAGGTCACCGGGTTCGATCGCGGCGACCGGCCGATCGGCTCCTGATCGATCAACACCACCGCGTCGATCGCTTCGGCACCGCTCAGCGTGCGGAACTCCCCGACCCGCTCGCCGAGGTGCTGCCGCGCGCTGTGCTCTCCCGTGAGCCGCGTCTCGAGGGCCCGGTACAGCACGTCGTGCACGAGCGTGCTCTTGCCAGAGCCCGAGACGCCCGTCACCACGGTCAGGGCGCCTGACGGGATCTCGATGTCCACGCTCTTGAGGTTGTGCTCGCGTGCGCCGGTGAGACGGATGCGCCGGCCGCTCACGGGGCGCCGCTTCGGCGGCACCGCGATGCCGCGTTCTCCGGTGATGTACTTCCCCGTGAGCGGACTCTCGGTGGCGCGTGAGAGCGGCCCCGCGAACACCACGTGGCCGCCCTGCTCGCCGCTCCCGGGACCCAGCTCGATCATGTGGTCCGCCATCCGGATCGCCTCGAGGTCATGCTCCACGACCAGGACCGTGTTTCCCGTGTCGCGGAGCCGCGTGAGCAGCGACAGCAGGCGCTTCATGTCGCGCGGATGCAGCCCGATCGACGGCTCGTCGAGCACGTACAGCGTGTCCACGAGCCGGGAGCCCAGCGAGTTGGCGAGCGTGATCCGCTGCGCCTCGCCGCCGGAGAGCGTGCGCGTGGCGCGGTGCAGGGTCAGGTAGTTGAGTCCCACGTCGCAGAGGAACTCCACGCGATCGAGCGCTTCCCGCAGCACGTGCTGCGCGACCTGCCGATCGAAGTCGCTCAGCTCGATCCCGTGGAGCCACCCGCGCAACCGGTCGATCGCGAGCTCCGATACCTGCGCGATCGTGAGGCCTGCCACGCGCACGTGCAGCGCATCGGGCTGCAGCTTCGCGCCGTGGCAGGCGGGACACTCCTTCGCGGACTGATACTGTCGGAGGAAGACGCGGATGTACTGCTTGTATCGCTTCTCCTCGAGGTCCCGCAGAAAGGGGAAGATTCCCTTGAAGCCGCGCGCGCGGGCGTTGAGGAGCCGGTCGCGCTGCGCATCGGTCAGGCCGCGCCAGGGGGCGTCGAGCGGGATTCCCTCACGCTTCGCGAAGTCCGCGAGGGCCCGCCGCTTTCCCTCGTAGCGCGGCATCGTCCACGGAGCGATCGCCCCGTCGCGCAGCGATCGCTCCGGATGCGGCACGATGAGCGCGGTGTCGTACTCCAGTACCGCGCCGAAGCCATTGCACGTCGCACAGGCCCCACGCGGATTGTTGAACGAGAAGAGCTGCGGCGTGGGCTGCGGCGCGCGATGGCCGTCGTAGGGACACTCGAAGCGTTCCGTGAAGCGCAGCCGTGACGGGTGACGGGTGACGGATGACGAGTCGGCTTCACTCGTGCCGCGGGCCTCGTGACGCGTGACCCGGGAGTCCCCGGTGCGCTCCGCCCTCGGAACGGCGGCGTCACCGGCGATCTCCATGAGGCACACCCCGTCGCCTTCCCTGAACGCAGTGGCGACGGCTTCGGCGAGGCGGCCGGCGGTTGCCGGGTTCACGCTCAGCCGGTCCACCATCACCAGCAGCTCGTCCGCCTTCGACAGCCTATCCGACTCGGGATCCACCGACTCGAGGTCGAGCATCTCCCCGTCGGCGATCACGCGGAGATACCCCTCGGCTCGAAGGTTCTCGACAATCACCCCATCGGTGACCTTGGCGGATGTGACGAGCGGGAAGGCGACGGTGAAGCGGACTCCCTGGGGCAGGGCAAGGACCTGGTCCGTGACCGACTGGACGGTATCGGGCCGGATCTCGCGCCCGCAGACGGGGCAGAAGGTGCGGCCGATGCGGGCCCACAGGAGACGGAGATAGTCGTAGATCTCCGTGGCGGTGCCGACCGTCGACCGGGACGTCTTGGTGGG
>DATIGO010000078.1:0-12134 GCA_035454665.1 Gemmatimonadaceae bacterium | reverse complement strand
GCCAGAATCCCCCAGGCGAACATCGTATCGGTCGGGCCGAACTTGCCGCTCTCGAACAGCGCGCGGATGATCGCGTCGCCGAGCAGCAGGAACGCGACTGCGCACGGAATCACGAAGAAGGCGATCTGGCGCAGTCCGGTGCCGAGTCGGGTTCGCACGTGTTCGGCCACCTGCTCGCTCGACCCGGTGGCGCTGGACATCTCGGGCAGTTCCGCGGCAGAGACCGACATGCCGAACAGGCTCACCGGCAGCATATAGAGCATCTGCGCATAGCCTAACGTGGCCTGCGCGCCGGTGCCGAGGAGCGACGCAATCACCGTGTCGATCAGGCCACTGATCTGCGCCACGCCCCGGCCCACGAAGACCGGCACGAAGTTGCGGACCACGGTCGCCACCTCGGCGGAGCGCGAGCGCAGCACGAGCCGCACGCCCCCCAGGAGCTGCATGACCCGCGGCAGCTGCGCGACGAACTGCAGCAGGCTCCCCGCGACGGACCCCCACGCCAGCAGGACGACGAGGTCGTCCTCGCCACGGGAGGGGCCGAACGCGACCAGCGTGGCGATCATCGCGACGTTCCAGAGCGCGGCCGAAGCGTACGCGAGGAAGAACCGGCGATGCGAGTTCAGCACCCCCAGGCTCCACGCCGCGAGCACGAGGAGGGCGGCCCCGGGGAACAGGATGCGCACGAGCCGGACCGCGAGCGCGAGCTTCTCCCCGCTGTATCCGGGAACGAACAGCGCCGTGAGCGCCGGGGCGGCGAGAATCCCCAGAAGCACGACCACGGCGGTCACCAGGAGGAGCAGGGAGAGCACCGCCCCCGCGAGCTCCCGCCGCGCCGCGTCATCCCCGCGTTCGTGCAACTGTGCGTAGACGGGAACGAAGGACGCCGACAGGACCCCTTCACCGAACAGGTTCTGCAGGAAGTTCGGGATGCGGAACGCGGCCGTGAACACATCCGCCGCATCCGACACGCCAAGGTACGCCGCGAAAAGGCGCTGCCTGACGAGCCCGAGCAGCCGGCTGAGGAGGATGCCGGCGCCAATCAGCACCGCGCCGCGACCGGACGGACGCGGCCCCGATCCCGGGCGCGTCGCGCGCGGCGGCGCCGTACCCGTCACCGTGCGACCGCGCGGGCCGCCCGGACGCCGACCAGGTCCCGTGCGTGCCCCTCGGCCGCCTCGCGCAGACGCGGCAACAGATCGAGCCCGTGGCGTGCGAGCAGTGGAACGAGGTTGAGCGCGCGCTCCTGCCGGACTCCGAGCGGGAAGAGCGCTCCCCGGATCGTCCCGAGTTCGTGCATCAGCCGCCCCTCGCGCCGCTTCACCGCCGCGGTGATACGCCGCTCCAGCCGCTTCAGGCGCCATTCGAGGCCGCGCCCGACGCCCTCGACGACCTCCGGCGGCAGGAGGGATTCCTCCTGCACCATCGTCTCGCGCAGCGCCGCCACCTGCCTCGCCAGCGCCTCGCGCAGCGTCGCGAACTCGCGCTCGACCGCGGCGGGCCACGCCGCGCGCGCGAGACGCGCCTCCACGGCGTTCGGCTCCGCGAACTCATTCCGGTCCAGTTGATAGGCGCGTAGCAGCGCGCTCACGTGCGGCTCGATGAGGGTGCCGCTCCACCGCGGCAATGCCACGGGGCGCGCCACACCCAGCGCGTCGGCCACCGCGCTCACCTGGGCGAAGTAGGCGATCTCGCCGGGACCCGCCATGTAGGCGACCGTGGGCAGCAGCCAGCGCTCGAGCACCGGACGCAGCAGAACGTTGCCCGACAGGGCCCCAGGCTTCGCGGTCGCCGCCGCCGCCTCCGCGCGATCGAAGGCGACGCGCTCGCGCCGTCCGCCTGCCAGCTCGAAGACGAGCGTCCGCCCCGCGACGACCTCGACCTGCGGCTCGAAGCCCGCCGCGCGAATCGCGGCCGTGCGCTCCGCGAGCGCATGCGCGATGGTCTCGCGCTCGCGCAAGGCGCGGCGCAGCAGTGCATCTGCGGCGTCTCCCACGCTCGGATGCGTGGCATCGAGTACGGCGATCCCCAGCGGCTCGAGCAGCGCCCGCAGCAGCCGCACGTAGGCCCCACCGATCGTTGCATCGGGCGTATACGCGCGCTTTACCGCCCGGAGCGCGGTGGGATCGGCCGCGGAGCCGCAGGCCCGCTCCAGCTCCGCCATGAGCGCGCGCACGTCCCCGAGAGCAGCATCTCCCATTCGGACGCCCTCGGCGGGCCGCCCTGTGAGCTCCAGGCGCGCCGCCCCCCCCGGCATCGCCACCGCCGTCCACGACGCCTCGTCGAAGTCGGTGTCGTCGGTCGCGGCCCAGAACACGGGAGCAGCCGGCACCCCCGTCTCGCCCTCGATCAGATCGGCGAGAGCCAGCGCCGAAAGGGCCTTGAACCACGTGTACGCCGGACCGCCGAACAGGCCCGGCTGCTGCCCCGAAGTCACCACGACGCCGTTCCGCGCCGCGACTCTCGCCAGGCGCTCGACGGCCGCGCCCGAGGCCGCGCAGGCCGGACCGATCGCCTCCCACCAGCCACCGCCTTGGTCCGCCCGGATCGACTCGATCCGCGAGCGCCAGGCCTCGACCCGGCGCGGCGTCGGCACGTGCCAGTCGGCAGGGGCCTCGCCCCGCTGCATGAACTGCGACAGGGGCGTGCCGCCGAGCGATTCCGTCCGAATGACGAGGTCCGATGACATCAGGAGAGGGGCGAGGGCCAGTCTCACCCGCGGCGGGAAAGCGCCGGCGGCTTCGCTCCAATCTCGCCGGTCCGTCTCACTTGTGGTACGGTTCCCCGCGCACGATGGTGCCGGCGCGGTACAGTTGCTCCGCCAGTACCAGCCGCGCCAACTCGTGTGGAAGCGTCCACGGGGCCAGCGTGAGGAGCCGGTCGGCCCGGGCCCGCACCGCCGGCGCCAGACCGTAGGCACCGCCGATGACGAAGGACACGTCGGCCGCGGCCTCACGGCGTTGCTGCAGCCATGCGGCGAAAGCCGCGGACGTCATGCTGCTGCCCGTCTCATCGCACGCGACGATCTGGCCGGTCGCGCGCTCCAGCAGGCGCTCCCCTTCGCGCCCCCGTCCATCCGCCGAACGGTCCTCCGCCCCCCGCGCCGCGCGCACCTCATGGACCTCGAGGGGCCAGTATCGCGCGGCGCGCCGTTCGTACTCGCCGATCACGGCCGCGAGCGGCACGTCGCGCGGCTTTCCCACGACAACCAGCCGGATTCTCATGGGCACTCCCCGCCACCGGGGCCCGGGAACGAAGGCGCGGCCGAGCGCCGCATGCGATTCCGGCGACTGCGCCGACCCTGGTCGCCGGTCCCTCCGCTACGCGTAGATCCCGCGCAGGCGATGGACCGTGGCGACGCGGCTGATCGAGAGCATGTATGCCGCCGTGCGCATGTTCACCTTGTGCTGCCGCGAGAGCTCGAGCACGTCGCGGAAACCGCGCACCATGATGTCCTTGAGCCGTTCGTTGACCGTGTCCTCGCTCCAGAAGTAGCCGCCGCGATCCTGCACCCACTCGAAGTACGACACCGTGACGCCTCCCGCATTCGCCAGAATGTCGGGAATGACGAAGATGCCTTTTTCCTCGAGGATGGAGTCGGCCGCCGCGGTCGTGGGGCCGTTGGCACCCTCGCAGATGATCTTTGCACGCATCTTCGGGGCGTTCTTGGTCGTGATCACGTTCTCGAGCGCTGCCGGTATCAGGACGTCGACGTCGAGCAGGAGCAGCTCCTCGTTCGTGATCGCCTCCGCCTTGCGATACCCCTCCAGGGTCTTGTTGTGACGGACGTACGAGACCAGATCGTCGATGTCGAGCCCGGCGGGGTTGTACATGCCACCCGTGCGGTCGCTCACCGCGACGATCCGGCACCCTTCGCGCGTGAGGAGCTGTGCAGTGACCGATCCCACGTTGCCGAAGCCCTGCACGGCGACCGTCGTCCCCTTCACGTTCATGCCGAGGTGCGAGAGCGCCTCGCGGATCACGATCATGCACCCTCGTCCGGTGGCTTCGCGCCGGCCCAGCGAGCCGCCCATCTCCACGGGCTTGCCGGTCACCACGGCGGTGACGGTGTGGCGGACATGCATGGAGTAGGTGTCCATGATCCACGCCATGACGCGCTCGTTGGTGTTCACGTCGGGGGCCGGGACGTCCGAGTCCGGGCCCAGAGTGGCGATGATGCCCGCGGTATAGCGCCGGGTCAGGCGCTCGAGCTCCCCGGCGCTCATCCGCAACGGATCGCAGATCACGCCGCCCTTCGCGCCACCGAACGGCACGTTGACGACGGCGCACTTCCAGGTCATCCACGCCGCCAGGGCCGTGACCTCGTCGAGGGTCACGTTCAGGTCGAAGCGGATCCCTCCCTTGGCCGGTCCCCGCGACGTGTTGTAGAGCACGCGAATTCCGGTGAAGACCTCGATCTCGCCGTTGTCCATCATGCAGGGACAGGCCACGATGATCTGCTTTTCGGGCTTCCGGAGGACCTTGTACAGCCCCGGCTCCAGGTCCAGCAATTCCGCTGCCCGATCGAAGCGGGACATCATCGCCTCGAAAGGGTTCTCCTCGTTCAGGAACCGGTCCTTGTCCGGGCGGACGATGGTGTTCGTGGGCAGCCGCAGCTCGGTGGTCATATATCCGGAGGGTCGGGGCCGGGCGTCAGCCGGTCGGCCCAGGGGTAGGTTGATGACGCGCCGCCAGCAGCCGGTCGATCAGGGCGTCCACCGCCCCGTCATCCGGCTCTGCCTCACAGCGCAACGAAACATACCATAGCGGTCGAGCTTCGCGAGGCCAGAGCTCACGCAGCTTGACGGCGTCCTTCAGGGTACAGACGGCGAGATCGGCCGCCTCGGCGCGAGCCGCGAGACGCTGCGCGTCGCTCGGTCCGAACCGGTAGTGATCCCCGAAGGCGGCGGCCTCGACGCGCGCTCCCACGGCCGCCAGTTGCGCCCGGAAAGCCGCGGGATCGGCGATCCCCGAGATGGCGAGCACGCGGCGATTCCGCAGCGTGTCCAGCGACGCCGCCCGCTCGCCCGTCACGGTGTGGAGGCCGGCGATCTGAAGCGCAACGCAGCACCCGGCGCCGCCGGGCGTCATGCCCTTGAGCCGGGCCAGCAGTTCCGCCGCGACCGTAGAGGCCACCGCCTTGCGCGTCACCAGCAGCAACGACGCCCGGCGCAAGGCGGTGAGTGATTCGCGCCACGGCCCGGCCGGGAGCGGGCGGCGATCCTCATGCCAGCGATCTGCGCTCACGAGCACGACGTCCTCCATCCGCCCGGCGCGCCGATGCTGGAACGCATCATCGAGCAACGCCACGTCGCATCCCGCCGCACGCGCGCGGTGCATCCCCCGCGTCCGATCGGCATCGACCACGACCATGGCACCGGGGTTGAGCAGGGCGTGCACGCGCGGCTCGTCGTCTCCGTACCCCCGCAGGACCACGGCCGGCCGGGCGCCGCGGTCGAGCAGCATCCCCGCGAGCCACGCCGCGACGGGCGTCTTTCCCGCGCCACCCACCGCGAGGTTGCCGACCGCGGCGGCCGGGAGGGGCGCCGCCTGCACGGGCAACAGCCCGCGGTCGTACAGCGCGTTCCGCAGGGACATGGCGCCGCGCCATGCGAGCCCGAACGGCGCCAGCGCGACGCGCGCCGACCGCGCCAGCGGATCGCGCGCGTACCAGAGCCGGTCGATCCCGTCCATCAGTCGTTAGGCGCGGGCGCCAGATCGAGGAGCATCTGCGCCATCTCCGGTGCGCGCGCTTCGGCCTCACGCACCGAACCCGCGCGCAGCAGCTGCGGCTCCGAGTACCGGTACGTCACGGTGGCGAATGGTTTGGGAACGAGATGCCGGTCCCACGACCGCAGGCGCCACGCCCGCGTGGCGCTCGCTCGCACCCCGAGCACGGGGCGCCCGGCGCGTTGCGCCACCGCCAGGGCACCGGGGGCGAAGTCGTGGCGGGGGCCGCGCGGGCCGTCAGGGGTCACCGCGATCGTCACCCCCTCCTCCAGGAGCCGCACCATCTCCAGGATGGCGCGCGCCCCGCCGCGCGACGTGGACCCGCGGACGGTCCGGTATCCCAGGTCCTCCACGATGCGCGCGATGATCTCGCCGTCGGCGTGCGTGCTGATCAGCGGGGCGATGCCGCTCCCGCGGTGGCCCCACGCGATCGGCAGGATCTCCCCGTGCCAGAAGACGACGACCTGCGTCTCGCCGCGCCGGAGCGGACCGTACAGCCGCTCCGCCCCCTCGTGCCGGATCCGCCACGTGCGCCCGAGCAGCCGGATGAGCAGCCCGCCGAGCGTCACCGCCGCGCCCACCTTCACGCGCACCCACCAGTCGTTAGGGCGCGGGCTCATGGGCGCTCCGGACCGCCGGCGCAGGCCGCGGCGCCCCCGGCCCGCCGCGCGGCCCCCGTCACGAGGCCAGTGCGGAGACCATCTCCGCCACCCGCGTGGCCGCTCCCGGCGCGCCCAGCCGCGCACGCACCGCGTCAAGCCCCGCCAGCATCTGTTCGCGCTCGGCACCGCCGCCGAGCAGAGGCGACAGCGCGTCCGCCATGGCTTCGGGCGCCAGCGCGTCCTGCACGAACTCCGGCGCGACCTGACGCCCCGCCACGACGTTCACCAGCCCGATGTGCGGGATGCGCACCAGCCGTCGGGCCACCGCGTGCGTCCACCGGCTCGTCCGGTAGCCAACGACGAGCGGGCAGCCCGCCACGGCCGCCTCGAGCGTCGTCGTGCCGCTCTTGCATAACGCGGCGTCCGCCGCGCGCAGCAACATGAGCGACGACATCGACACCTGGCGCCAGGGACACCGCGCCGCCGAGATCGTCACCCCCGGGGCGACCGACACGACGACCTCCAGTCCCGGGTAGCGGCGGCGGAGCCGCTCGGCCGTCGCGACGAACGGCTCGAGGTGGCGCTCGATCTCCTGCGGGCGACTCCCCGGAAAAAGGGCGAGTACCAGCGCGTCCCGCGCGAGGCCGAGCTCCGCGCGCGCCGCCTCACGCGCCGGGAGCGCAACGGCCCGATCGAGCAGCGGATGGCCCACGAAGGTCGCGTCGATCCCATGCGAGCGCAGCAGCGCTTCCTCGAACGGCAGGATCACGGCCGCCTTGGTGATCAACTGCGCAAGCCTGGGCAGCCGGGAGGCACCCCACGCCCAGACCTGCGGCGTGATGTAATACAGCACCGGCACGCCGGCGTCCCGCGCCGACGCCGCCAGCCGCATGTTGAAGCCCGGGTAGTCGACGGTCACGAGGACGGAGACGGCCCCACCGCGCAGCCGTCGGCGCAACTCCTGCAACAGGGCGTGGTGGCGCGGCACGCTGCGGAGCACCTCGACGAATCCCATCACCGCCAGCCGGTCGCTGCGCTCGACCAGCGCGACACCGGCGCGCTCCATCCGTTCGCCCCCCACACCCACCAGGTGCAGGTCCGGACGGCGGCGCCGGAGCGCCTCCGCCAGTCCCGCCGCGTGCATGTCTCCCGATGCTTCGCCCGCCACCACCATCACGTCAGGCACGCGCGGCCCTCGGCTCCGCGGCGGCCGGCGTGGCCCGGACCAGAGCCTGTTCGATCTCCTGCTGGATCCGGAGTGCGGCGGCGAGTGCCCCGCGGCCATCCTTTCCCGACACGACCACCGGCCCCCGGCCCTGGAGCGCCGCCACGAAGCTCTCGAACTCCAGCCGCAGCGGCTCCCCTTCGGGGGCGCTGATCGCGATGCGCTCGACAAAGGCCTCGATCGCGAGCGGCGAGCGTGCCAGCTGTGCGAGATCGAGATCCTGACGCAGACGGTAGAACTCCCCGTCGCCGCTCGCGAGGTCCAGCGAGAGGTACCCGCTCTGCTGAAAGAGCCGGAGCTTCCGCGTCCGCTCCCGCGACACTCGACTCGCGGTGATATTGGCCACCGCGCCCGACGCGAACCCGAGCCGCGCGTTCGCCATGTCCACGAACGGGGTGAGCACGGGCACG
Source organism: Gemmatimonadaceae bacterium (assembly GCA_035454665.1). Taxonomy (GTDB): domain Bacteria; phylum Gemmatimonadota; class Gemmatimonadetes; order Gemmatimonadales; family Gemmatimonadaceae; genus DATIGO01. The sequence continues at coordinate 4,167 of DATIGO010000078.1, read as the reverse complement.
CCCACCGCCGCCACCGACTCGAGCGGCTCGCCGACGAGTGTGAGGATGAGGTCGAGGTCGTGGATCATGAGATCGAGCACGACCGCGACATCGGAGCCGCGCGGGTTGAATGGTGCGAGCCGGTTGCTCTCGATGAAGCGCGGGCGATCCACGTAGGGCATCGCCCCGCGGATCGCCCGGTTGAAACGCTCCACGTGACCCGTCTGGATGATGGCCCCCGACCGCTCGGCACGATCGAGCAGGTCATCGGCCTCTTCCAGGGTGACCGCGAGCGGCTTCTCGATGAGCAGGTGGCGTCCCTTGTCGAGGGCCATGCGGGCCACGGCATGATGCGCCGGCGTGGGGACGACGATGGTCAGTGCGTCGCACACGTCCGCCAGTTCCTCCGCGGACGCGAACGCAGGGACGGCCAGTTCGGCCGAGACCTGCGCCGCCCGCTCGGGACGCGCGTCGTGGAAGCCGACGAAACGCGCGCCCGGGAGGTCGCGCAGCAGTCGGACGTGATGGTATCCCAGGGCTCCGGCGCCGATCACGCCGATGCGCGTCAGGCCCGCGCTCAAATCACCACTCCGCGTCCGCTCTCCTCGAGGAACCGCAGGAAGTGCTCGACCTCCGGCGACGGGTGCAGCTCCGTACGCGCGCGCTCCAGCGCCTGCGACACGTTGAGCTCGGAGCGGAAGAAGAGCCGGTAGGCGCGCTTGAGCTCCCGGATCGTGGCCTCGTCGAACCCGCTGCGCTGCAGTCCGACGCTGTTGAGCCCGTACAGCTTGACGGGGTTCCCGACGGCCTTGAGGAAGGGTGGCACGTCCTTGGCCACGCGCGAGCACCCGCCCACGAACGCGTGGCGCCCGATCTTCACGAACTGGTGCACCGCGACGAGTCCCGAGAGGATCGCGCGATCCTCGATGATGACGTGGCCCGCGAGCTGGGTGGCGTTCGAGATGATCACGCCGTCGCCGACGTGGCAGTCGTGCGCGAGGTGCACGTACGACATGATGAAGCACCCCTTCCCCACGGTGGTCTTGAAGGAGTGCGCGGTGCCACGATTGATCGTGCTGTACTCGCGGATGCGGGTCCCCTCGCCGATCTCGACCCAGGTTTCCTCACCGCGGAACTTGAGGTCCTGCGGATCGCCGCCGAGCACGCTGCCGATGCCGACCGAGACGCGGGGGCCGAGGCGCACGTTCCGCTCGAGCACCGAACGGGTCTCGAGGACGCAGTCCTCGCCCACCTCGCAGGCGTCACCGACCATCACGTAGGGACCCACGCGCACGCCCGGGGCCAGCGTCGCGTTAGGCGACACCTCCGCCGTCGGATGGATGAAGACGCTCATCGGTCGCGCAGCATCGCCGCCATGTCCGCCTCCGCGACGAGACTGCCGTCCACCTTGGCCACGCCCTTCATCCGGCACGCGGGCCCGCGGATCTGTGTCACCTCGAGCTCGAACCGGAGCTGGTCCCCCGGCCGCACGGGCCGCCGCCAGCGCACGTTATCCAGGGACGTGAAGTACACGACCTTCGTCTCCGGCTCTTCCACGGTGCCCATGAGCAGGATTCCGCCCACCTGCGCCATCGCCTCGATGATCAGGACCCCCGGCATGATCGCGTGCCCCGGGAAGTGTCCCTGAAAGAACGGCTCGTTGATGGTCACGTTCTTGATGCCGACCACGCGCTTCCCGCTCTCGTACTCGAGGATCCGGTCCACGAACAGAAACGGGTAGCGATGCGGCAGCGTCTGCATGATCTCGTCGATCCCGATCACGGTCTTCTCCTCGGCGCCGCGACGCAGCAGCTCGCGGACCAGCGTCACGGTTCCCCGGTGACTCGGCCGGACGGCCACGATGCGCGCCCGCACCCGTCGCCCGGCCAGCGCCAGATCGCCCACGCAATCCAGCGTCTTGTGTCGGACGAACTCGTCCGGCCACCGCAGCGTGTTCTCCACCACGCCCTGCTCGTCCAGGACCAGCGCGTTCGCCGTCGAGCCTCCCTGAATCAGGCCCCGCGCTCGCAGCCCGTCGACTTCATGACGAAACCCGAACGTCCGGGCGCGCGCCAGCTCCGCCGCGAACGTCTCCGGCGTGACCACCCAGCACCCCCGCTGCGTTCCCACGAGGGGGTGCGGGAAGTCGATCGTCACGTCCAGCTCGAGGCAGCGCGCCGGGTGCACCGTGTACCGCGCCTCGCCGTCCACGTGCGTGAACGATTCCACCACGTGGAGATACTCCACCACGCCCCCGCTCGGCGCAACTCCCGCGTCCCGCAGCGCCTCGAGGAAGTCTCCAGCGCTGCCATCCATGATCGGCGGCTCCGGACCGCTGATCTCGATCTCGAGATCGTCGATCCCCATCCCCGCGACTGCCGCGAGAACGTGCTCCACCGTGTGCACCGCCGTCGTGCCGCGCCCGAGCTGCGTGCGCCGCTCGGTCAGCTCGGCGTCCTCCGCGCGAGCGGGAACGCGGCGGACCACGTCGCCCTCCCGGCGCAGGAAAACGATCCCGACGGCGGCCGCCGCGGGCCGGAACGTCAGCCGGCACGGCTGGCCCAGGTGTAACCCGATCCCCTCGAGCGTGGCCTCTCGCGCGATCGTGCGGCGGACGTCCGTCACCCCTTGTCTCCGAGGAGTCGCTCCAGGCGCTTCATGAGTCCCGCGAGCCGGAACAGCGCGGCGTGCGCGCGGAGCGACTCACGGTGCGGGCGCGCGGGATACCCCGACCAGGTCTCTCCTGCCGGGATGTCACCGAATACGCCGGCCTGCGCCGCGAGACGCGCGCCGTCGCCGATCTCGTGGTGGCCGCTCACCCCGACCTGTCCGGCGAGGATGCAACCGTCGCCGATCCGCACGGAACCCGCGACACCGACCTGCGCCATCAGCAGGCACAGCCGGCCCACGCGCACGTTGTGCGCGATCTGCACCAGGTTGTCGATCTTCGTCCCGGCGCCAATCACCGTGTCGTCGATGCTGCCGCGATCCACCGTCGTGTTCGCGCCGATCTCGACGTCGTCCTCCACGATGCATCGTCCGACGTGCGGAATCTTGGCGTGCGCGCCCTCGTGGAACACGTACCCGAAGCCGTCGCTGCCAATTCGCGCGCCCGCGTGGATCACCACGCGGGCGCCCAGAATCGTGCCCGAATACAGCGTGACGTGTGGAAAGAGCTGGCACTCGTCGCCGACGACCACGTCCTCCCCGATCACCGCGTGGGCGCCGATCGTGACACTGTCGCCGACACGGGCGCCGTCTCCAATCACCGCGTACGGGGCAATCGACGCGTCGCGCCCCACGCGAGCCCCACGCCCGATACTGGCGGTCACGTGCACACCCGGCGCGCGCCGCGGCGCCCGGTACAGACGGGGCAGGAGTGCCAGCATCGCATCCTGGGGGTTGTCGACCACGACGCGCGCGAGGGCGCGACCCGGCGTCTCGGCGAGCTCCGGGGTGACGAGCAGGACGCCGGGCTCGCTCGACGCCAGGAGCGGCGCATACCGCGCGGCTCCGAGGAAGGTGAGATCCTGTGGCCGGGCGCGGTGGATGGGGGCGACCGCGCGCACCGTGACGTCGCCGGGCCCCCGCAGTTCGCCCCCCACGCTGGCCGCAATGTCCGCAGCGGTGAGAGTGCGAACACCCTCACCGCTGCCGGTTGCCTCCGAGGCGCCGACTGGCGCGCTCACTGCGCCGGTGGCTTCGTGGGGGGTCTGACGCCGGCCGGTGCGGGCCGCGCCGCACCGGGTGTCCGCGCGGAGTCCTTCGGGGCCACCGTGGCCGGCATCGGCTTGAGCCGCGCGATGACTCGTTCGGTGATGTCGAGGTTCTTGTCCGCGGCGACGATCACTCCGCCCTCCGCCCCGACGTCGAAGATGAAGGTGTATCCCTCTTCGGCGCGGATGGCATCGAGCACGGTTCGGATCTGGTTCATGATGGGCTGCAGCAGCTCGAACTGCCGCTGCTGCATCTGCTGCTCCATCTGTCCGACGCGCTGATCGAATTCGACCTGCTTTTCACGGAACCCCTTTTCACGCTCTTCACGCTGCGCGGCCGTGAGCGAGGCCGACGTCTTGGAGTAGGAATCGAACGCCGCCTTGAGCGAGTCGGAGAGTCGCTGTGCCGAGCCGGCCAGGGCCTCACGCTCCTTGGCGAAGGCGGCCTGCGCCTCGGCGCTGCCCGGGGCCC
>DATIGO010000077.1:0-10497 GCA_035454665.1 Gemmatimonadaceae bacterium | reverse complement strand
AGCGGTTCGACGGCCGCATGGCCACCGCGAACGCCTCGCGGAGGATGTAGCGCGAGATCTCGAACTCCTGGATCGCGCGCGCGGATCCGTCGCCGAACGGCGTCTCCAGCGCGGCTACCGGCAGGAAGATCGGCGTCTGCGACACGCCGAGGCTGTACTGAATCCGGTTGGCGAGGTTGGTGTAGCCGCCCAGGAAATACGCCTCGCTGAGCCGCCCGTTCACCTGGCCGGCGAGAATGACGCGGTTGTTGCCCAGCAGGTCGCTGAGGATGACGCCGGCACCACCGTAGAGGCCGCGACCATAGTTGTCCTGTGCGTAGCCGATGCTGGGCCGCGCGATGGCCTCGGGCTGGTACCCCACCTTGTAGTCGTACTCGAGGAACTTCGTGGTGTCGGGCAGCGCGAGGTTGGCGCTGTCGAGCAACTGGGCCACGCTGATGGGCGCCCCGGCGCCGGTGCGCTCCGACGAGGCCGGCGCGTCGGCCGAAGGACGGATCCCGGTGGTCGAGCGGTACAGCGACGCTGTCTCGGTCGCGGATCCCTGCGTGGAGTCGGCGGCGCGGCTCGCGGTCTCGATCGCGCGCAGCATGTCGTTCGCACGCTGCCGCATGTCGTCACCATCGGCGGCGCCGCTGTCGCGCTGAGCGACGACGGCCGCGGGCCTGGGCCGGAACGGCTCCCCTTTGAGCTGGCGCGGATTGGAGGTCATCCAGACCGTGTAGTCGCCGTTCTCGAAGTACGTGAACGCGAGCTTGTCGGCGCCGCGCGCCCAGGTGATCGCGGGGCTGTACTCGGTGATCGCGTTCACCGAGCCGATCACGTTGGTGAGCTGGTAGTGCTCCTTCGCCGCGAAGTCGTACAGGAAGATGTTCGCGATCCCCGTGCGGTCCGAGACGAATGCGATCGACTTGCCGTCCGGCGCCCACTGGGGATTGATGTTCAGGCCATCCTGGGCCGGAATCACGGTCACGCCTCCGGTCGCCAGATCATATAGAGCGATCTGCCACTGCCCGAACTTCAGCAGATCGAGATCCGTCGTCTCTCCACGCTCCGTCGCGAAGGCGATCGTCCGGCCGTCGGGTGACCACGACGGCTGCAGGTCGCCGAACTTGTCGTTCGTGAGGCGGCGCAGGTTCCCCGTGGCGTAGTCGATCACGAAGAGATCCGTGAGGCCGGTGTAGGTGCCGCTCACGACGATCTGCTTTCCGTCGGGACTCCAGCTCGGCCCGGTCACCCACTCCAGTCCCACGTCGAACGACTTGAGGATCTTGCGGCGCTCGACGTCCATCACGTGCATGATGTCGCGGCCGTCGCGCTGCGCCGTGAAGGCCAGGCGCTTGCCGTCGGGGGAGAAGGCGCTCTGCGAATACAGCAGCCGGAGCTCCTCGAAGTCGGCCGTGGTCGTCGACTTCACCAGGCGCTTGATCCGCCGGCCGGTCTCGGCGTCGCCCAGCCACAGGTCGGGGAAGACCTCCCCGCGCAGGAAGCTCCCGAGGGCGATGAACGTGATGAGGCTCCCGTCGGGAGACAGCGCGGGGGCAATGAAGAGCTGCGCGAAGCCACCGGTCTTGCGCTGGTTCAGCAGCGCCTCGGAGAACTTCCGCGCGCGGTCGAGCTGCGCGACCTGCGGCAGATGCTTCGTCTGCATCGCCTCGCGCCACTCGTCGCTCAGCTCCTCGAGGTCCAGTCCGAGCTCGCGCTTGAAGGCCCGCTCGATGCCGACGTTCGGGACCGCGTTCATGATCGCCCCGATCACGTCGTCGCCCCACCGTCCGCCGACGTACTCCCAGAGTGCCTCACCGTAGCGGTAGGGGAAGTACCGGCCGGGTTCGAGCGTCATCTGCTCGATCGTCGGCAGATTGCCGTTCAATGCCGCGTCGCGCACCCAGGCCTGGGTAATCACATGGCCCGGGCCCAGGGACAGGTACTCGGCCATCCCCTCCATCAGCCAGAGCGGCGGCTCGACCTGCGCCAGGGTCTGGAGTCCGTTCCCCGCGCGGCCGCGCGCGAAGATGTCGTACTGGAAGGCGTGCACGAGCTCGTGGGCGAGCACGTGCTCGAAGCTCTTGTAGTCGCCGGTGAACGGGAGGAGAATGCGGTGCCGCAGCGCCTCCGTCACGCCCCCCACGCCCTCACCCAGGTCTCCGGTGACGTTGTTCTGCGCGAAGTCGCCCCGGGACCGATACAGGATGAGCGGCTTCTTCTCGCGGAACTGGTGGTTGAGCATCCGCGCGAGCCGCGCATAGGAGCGCTCGGCCATCATCGCGGCGTGCATCACGCCCTCGCGCTCCTCGGGATAGTAGTGGATCAGGAAGTGGTCCGTCTCGACCACCTTCCAGTTGAACCGGTCATACTGCACCTGGTTCTGGCCGAAGTACGATTGAGCGCCCACCGGCATCGCGACCGCGACCGCCAGCAGCATCCCGAGAACGCGCCCGTGGTTCATGTGCCTGCTCCTTGCGGCGCGACGGCGATTACGCCGGCGTCACTCCACAGCCGCTCCAGCTGGTAGAAACTGCGAAGGGTTGGATGAAACACGTGCACGACGAAATGAACGAAGTCGATCAGGACCCACCGGCCCTGCTGCATCCCTTCCACGTGGTGCGCAGCCATGCCGCGCTCCCGCATGCCCTCGATCACGTGCTCGGCGATGCTCCGCACGTGAGCATCTGAAGTTCCGCTGGCAATCACAAAACAGTCGGTGACATCGGCCACGCCCGCGAGGTCCAGAATCGCCACATCGTTCGCCTTCAGGTCGATACACAGCGCGGCCGCCGCCTGTGCCCACGCCGCGCTCGGCCGGGGACCGGTCGCAGACGTCATGCCGAAGTGAGCAACACAGTGAGGGCCTTGTAACGCGGCACAGCCGAAAGGTTCCGAGCGCTGACGAAAGCCTCCGGGCGAGGCAACAGGTGTCTCTCGGACAAGCATAATCGCCGACCGGGAATCGCGATACACTCATGCGGCGACCACCTACGAAGGTCCGATGAAAGGGCCCGGCCGCCGGGTGAAATCCGGCAGCCGGGCCCCTGAAGCCGACACGTTTCCGCTCGCCCGACCCCGACGGTCGCCAGGCAGCCGCGTCGTGTGATCCCGGTGATCCGTCCGATCTCTGCGATCCCCTGATCCTGCCACTGCCGAGGCTCCAGGATCCCACCGTGTTCCAGAGCTCCTCGCTGGGCCCGCGAGCGCCCGGGCGCCCCGACCGTGGAGGCGGCGCTACTGCTTGATCACCCAGACCTTGATCTCGGGCTTCACGTCGGCGTGCAGCCGAACGGGGACCCGGTACACCCCCAGCGCCTTGATCGGCTCGTGCAGGTCGATCTGCCGCTTCTCGATCTTGTGGCCCAGCGCCTCGAGTTGCTGCACGATGTCGGCCGCGGTCACGGAGCCGAAGAGCTTGCCCTCCTCGCCGACGCGCGCCGAGAAGGTCAGCGAGATCTGCTCGACCGTCCCCGCCAGTTCCTGGGCCGCGGCCCGTCGCGTGTCTTCCGCGGCCTCGAGACGCTGCCGCTGCTGCTCGATCTGCTTCTTGTTCCCCGGCGTCGCCACGACCGCGATGCCCCGGGGAATGAGGTAGTTGCGGGCGTATCCCGCCGAGACCTTCACTACGTCGCCCGGATGTCCGAGCTTCTCGACCGCCTGCCGAAGAATCACTTCCATGTGGACGTACTCCAATCGTTAGGAGACCGGACGGGCGCGACCGCGCCAGTCGATCCAGGTATCACCGAGTCCGACACCCAGCGAGAGAATGCCACTCAGCGGCCACGAGATGACCGCGAGGATCACGAGCACGGCAACGGCCAGGCGTCGCGAGGCCAGAAAGAAGCTCACGACACCCAGGCCGCGCACCGCATACAGCGCGCCGAAGAAGATCAGCAGGTTGAGTCCGAGCCCGCGCACCCCCTCCAGCGTGGGAATCGCCACGATCGCGATTCCGGCCAGCAGCCCCCACACGAGCTGATCCCCGAACCGGAACTCCCGCAGCGGCCGCATCGGCGGTCCGACGCGCGCGCGGCTGATCCGGTGGAAGATCCCCCACGCGAGGGCGAGCGCCGCGAGGGACTCGAGGCCGAGCAGGGCCGGGAAGAGCGGAAGCGTCTGATCGGGGATCTCGACGAACCGCCGTCGTCCCTCCTCGAGGAAGCGTGCCGCCTGCGGATACTCGGCGGTGAACTGCTGCCACTCCGGCGTCTCGGTGGAACGCGTCAACGCGGCGTCCCACGTGGCAACGCGGCGGTCCAGCTCGTCGGCCAGCGTGCGCTGTACCCGGGCCGACGACACCGTCGACATCAACACGACCGTCGCGGCGACCGCGAACGTCGCCGCGACCGCGGACAGCGCGCGAACGAAGAACGGACGCCCGGGCGCCACGAGGTTCGTCACGCCGAACATCGCCGCCAGCAGCACCGCCCAGCCACTCGCCATCAGCGGGTAGGCGCCGGCGCCGACGGTCGATCCCGACAGCATCCACGCCGAGAGGGCGAGCCACGTGAGGGCGAGCCACGCCGGTCCGCCGTTCTGCCACGCCAGGATCGCAAGGACCGTAATGGCCGGACCCACGAGCAGGATGGTCTGCTCGATCGGCAGCAGGACCCGGAGAGGCGGGATCGCGGGCACGAGCAGGAAGAGGGCGAGCGCCAGGAGGATCAGACGCCAGCCCTGCTCGCGCGCCGGTCCCGCGATCGGATCGACCGCGACGGGACCCGAGGTCTCGGAGATGATCCCTCCCGCCGCGCTCAGGCCGAATGCCCGCGGATGTAGGGGATGATCGCGAGGTACCGCGCGCGCTTGATCGCCGTCGACAGCTGACGCTGGTGGCGCGCGCAGACGCCGCTCAGCCGGCTCGGCAGAATCTTGCCGTGGTCGGTGATGAAGCGGCCCAGCGTACGGTCGTCCTTGTAGTCCACGTAGTGCACGCGGCCCTCACAGAACGGGCAGCTCTTCTGTTGGCGTCGCATCATGTCAGTCCTCATCGTCGTCGTCGTCCTGGCGGCGAGCCGCCGCCATCTCTTCCTCGGCCATCGGCGGCGCGCCGACTTCGTGCTCGTAGAGCGTGATCAGATACCGCACGACGCCATCGTCGAGCTTGAGCGCGCGCTCGAACTCCGGCAGCACGACCGGGTCGGCGTGGAACTTCGCGACGATGTAGTAGCCGGTGTCCCGGGTGCCGATCTTGTAGGCAAGCTGGCGCCTGCCCCAGTTGTCGACGGTGATGTCTTCGGCGGCGTGGAGGAGGGCGTGGAAGCGAGCGAGCCTCTCCTGGATGGCGGCATCTTCGAGCGTAGAGTCGAAGATGTAAACCGCCTCGTAACGGCGGACCATGCTGGCAATCCTCCCTGTGGTCGTGTCCGCCTTCCGCTGGTTGCCGAAGCGGAAGGAGGGGGCCCGATGGGCCGGGTGAGTCAGTTGTGGGAGGGAGGAACTTAGTAGGTTGAGGGGCGTGTTTCGAGGGTGGGGAATCTCGGGGGTGGCTGTACGCAGGGGTGGCGCCAGGAGCTGGGTGCTGAATGCTGGTTGCCCGAGCCGGTTGCTGAGTGCTGCGCTGGGTGGCGGAAGGCGCTACCCGCTCGCGGCTTGAGATCCGGTCGCTCCGGGCGTATCGCCGCCGCCCTTCCCGGTTGCCTTCCACGAACGTCAACTGAGAGGCTCGGCGGCGCAGGAGCTGTCAGCCCGCCTGCTTACCAGCCTACCAGCTTTCAGCCGCAGGGTTTCCCCTCGTTACCCATCGCTGCCGTGTGTGGACGATTCGGACTTACTCGCCCTGAGCGCCTGGACGCGGCTCGCCTCGGAGTTGCAGACCTGCCCCCGCTTGTGCCGCGGTACAACATCCCCCCGGGCAGCGACATTCTCGTGATCCGCGAGCGAAAGGGAGTGCGGCGCGCCGATCTCCTGCGCTGGGGGCTGGTGCCGCACTGGGCCAGCGACCCCTCGATCGGGCATCGCATGGTCAACGCACGCGCGGAAAGCGCGTTCGAGAAGCCAGCTTTCCGGGGGGCCATGGAGTCACGCCGGTGCCTGATTCCCGCGGACGTGTTCTACGAATGGCAGGCCGTCCTGGGACGCAAGCAGAAGCATCCCTACGCCGTACGGCGCCAGGACCAGGAACCCTTCGCCCTCGGCGGGCTGTGGGAATTCTGGCGGCCGCGCCCGGCGGACGAGGGTCTCGCGACGTGCACAATCCTGACCACCGAGCCGAACGCGCTCCTCGCCCCCATCCACGACCGGATGCCGCTGATCGTGCCCGAGGACCTGTACGACGCGTGGCTCGATCCCCGGGCCCACCATGACGTCGTGACGGCGATGCTCGTGCCCCATCCCGCCGCGGCACTCACGGCCTGGCGGATCACCCGACGCGTGAACGACCCGGCGGCGGACGATGCGGCGATCCTGGACGCGGAGCGGGACACCGATGCGGGGCAGGCGGGTCCCTCCGCGCGAGGCGGCGCCCTCCGCTGACAGCACACGTTCACGCGGACCGCGCGGGAGCGGGGGCGCCGGCCGGTGAGCGCCGCCGGCCGTGCGACGGGACGCTCGGCGCGCGCGCGCGTTGCTGCACCGTTTTCTTCAGGGCGAGGAGCATGCGGCAAACCTGATCGATGCGGGCATTGAGTCGCGCGTAATCGCTGCGACCCAGCGCCCCCAGATCGGTGGCGAGGAGCAGATGGTAATCGAGCTCGCGCGCCAGCCGCAGAGCGACGTCGAGGAGCTCGATGAACTCTGCGGGCGAGTCGCGGGCGCTCCCTTCGACGATCTTTGCCGCGACGGCTGCGGCCGAGGTGCGTAGCTGGGCGGCGAGCCCCGGGTGCTGCCACCGGGAGTGATCGGCGGTGGCCTGGTAGACGCGGAGCACGAGCTCGTGCGCCTTTTTCCAGACCGTGAGGCGACGGAACGGAGCCATGCCGGCTACGCTAACGTGGTGCCGCGCGGGCCGCGTCACCCCTGCATTGCGGGCAACATCCTTTCATCGCCGTCAGGCCGATGTCTTGGCGGACAGGCGTTACTCCGCGGGCTCGCCCCCTCGCGCCGGGCGTCGGTTGTACAGCGACATGGCCTTCTCCACGCCCGATTCGATCCAGGTCTCCACGGTCGCCACCACGTCGCTGAAGAGGTCGGCGACCGCGGCCCGCTCCGCCTTGCCCATCCGGTCCAGGACGTAGTCGGCCAGGTCTCCCTCACGGCGGCGGTCCTCGGGGGGCCCGACCCCGATCCGCAAGCGGGCGTACTCCTGGCCGCCCACGGCCCCTTCCACGGACTTGAGGCCGTTGTGCCCTCCAGCGCTTCCCTGCGCGCGCAGGCGAAATCGGCCGACGGGGAGCGCCGCCTCGTCGACCACGATCAGGAGATCGGTGGGCGCGCGAAAGCCTTCCCGCCGCAGGTAGGGGCGCAGCGCGCCGCCGCTGAGGTTCATGAACGTCTGCGGCTTGAGGAGGCGGACCCGCGTGCCGCGAACGGTCCCGGTCGAGACCAGCGCGTTCTGGTCCTTGCGCCACCCCTCGAAGCGCCAGACGTCGGCCAGGTGGTCAACGACCCACCAGCCGACGTTGTGACGCGTGTCTGCATACTCGCGGCCGGGATTCCCCAGGCCGACGACGAGCTTCATGGGTCCCGCATCCGGGCGACTGCGGCCACCGCCCCACAGCCGATCGAAGAACCGCACGGGACGAACGCGAGGAGCGGCGCGTTACTCCTCGCCTTCCTCGCCCTCTTCGCCTTCCTCGCCGCGCGGCTTCCGGATCAGCTCCGGCTCCGCCGGGGCTTCCGCCTCGGGCGCGACCGGCGCCGCTTCCTCTTCGACCTTCGGAGCGGCTACGACGGCGATGGTAGCGTCGGGATCGTCGAGCACCTCCACCCCGCTGGGGACGGCGATCTCGCTCACGTGGACGGAGTGGCCGATGGCGACCTCCGTGACGTCGACCGTGATACGCGGTGGCATGTTGGCCGGATCGACGAGGCACTCCAGCTCCTGCATGGTCTGGCTCAGAATGCCTCCGTTGGCGCGCACGCCGGCGGGGATGCCCTGCAGGACGATCGGAATGCGGACGGTGACCTTCTCGCCGGCCACGAGCTCCTGGAAGTCCACGTGCAGGACGTGGCGACGGATGGGATCGCGCTGGATCTCGCGGATGAGGGTGCGCGCCGTGGTGCCGTCGAGGGCGAGCTCGATCACCGTGTTCTCGGCGGCCACGCGCTCGAGGAGGCGCTCGAACTCGCGGGCATCGATCGCGAGGGGCTGGGCCTTGCGCTGCGATCCGTAGATCACGCCGGGGATGCGCCCTTCGCGCCGGAGGCTGCGGGCGACGCCCTTGCCCGTGTCAGTACGCGGCTGGGCCGAGAGGGAAGCGGAAGTCATGAATCACACCCGATGAATGTCCCGCGAGCCGACCCGCGGCACGCACGCGCCGCGCGACTCGCAACTCAATCGAACAAGCTCGACACCGACTGCTCGCTGTGCGTGAAGCGGATCGCCTTGGCGAGCAACTCACCGACCGAGAGCACGCGGAGCCGCTCGAAGCGCTTGGCTTCGGGCACGACCACCGAGTCGGTGATGACCACCTCGGCGATCGGCGCGTTCTGCAGCCGTTCCACGGCGGGCCCCGAGAGGAGCCCGTGCGTGGCGCAGACGTACACATTCTCCGCCCCCAGCCCCTTCAGTACCCGTGCCGTTTCCGTCACGGTGCCCGCGGTGTCGATCATGTCGTCGGGGATGAGACAATCCCGTCCCTCGACCTCACCGACCACGTTGAGCACCTCGGCGACGTTAGGCGCCGGCCGCCGCTTGTCGATGATGGCGAGCGACGCGTCCAGCCGCTTGGCAAACCCGCGGGCCATCTTCGCCGAGCCGACGTCCGGCGCCACGACGACGGGATCCGTGAACTGCTTCTTCTTGAAGTGCGACACCAGCACCGGCGCGGCGTAGAGGTGATCGACGGGCACGTCGAAGAACCCCTGCAACTGATGCTGGTGGAAATCGAGCCCCAGCACGCGGTTCGCGCCCGCGGTCTGGATCAGGTTCGCCACCAGCTTCGCACCGATGGACACTCGCGGCTGGTCCTTGCGGTCCTGCCGGGAGTACCCGTAGTACGGCATCACGCACGTGACGCGCGCGGCCGACGCCCGCTTCGCCGCGTCGATCAGGAGCAGGAGCTCCATGATGTTCTCGGCCGGCGGGTTGGTCGGCTGGACGATGAAGACGTCCGCGCCGCGGACGTTTTCATCGATCCGCACGAAGATCTCGCCGTCGGCGAACCGGTTCAGGGTCACCTTGCACAGCTCGACACCGAGCTGGCGCGCGATCTCCTCGGCGAGTCCCCTGTTGGCGGTGCCCGAGATGAGCTTGAAACCCCGAAGCACGCCTGGCAGCAGGTCCATTGCCGTAGCCCTGAAACGTAGGTGGGACGGGAGGTTAGGTCAATTGCCCCCGGTGGATTCGAACCACCATTCTCGGATCCAAAGTCCGATGTCCTGCCGTTGGACGAGGGGGCAAGGGGCCCCCAAACCTACTCGCTCAGGATGACCGGCTCAACGCGCGAGGCCGTCCGCGTGTGAACGAACTCCACGCCCGGCTCGTCGCTCCGCCATCCCGTCCTCCCGGCGACGTGCCGGTGCGCGCCGAGGAGGGCGAAGACCGTCGAACCGGAGCCGGTGAGCTGGATCAGCGCCCCCTCGCCGACGAGCTCCTCGGCGCCAGGGCTGCGGAGGGTGCCGAGAGCCCGCGCAATGACCGGATGCCGCGCGGCGACGACCTCCTCGAAATCGTTGCGGGCGTGCCGGGCCACACCTTCCCACGTACCGAGCGGCTCGAGCTGGTACAGCACCGGGGCGCGGTGCTGTGGGAGCTCCGCGAGCCACCCGTACGCCTCCGCCGTCGCGACCGCCACGTCGGGGCAGACGAGCCAGCACTCCCGCTCCGGCAGCGCCGGCAGCGCCAGGAGGTGCTCGCCGCGCCCCCACGCCAGGCAGAGCGCGCTCTCGTCCTGGGTGCAGAACGGCACGTCGGCACCTAACGATCCGGCGAGCGTGAGCAGCGCCCCGGGGGGCAGCGGCGCGGGATTCAACGCGTTCAGCGCGCGCAGCACGCCCCCCGCGTCGGCGCTGCCGCCCCCCAGCCCGCCACCCACGGGGATGCGCTTCTCGATCTCGATCGCGAAACCGTCAGGCCAGCCCGCGAGCTCGCTGTACGCCGCTGCGGCCCGCCACGCGAGATTCCGCTCCACCGGCCCCAGTCCGCCGCGCGGCACGCGATCTCCCGCGCAGTGCAGCGACCGGCCACGCGCCGTCGTCCGCACGACCACGTCGTCGCCGAGCGCGATCCGGCAGAACAAGGTCTCGATCTGGTGATACCCGCTGGTCTCGTGCGCCAGCACGCGCAGGAACAGGTTGATCTTGGCCTGCGCCCGCACGCGCGCCGTGCTCCCGCCGCTCATGCCTCGGGCTTCCCAAGGTCGCGGAAGTGCATGCCGAGCCGCGCGAAGTACACCAGGCCGATCACCGTGA
>DATIGO010000076.1:0-17948 GCA_035454665.1 Gemmatimonadaceae bacterium | reverse complement strand
GACTGGGGGGCGCGAACACTCGTGATCGCCCTCTCGGGATGGGGCCAGGACTCGGATCGGGCGCGGACGCGCGCCAGCGGCTTCGACGACCACCTGGTGAAGCCGGTCGATCCGGCGTCGCTGCTGAGGCGCGTGGCGCTCCTGGACGGCGCTCGGCGCCCGCGGGCCCGCGCCGACTAGCCGCGGCGCAGTCGGAGTCGAAGCACGCGTTCCACGCCATCGTCGTCACGCGCGGCGCCGTAGATCGCGTCATCGGTGATCCGCATGATCCGGAATCGGCCGGGCAGCTCGATCGTGCCGAGCCAGCGCCCGTCGCCGTCCAGCACGTCCCACGTGTCACCTCCGAAGAACTCGGCGCGGTCGGGGGCGTTGATGGCCATCGGGTCGATCGTCGCGACGGATCCCATCCGCTGGACCCAGATCGTGCCGTCGGGTCCCGCCTTGACCGCGGTAATGGCGGGGAAGGCCGGTGGCGCCTCGGTCTGCGGTGAGTCGGCGAACGAGGGGTCACCACCGATCATCCGCAGCTTGGCGCGCATGAGCTCGACCATCGCGGCCTTGTCGTCAGGCGTTATGGGCCGCGCGGCCCACTGCACATGGGTGATCCTCCGCACCGGGCGGCCTGACGAGTCGTGCACCATCACGTAGTTGCGGTCCAGCGCCGTCCACGCCACGCGACCATCGGCGAGCAGCGCCCACGACGGGCTGTTCACGATGAGCGGTACGCGGAGCCGTCCCGGGCCGCCGAGGTCGGACTTGGCGTAATCGAACTCGAGGAGCGTATCGGCGACGGCGCCATCGGGCGCGAGCGCGATGAGCGCATCGTGAAACTCGAAGCCCGACTCGCCGCGCGAGATCCGGAGGCCGCGCATCAGCAGGCGGCCACCGGCGGTGCGAGCCCAGCTCTGGCTGCGTGGCTGAGGTGGGACGAGGATCACGCGTCCCGCCGTGCCATCGGGGGCGAAGACGGTGATGCGGCGCTCGTCGGGATCGGGAAGGAGGAGCGAGTCGCCGGCGACGGGCAACACCGCGTTGGTGCTGCGGCTCAGCTCTCCCGGCCCGCGCCCCGGGCGGCCGATCGTGCGCAGGAAGGCGCCCCTGCGGTCGAAGACGCGCACCTGACCGGCCAACTGGTCGATGACGGCGATGTCGCCGCTGGGGAGTACGGCCAGGTCGCCGATGCGTCCGAACTGGAACATCTCCCCGCCGGTGTCGGCACCGATGGTGAGATCGATCGTGGCGGACCAGGGGCGTCCGTCCTGCCACCCCGCATCGGTCGCGCGGTTCTCGACGATGCCGATACCGGCGCTGTCGCGGACGATGCTGCGCGAATCGTCGCCGGCGGCGCAGGCCAGCGGGCCCGCGCTCAGGAGGAGAGCGAGCAGCCGTGGTGCCAGGGAACGCATCCGGGAAGGGTAATGCGCGGCCGTCGTTCCGAGGAAGCGGCTCCCGTCGTTCCGAGGACGTGGCTCCCGTCGTTCCGAGGACGTGGCCCCCGTCGTCATCCCGACGAGCGTAGCGCGGAGGGATCTGCTCACCATGCTCGGTGGTCGGCCACGGAGCAGGGTGAGTAGATCCCTCGTCGCCTGCGGCTCCTCGGGATGACAACGAGGCGCGGCTCCTCGGGATGACAACCAGCCCCTTGAAGCCCCCTGCGACATCTGCGAGAGAGCGCGACAGACCTACCGGTGCCGCGTCGCGAGCAGGCCGTGCTCCCGCACGCTTTCCGCGAGCCGTATGAAGTCCGCACGATAGCCACCGGGATCCTCACCGAGCGACCGGCGTGCGATCGCGATCACGTCGTCCAGGGTGGCGGTCCCACGGTGCTCCGACTGCCGGAGGATCATGCCGAAGGCCGCAACGGATGCCGCGAAGCGAAAATCGGCCGAAGTCTCGTTCGTGACGCCCCGCCACGCCACGGTGTGATCGAGCCGCCGGCTCGCGCTCGCGTTGGGCAGCTTGTAGCGGAACTTCACGTACATCAGCTCGTGCTGCCGGCCGGCGACGATCGTCCGGTTCGTCGGCGGCCGCACCGGCTGCTGATAGCGCAGCGGTTCCTGATCACGCGGTGCGTCCGGACCGCCGTCGTCCACCGGGATCACCTCGTACAGTGCCGTCACGGAGTGTCCGGCACCCATCTCACCCGCGTCCTTCCGGTCGTCGTCGAAGTCCTCGCTGCGAAGGACGCGGTTCTCGTAGCCGATCAGGCGATAGGCCGCGACGTGCGCGGGATTGAACTCGACCTGCAGCTTCACGTCCCTGGCCACCGTGAGCAGCGTTCCCGCCATCTCGTCCACGAGGACTTTCTGCGCTTCCACGATGTTGTCGATGTACGCGTAGTTGCCGTTCCCCTTGTCCGCGAGGATCTCCATCTTCGAGTCCTTCAGGTTGCCGACGCCGAATCCCAGGACCGAGAGAAACGTCCCCTGGTCGCGCTTCTCCGCGATGAGGTGCTCCATGGCCGCATCGCTCGAGGGGCCGACGTTGAAGTCGCCGTCGGTAGCCAGGATGACGCGGTTGTTCCCGCGGCGCATGTGGGAGCGGCGCGCGACGTCGTAGGCGAGCAGGAGACCCTGGCCTCCGGCGGTGGATCCGCCCGCCTCGAGGCGGCCTATCGCGGCAAGGATCACGTCCTTCCGGTCTCCCGGGGTGCTGGGGAGCACGATTCCGGCCGAGCCGGCATAGACCACGATCGCCACGCGGTCCTGCTCACGAAGCTGCTCCACGAGCAGCCGGAGAGCCCGCTTCACGAGTGGCAGCTTGTTCTCGGGCTGCATGGACCCCGAGACATCGATCAGGAAAACGAGATTGCTGGGGGGCAGGGTCTCGCGATCGACGCGCCGTGCCTGGAGACCAACGCGGACGAGCAGGTGCTCCGGGCGCCAGGGTGCTCGCGCCACCTCGGTGTGCACCGAGAACGGATGCGGACCGGCGGGTCGGGGATATTCGTACGGGAAGTAGTTGAGCAATTCCTCGATGCGCACCGCATCCCGCGGCGGGAGCTGCCCCCGGGTCACGAAGCGCCGGATGTTGCTGTATGACGCGCGGTCCACGTCGATCGAGAAGGTGGAGAGCGGGTTCTCCAGGGCGCCCTGGAAGGGATTGTCGACGATCTGGCCGTACGATTCCGAATCGGACCGGTGGCCTCTCCGTGACCGCTCGGCGCCGGGCCAGGGCTCGGCGGTCTTGTACGAGGTGGATCCGCGGGGCACCACGATCTCCGGCGAGGTCGCCGGGCTGCCGTAGACGACGCCCGGTGCTCTCGCTGATGGAACCACTGGCGTTGGCGCCGTTGCTGGAGGCGGTGCCGTCGCGGGCGCTCTCGCTGGTGCCGGCGTGGTCGCGGTTGGCGGCACGGCTCCCGCCACTGCTCCGGTGGTGCCCGTCACCGCGATCTCGGCAAGGCGGTTGATGTCGATCTTCAGCGCGAAGTTCTCGGTGATCGTGTCCGCATTCAGCGTGATCGGCCTGGCCTGTGGCTGGAAGCCGATCGCGCGGACGCGCAACTGCACCGACTGCCCGCGCACCCGCTCCGGGGCCAGCGCGATCCGGTAGGCGCCCTCCTCGTTCGTTCCCACCGAGACGTTCATCTCGGTGATGTAGACGTTGGCGCCCTGGAGGGCCGGTCCCTGTTCGCTGGTCACGCGACCTGTGATGATCACCGTGTCGGTGACGGACGAGAGAGCGAACGCGGCGAGCAGCGGAGCGATGGGCAGCACGACTCTGACGAGACCTGACGGCATACGGACCTCCTTGCTGGGTGGGTCAGCCACGGTCCGGGCCCGCGTGGCGCGGACCGATTCCGGCTGCTACACGCGAGCCCGTTCGCCGGGGATGCCGAGGTGACGGTACGCAGGAGACGCTGGCGACAGCCCCTTCATGCACCGGCGGTCCGGCACGGCCGGTTGACGCGGTGACGATCCGGGGCAATCATGGCGGTGCGCTCTTGCCCGGAGGTGGGCGCATGCAGCCGCCGGTTTCCCTCGTCAGGCGCGTCGCCGTGGCCGCGATCGGCCTGGCATTGATCGTGGCGCTGGTCAGGTTGTTCTCGCCCGACCCGGCCGGTAGCCAGCCGGTCCCGACGCTCACCGTCACACGGGACCTTCGCATCGACGCCGCGGTGCAGGATCTCAGCCCGATCAACTGGATGGCGGTCGCCCCGAACGGCACGATCGCGGTGAGCCAGTTCCAGGACAGCCGAGTGGCCTTCTTCGACGCGGACGGCAAGCCGTTAGGCACGTTCGGACGCAGCGGCGACGGCCCCGGGGAATTCCGCCGGCCCGCGAGCCATGGCTGGCTGGGCGACACCCTCTGGGTGAGCGACCCCGGCACACGCCGCGTGACCCTGATCTCGCCACAGCGCGAGCTGCTGCGCACCTTGCCCTGGGCCAATGGCATCACGTTCGATTCGACGCTCGCCCCGCCGCCGCAGTTCTTCTGGGTGTTCCCCCGCGCGCTCTACCCGGATGGCTCGTCACTCGTCGACGCGATGGTCGCACGGGACAGCCCGCCCATCCCCTGGCCCGGCCCGGCGCGCGATGGCAATCCCCTGGTGCGCATCAGCGCCTCAGGCCGCTTTCAGCGGATCCTCATGTGGACGCCCGATCGCGGCTGCAGCGTGAGCTTCCCCATCCAGGGTGGATCCGGCTTCGCGTCGATCCCCTTCTGCACGATTCCGCTGACCGATCTCGCGCCCGACGGGAGCCGCTTCGCCCTCGCCACCGCCGAGGACGTTGACGAGCGTGAGGGGTTCTACCGGGTCCTGGTCGTGCGCGCGAGCGGCGACACGGTGTTCAACACGCGTCACGCCTTTGGGCCGGTCGCGATCCCCGAACGCATGGCGGACAGCGTCATCGCCCAGCGGCTCAGCCGGAACGAACAGCCGGAGTTCGCCGCCGCCTGGCGGTCCATGAAGCTCCCCGCGAGCTTCCCACCGCTCGATCGCGTGCTGCTCGGCCGGGACGAGACCACGTGGATCGAGCACTACACGTTCAGCGGCAATCGCACCTGGAGCGTTCTGGATCATACGGGTCAGCCGATCGGCTGGCTCGTCATCCCCCGCGATGTCCGGATTCAACAGGCCGCGCGCGACACCATCTGGGCCATCGAGACGGACGACGATGGTCTGCAGCACATCGTTCGCTTTCGCGTCACGAGTGCAAGAGGGAGCTGAAGCATGACGCTGCCACGCCGCGAGTTCATCGCATCCGGCGCCGGCTCGCTGGCCGCGCTCGTGGGAGCGCCGACGCGGTTGTGGCAAGGCACACCGCCCGATCTCATCGTCCGTGGCGGTACCGTCTTCGACGGCAGTCTCCGTGAAGGCCAGGTGCTCGACGTCGCCATCACCGGCGACCGGATCACCGCCATCGCGCCGCGCATCGCCGCCAGCGGCCGCGACGAGATCGACGCGCGCGGTCTCGCCGTCGCGCCGGGCTTCATCGACATTCACTCCCACGCCGATGGCTCGCTCTCGAGCGACCCGCGCGCCGAATCCGTGATCCGGCAGGGCGTCACCACCATCGTCGTGGGCCAGGACGGAAGCTCGCGCGGCGTCGTGCATCCCGAGAGCGAGGCGCCGGATCCGCCCACGCTCGCGCGCTTCTTCGAATCCATCGAGATCCTCCGGAGCGCGGTGAACGTGGCCTCCATGGTCGGCCTGGGGTCGGTGCGCTCGACCGTGGTCGGCGCGGACGACCGCCCGGCCACGCCCGCCGAGCTCACGCAGATGACGGCCATCGTGGAGTTTGCCCTGCGGAGCGGTGCCTGCGGTGCATCGTCGGGCCTGGAGTACACGCCCGGCGCCTTTGCCTCACGCGACGAGCTCATTGCACTCTGCCGTCCCCTCGCCGCCCGGCGCCTCCCGTACGCCACGCACATGCGCAACGAGGACGACCGCCTGCTCGACTCGATCGACGAATCGATCGCCGTGGCGCGCGGCGCGGGGTGCCCGCTCCAGATCTCGCATCTCAAGACGCAGGGGCCGCGCAACTGGGGGAAGCTCGATGAGGTCTTCGCGCGCATCACCTCCGCCCGGGCCGCCGGGCTCGACGTCGCCTTCGATCGCTATCCCTACACGGCCTACCAGACCGGGCTCACGAATCTCTTTCCCGTCTGGAGCCGCGACGGCGGGACCGACGCCTTCCTGGCGCGGCTCACCGACGCCCCGGTCGCGGCGCGCGTCCGCGCCGAGACCCTGGCCAAGGTCGACCTGATCGGCGGGTGGGAGAACGTGCACATCGCGAGCGTGCGCGCGGTCGAGGATCGCGCGGCCGAAGGGAAACGCCTCGGGAGCTACGCGCAGTCGTTAGGGCGCGATCCTTACGAGCTCACGGTCGAAATGCTGCGCCGCAACGGCGGCAGCATCGGCATGGTGGGCTTCGCGATGAGCGACGAGAACCTGGACCGGATCCTCGGCCACCCGCTCGGCATGGTCTGCAGCGACGGCGGCGGCTTCGCGATCGACGGCCCCACACGGCGCGGGAGCCCCCACCCGCGCGGACTCGGCACCTTTCCGCGCGTGCTGGGACGGTATGTTCGTGACCGGAAGGCGCTGTCGCTGGCCGAGGCGATCCACAAGATGACGGCGTTCCCGGCCTCGCGCGTGCGCCTCGCGGACCGCGGGCGGCTCTCCGTGGGGTTCGCGGCCGACGTGGTCGTCTTCGACCCGGCGCGCGTGGCGGATCGCGCCACGTACGAGCAGCCGTTCCAGTACCCCGTGGGGATTCACGACGTGATCGTGAATGGCACGATCGCGCTTCGCGAGAATGACCGCAACGCGACCGGAACGGGACGAGCGCTCCGTCCGGCCTGAGACCGCCCGGCCGGGCGCGCGGCGACGGGATCGGCGCTATCTTCTCCGGCACCCCCACCTCCTCGATGGAAGCCCTGTCATGACCCTGTCGCGACCGACCCTCCGTGCGTCGCTCATCGTCGCCCTCTGCGTGCCCGCGGCGAGCCTTGCCCAGCAGACCAACCGCTACGGGAACCCCGAGAAGCACGCCCCACGCCCCACCACGCGCGCGATCACGCAGGCCGACCTCATGTCGCGCCTGTACGTCTTTGCCGACGATTCCATGGAAGGCCGGAACGCGCCCCTCGAGAGCAACGCGAAAGGCACCGCGTACATCGTGCGCGAGCTGCAGCGCCTGCGCATCGCGCCCGCGGGACCGCTGGGATCCTACTACCAGACGCTCCCGTACGTGCAGCGCGCGGTGTCGCCGCAGACTACGCTGAGCGTGAATGGCAATGCGCTGGCGACGGGCACGGACTTCACCGTGACGTCGCGCGGGATGACGCGGATCATCGACAGCACGCAGGTGATCTTCGCGGGCGTCACGAATGACCCCGAGAGGATGATTCCGCCCGAGTGGGCGAACAACCGCTTCGTGATCGTGGTGCCGCCCCCGCCAACCGCCGCAGGCCAGGAGCCGGCGGGCGGGCGCGGGGGTGGACGCGGTGGCGGATTCGGCGGGCGAGGCGGCGCTGCGGGGGGAGCGCAACCCGTGAATGCGGCGTCGCGGTACCCCAACGCGACCGCGATCGCCACGGTGGTGGCCGACGTGCGCAACCCGCCGCCGCAGGTGGGGTTCGGCGGCCGCGGCGGGGGGCGTGGCGCCGGCCCGTCCACGGTGCTCAACGATCTCACGGCCACGCGCGTCGCCGCACAGTTCCTCATCACCCCCAGCGCCGCGGCGCGCCTCCTCGGCCGTCCGGTCGACGGCGCCGGTCCGGGCACCCTGGGCGGGCTGGCGAGCGCCGCGATCATGTACGACGACGTCCAGATCCCGCACGCATCCAACGTCCTCGCGATCATTCCCGGCAGCGATCCCGTGCTGCGGAACGAGTACGTCGTGATCAGTGCGCATAACGATCACGTGGGCGTGACCGGTCCCAACGCGCAGGGACAGTCGCTGGCCGTTGATCACGACTCGCTGCGCACGGCGCGGCTGGCGGCGCTCCGCCTCCAGATGCAGGGCGGCGAGTTGCGAGCGCTGCCGCCCGGCACCACGATCTCCGTGAACATGGACAGCCTGCGGCGCATCCGTCCCGCGCGGCGCGACTCGATCCGCAACGGTGCCGACGACGACGGGTCGGGCTCGATGGCGGTGCTCGAGATCGCGGAGGCCGTGGCGGCCATGCCGACGAAGCCGAAGCGCTCCATCATCTTCGCGTGGTGGACCGCCGAAGAGGATGGTCTCGTGGGCTCACGCTGGTGGACCGACAATCCCACGGTGCCGCTCAACAACGTCGTAGCCAACATCAACCTCGACATGATCGGCCGCGGCCGTGACGAGGACATCCCCGGCGGGGGACCGGATTTTCTGGGCTACCTGGGCGCCGACCGCCTCTCCTCGGTACTCGGGCAGCGCGTGCAGGCCGTGAACCAGCGGCAGGAGAAGCCGCTCAAGCTGGACAACCGCTTCGACTGGCCCATCACGTGGCCCGGCTACAACAACATCTACGGGCGGAGCGACCACGCGATGTTCGCGCGCTACAACGTGCCCATCGTCTTCTTCTTCACGGGGCTGCACGCCGACTATCACCAGGTCACCGACGAGCCGCAGTACATCGACTATCCGCACTATACCCGGATCGTGAATTTCGTGAACGATCTGGCGGTCGACGTGGCGAACCTGCCGGTGCGGCCCAGGGTGGACAAGTCGGGCGCGGTGCCGCCGCGGCCGAAGATGTAGCGCGCTACTCCTCGCGCAGGAGGCGGAAGGGATCCACCGCCGCGGCGCGGCGCGCCGGCATCCAGCTGGCCGCGGCGGCGGTGATCAGCAGGAGCAACACCACGCCCGTCACCGCGAGCGCGTTCTCGGCGGTGAGTCGCACCTCGCCCAGCGTCTCCTCCACCACGAGGCGGGCGGCGAGGGAGAAAGGAATGCCGATCACCAGGCCTGACAAGGCGAGGCGCAAGCCCTGACGCAGGAACAGACCTCGCACGTCTGCACCGCGGGCACCTAACGCCATGCGGATGGCGATCTCTCGCGCGCGCTGCGCCACGTGGAAAGCGAGCAGGGCATAGACTCCGAGGCAAGCGAGCGCCAGCGCGAGTGCGGCGCCGCCGTACGTGACGAGAAGGACCGGTCGCGCCTCGCGCAGGTCGTCCTCCCGCAGTGCCTCGCGCCGGGCCTCGAAGGTCGCCAGGTCGCGGAGTGGCAGCGCGGGATCGAGCCCCCGGAGCTCGCGCCGCACCACCGGAAGGAGTGGCGTGGCGTCACCTGCCGTGCGCACCACGAGCGTCGCGGAACTGCCGGGAAACTGGCGCCAGGCCAGGTACACGGCGCGATTCCCTCCGCCGCTCCCGGCCCGCGCCTGCACGGTTCCCACCATGCCCACGATCGTGACCACGCTGTCGCGGCTCCGTCCCGTGCGGAGCGTGCGGCCAACCGGATCGAGTCCGGGCCAGGTTCGCTCTGCGAAGTCCTCCGACACGACGGCCACGAGCGGCGCGCCCGGAACGTCTCCGTCCTCGATCCCGCGCCCGCGGCGCAGCGGAATGCCAAGCGCACGGAAGTACTCCGGGTCCACAGGGGTGCCCGCCGCAGGAATCGACGTGGAGACGCGCTGCCCCTCGCGGATCCCCTCCAGTGCCCGGCTGATGCCGGGGTCTCCGGGAGGGAGCCACAGCGCCCGCGCGCCGGAGCCACCGAAGAAGGGGGCGCTACCGGTAAGCGCAACCGACCGCACGCCGGGGAGTGCGCCCACGCGGTCGCGCGCCTCGTCAATCAACGCCGCGATTCGCGCCTCTGGATAGTTGGTGAGCGCGAGGCTGAGCGTCACACCGAGCGCATCACGACCGGCATCGAATCCCGCGCTCCCTGTCGGGGTGTCGCGGAAGGCGGTGGCAAAGAGCGCCGCCGCGGTGAGCACGGGGAGCCCGAGCGTGACCTGCGCGACGGCAAACGCGCGTTGCAGCCTGGCGCGCGCCGCGTCCGTGGAGGGTCCCCCGGTGCGCAGCGCTTCGAATACGCTCGTGCGTGTGGCGTGCAGGGCGGGCATCATGCCGAAGAGCACGCCGGCCAGAGCCGCCACGCCCGCAGTGATGGCGAAGGTTCCTCCGCGTGGCGCGAGATCGATCGGAAAGGCGAACGCACGCTCGAAGGCCCGTGCGAGCAGGACGACGAGCACGGCCCCGACGAGCCCCGCGAGCAGCGCCACCAGCACGTTTTCCACAAGGAGCTGGCGTGCGATGCGCCCGCGGCTCGCCCCCACGGCGAGCTTGACCGCGATCTCCCGGCGCCGCGCCACGCCGCGAGCCAGCAACAGACCGCTGGCGTTGGCGCACGCCACGAGCAGAAGGAGCCCGCTCAGCACACCGCCCAGCAGACCGACCGTCAGATAGACGTCGCGCGGGTCGTCGGTACCGATGGCGGAGAGTGGCACGAGCACGGCTCGGAGACTCACGCGAGTCCCCTGCTGTCGCAACTCCTCCTGCATCTGCCCCGCAAGGAGTGCCGCGGCCGCTTGCGCGCGCGCCATGGGGATCCCGGGAGCGAGCCGCGCGACGACGTCCCACGATTGCCAGTTCCTCACGTCTCCCATCGGCGAGTCCGGAGGGAAGAGTCTCTCCCGTAGTGCCAGGGGGAGCCACACGTCCGGCCAGTTCTCGGTGGTCTCATGACCCACGAAGCGCGGTGGCGCGACGCCAACGATGGTGAACGTCAGGCCGTTGGCGCCGATGGATTGGCCGACCACGTCGTCGCGTCCGCCGAACGCGCGCATCCAGAGCCCGTGACTGATGACGGCGTGCGGCGGCGCGTCGGTCCGCCGGTCGTCGCCCGCCGCCAGGCCGGTGCCGAGCACGAGCCGGGGACGGAGCACGGCGAAGTACGCCGAGCTCACGAGCATCGCCGGGCGAGGCTCGGTGGCGTCGGGCGTCTGCAATGCAACGGTCACTGGCCTCGCCGCTGCCACCGCAGCGAACAGGTCACGTCGTCCCTGGAACTGCAGGAACTGCTCGTATGAGAGACTGCGACCGAGCGGTGCGCCGCGCAGTGCCAGCGCCGCAACGTCCCGGGCGTCGCGCACGCCCGGCGGGGGGCGCCTCACGATCGCCTCGACCACGGTCACCAGCGCGGTGTTCGCGCCGATGCCAACCGCGAGCACCGCAACGACCACGGCCGTCAGCGCGGGAGCGCGCCGGATCTGGCGCAGCGCGAAGCGCAGGTCCTGCGCGAGAGTGGACAAAGCCGAAAATGAGGGTCAGAGTCGCATTTCAGATAATGGGGGTCAGAGTCGAATTAGTCCACAATGCGACGCTGACCCTCATTTTCGGCCATGTCGCGCTCGCCAATGGGGCCGGAGCGCTGCATCTTGGCGCTACCGCCACCGCGCCCACCATGCTCCCCCCGCTCCGCTTCGCGCTCGCCGCCCTGGTCCTGGTCTGCGTACCGCAGGTCGGCGCGCAGTCACCCACGACCATCCGCGCCGGCCTCCTCATCGACGGCACCGGCCGCGCGCAGCACGACGTGATCGTCACCGTGCGCGGCTCGCGCATCGAGCGCGTCGACGCG
This sequence comes from Gemmatimonadaceae bacterium, assembly GCA_035454665.1. Classification (GTDB taxonomy): domain Bacteria; phylum Gemmatimonadota; class Gemmatimonadetes; order Gemmatimonadales; family Gemmatimonadaceae; genus DATIGO01. The sequence continues at coordinate 6,429 of DATIGO010000076.1, read as the reverse complement.
GTCGTCGGCGATCCGGGCGCGGTCACCCACGATCTGTCGCGGTACACCGTACTCCCCGGCCTGATCGATACGCACGTGCACATCGAGTCGCACTTCGGTGCGGACGGCCGGGCGTCGAACCAGGGCGAGACGCCGGCGCAGCGGCTCCGCGCGGCGGCCGACAACGCCTACGTCACGCTCTCGGCCGGCTTCACCACCGTGCAGAGCATCGGCTCGGCGCTCGACCTCGAGCTGCGCGCGATGATCGAGCGCGGCGACATCGCGGGGCCAAGGCTCCTCACGTCGGTGCGCTCCTTCGGCGACACGACCCGCACCCCCGAGGAGATCCGTGCCTGGGTGCGGGAGTCGGTGCAGCGCGGCGCCGACGTGATCAAGGTCTTCGCGTCGAAGAGCATCCGGGAAGGCGGCGGCCAGACGCTCTCCGACGCCCAGATCCGTGCGGCGTGCGAGGAGGCGCGCGCGCAGGGTCGGCGGATCTGGGTGCATGCGCACGCTTCGTCGGCCGTACGCGCGGCGACCGTGGCCGGCTGCTTCGCCGTGACGCACGGGAGCCAGGTCACCGACGCCGATCTCGGGCTCATGGCCGCGCGGGGGACCTTCTTCGAGCCCAACATCGGCCTGGTCTCGCAGAACTACCTCGAGAACAAGGCGCGATTCCTGGGCATCGGCAACTATGACGAGGCCGGGTTCCGTTTCATGGAGGAGGGAATCCCGCGCAAGCTCGACATGTTCAAGCGGGCCATGCGGACGCCGCGGCTCAAGGTGCTGATGGGGACTGACGCCACGGCCGGCGCGCACGGGCAGAACGCGCGCGAGATCGTCTATCGCGTGCAGGTCGCGGGGCAGCGGCCCATGGACGCCATCACGGCGGCCACCTCGCTCGCGGCGGAGGCGTTAGGTATGCGGGATCGCATCGGAGCCGTCGCGCCCGGACGCGAGGCCGATCTCATCGCGGTCGAGGGCGATCCGCTGACGGACATCACCGCGCTTCGACGCGTCGTCTTCGTGATGAAGGGCGGAGTGGTGCAGAAGGGGATGCCGCCGCGCTTCGAGCCGATTCAGCGGGAGCTCTTCTCCACGGGAACCACGCTCACGAATGCCTTCGCCGATTACGATGGGGACGGGGATCCGGATCTCTTCGTGGGCTTCAACGGCATGGCGAACCGCCTGTACCGGAACGACAACGGCACGTTCACCGACGTCGCTGCCGCGGCCGGCGTCGCCGATGCCCGCGCCACGCGTGCCGTGGCCTGGGGTGACTACGACGCCGACGGCGATTCCGATCTCCTGCTCGGCTTCGCGCCGGGCCCGGAATCGGTGCTCAAGCTGTACCGCAATGATGCCGGCCGCTTTGCCGACGTCACGCTCGAGGCGGGACTGCGCCGCGATTCGGCGGGCGTCAGGCAGCTTGCGTGGGTGGACCACGACGCCGACGGGGACCTCGATCTCTTCGTCGCCTGGCGGGATCGCCCCAATTCGCTGTACCGCAACGACGGCGGCCGGTTCACGGATGTCGCGGCGTCGGTCGGGCTCGCCGATGCGCGCCGCAGCGTGGGAGCCGTCTGGTTCGATTACGACGAAGATGGCGATCTCGATCTCTACGTCGGCAACATGGACGGCGACGCGAACGGGCTCTTCCGGAACGACGCCGGCCGGTTCGCCGATGTCGCGGCTGAGGCGGGTCTCGCCTGGGGCGGCCGCGCGCCCAATGAGGCGACGAACGGCACCGTGCGCCCTTGTGCCGCGGATGTGAACAACGACGGACGACTCGACGTCTTCACGGCGAACTACGGCAAGAACGGCCTCTTTCTCAATCGCGGCGGCGGACGCTTCGAGGATGTCTCATCGGCCTGGGGCATCGCGATCGATGCGCGCTACGATGCCTGCGCCTTCTCGGACTTCGATCACGACGGGCGCCTCGATCTCTACGTGAACGGGACGGTGACCGGCGGTGTGAGCTATCGCGACTACCTCTTCCGGAACACCGGCTCGCGCTTCGAGAACGTGACCCCCGACAGCGTGGGCGCGCTCCAGGCCGACCACGGCGTGCAGTGGGCGGACGTCGATGGTGATGGCGACGAGGACCTGGCGCTCACGGGCGTGCGGCCGGATGGCATGCACGTCGTGCTGCGGAATGCGCTGCCGCCTGATGCCGCAGCCCGCTCGCTGCTGGTCCGCGTCGTCGATGCGAACGGCCGCGCCACGCGAGCGGGCGCCGAAGTGCGCGTCTACGCCGCCGGCACCAGGCGCCTGCTCGGCACGCGACTCGTCGATACGGGCTCCGGCTACAACGCCCAGAGCGACATGGCGGTGCACATCGGGCTCACCTCGAGCGAAGCGGTGGACGTCGAGGTCGTCTGGCCCGGCGCGGGGCGGCGCACCACGATGCGTTCCGCCAACCTGCTGCCGCGCGAGTGGACGGGTCGCGTGGTCGTCGTACGAGGTGGTGGCTGAGGCGGCGCCGCACGACGGCGTAATGGCCGATCGCGGAACCCGCCGGTATGCTCGGCCAGCCGCAGATAGACCTCGTTGACGGGGGCAGTGGTGGCCAGCGTCTCCTGCGCTCGGCCGGCGCGCAACCGCCGGTGCGCGATGGCGCGGAGGTCGTCGTAGCGAGCGTCACGAGCGTGGCGAAAGCAGCCTCGTCGCCATCGCTCAGCGCTCGAGGAGCCGTGTCACCTGCCCCGTGGCGATTCCATGCTGGCGCGTGTGCTTCGCGGAAGGGAAGGAACCCCGCAACTCCAGCCGGCCAGCCAGCCATTCCCGCCTCCTCCTCGCCCTTGCCCACCGAGCCTGCGCCAGCCGTTACTCGGCCCCAACGGGTTTCCGCGCGGAAATCCGCCACGGCCGCCACCCCCATTGCCGCCAGGACGGGCTGTACTGGCCGGTCGTGGACACGGCGAGCACCGGGTGGCGGATCACGGCTGAGGACTGCGTTCTGCCTCCTGTCGCTCCGCTGCATCGCAAATTCTCACGGGAGGCCCTCGATGTTCAGGATGTCGCAGATTGGCCATGCGATGGCCCAGGGTTCCATGATCGCCATCTTAGTGGGCTGCATCCCGTATGCAGCCGGCGCACAGATCATCGACCGACTCCGCCGCTCGGCCCAGGACGCCGCCAAGCGCGAGCTCGCAAATCAGGTGGATCGCATGGTGACCGAAGCCATCCGATGCCGCCTGAACGACCCCGTGTGTGTGAAGCGGGCCGAAGACCAGGGGAAGCCCGTGGTGTTCACCGACGACAACGGTGAGGTGATCACCGACGACGACGGCAATCCGATCGGCGACGCGGAGAGCGCGACCGCGGCCGCGCAGGGTCCCGGCCAGGGGGTCTGGGCGAACTACGACTTTGTGCCTGGGGAGCGCGTCCTGTTCGCCGAGGACTATACCAGCGACAAGATCGGCGACTTCCCCAAACGCCTCCAGTTCCTGAACGGGACCATGGAGGTGGTGGATGCGCAGGGAACGCCGTGGCTGCGCGCCACGTCCGGATCCGCATTCGCCGTGGAGCTGAGCGACACGCTGCCGGAGCGCTTCACACTCGAGTTCCCGGTCCTGTGGAGTCACGGGAACCAATGGATGCGCGTCTTGTTCGCGGTGCGGGACGGACAACCGGTGGCGCCGCGGCGCATGGGCGGCTACCGCACTCCGCACCTCCAGATCGACGAACGCTACACGGGCATCTTCAGCTTCGATCGGAGCGCGCCGCAGTCACTGCAGAAGCTCGGCGGAAAGATCCTCAAAGGTCCGGCGACGATCCGCCTGATGGCCGATGGGCGTCACGTGAAGGTCTATGTCGGCGAGACACGCGTGTCGAACGTCCCGCAGGTGGACATCGGCCGTGCCTCCAGGATCTGGTTCATCGTTGCCGACGCGACAGAGACGAATCCGATGTACGTGGGGTCGATTCGCGTGGCCGCGGGCGGCGCTGATCTCTACGACAAGCTCGAGGCCGAGGGTCGCGTAACCACGCGCGGGATCCTGTTCGACGTGGACAGCGATCGCATCCGCCCCGAGTCGACACCCACGCTCGAGGAGATCGGTACGATGCTGCGGGAGCATGCGACGCTCCGCATCTCCATCGAGGGGCACACGGATGCCACGGGTGACGACGCCCACAACCTGAGCCTCTCGGAGCGGCGCGCACTGAGCGTTCGGACCTTCCTGGTCGAGCAGTACGGGATCGCCGGAGAGCGGCTCGAGGCGAAAGGGCTCGGCGAGACGAAGCCCGTGGACAGCAATGACACGCCGGAGGGACGTCAGAACAACCGGCGCGTTGAGCTGGTGAAGCTGGACGCGGGAGGGTGAGCGCTACCGATCCGTGGTCGTCAGGCCGAAGGCGGTGATCACGCGATCGACGACTTGATCCGGTGACAGCTCCGTGTCGTCGATCCTCAGCCAGTCGTCGCGGTCATCTTCCCGACCGCCGGAGGCCCGACGATGAAGAGCAGGGTGGGCACCTGACGCGTGACGGCAGAATCCCGGGGCCCGGTCATCTCGCGAAGATACGTGCTGCTCGGTGGGATGCCATCGCAGACGTGGCGCTGGAAACCACGGTCGCGGCGCGCCCGTACGGCTCCTCGGCCCCGACGCGTCGCCGCACGCCTCTCGCGAGGAACAGCCCCATGGATCTCGATCTCCGGCATCTCCTTCCGCTGCTCATCATCGGTGGAAGTTTCGCCTTCAGCGGAACGGTTCTCTATGGCGCGTGGCTGCTCGGCCGCTACCGCGGGCGGGAAGACCGTGCGCCAACCGAGCTCGGGGACGTGGAGCTCCGCCTCCGCCGGCTCGAGGAGGGGATGGAGAACGTGGCCGGCGCGCTCGATCGACTGGAAGCCGCGCATCACCTCACGGCGCGGCTACTGACCGAGACAAGGCCATCGTCCGGCTCGTCCGGTCGCCGCGTCATCACGCCGCACTGAGCCCTCTCCCGGCAGATCGCCACCGGCGCGCGTGAGTGCGGCGTGCCCGGCTCCCCTTGCGGGTGCACGGGGAACTCTCCCGATTTGTGCGTCGCGCCGAGTCCCCAGGCCGGGGAGCGCGCATTTCCACCGCCAGATCCGGAGTCAGCGTCATGCAACGGTGTGCCCTCCTGCTGTCCTGCGCGCTGGTCCTTCCGGTCGCGGCGCAGACGACACCCGAGCCGCGTGGGACGCCCCCTGGTGCACGGGCTCCCGCGGGGTTCTTCCCGGACCGCCTGGCACGGGTCGATTCCTTCGTCGAAGGGCTGATCGCCGCGCAGCAGATCCCGGGTGCTGTCGTGATGCTGGTCCGCGACGGCCGGGTGGCGTACCACAAGGCCTACGGGTATCGCGATGTCGGCACCCGCGCGCCGCTGCAGAAGGACGACATCTTCCGCATCGCCTCGCAGACCAAGGCGATCACTTCGCTCGCGGTCATGATGCTCTGGGAGGAGGGGCGATTCGGGCTCGACGATCCGATCGGGCGTTACCTCCCCGAGTTCCGGCGGCACACGGTGCTCACGAAATTCAATCCGGCGGACTCGAGCTACCAGTCCGATTCGACGCAACGCCGGATAACGGTCCGGCAGCTGCTCACGCACACGTCGGGTCTGGACTATCCCTCGATCGGGAGCGAGGAGTTCCGCGCGATCTATGCGAAGGCCGGCGTGCACGCCGGCATCGGCACGACGAACGACGTGCTGGCCGACAAGATGAAGGTCCTCGCGACGCTGCCACTGCGGCACCAACCGGGCGAGCGCTTCACCTACGGTCTGAGCAGCGATCTCCTCGGCTACTTCGTGGAGGTGATCTCGGGGATGCCGCTCGACCAGTTCTTCCGGAAGCGGATCTTCGGGCCTCTGGGGATGCGCGACACGTGGTTCCAGCTCCCGGCCGATCGGCATTCGCGTCTCGTAACCCTGCACGAGGGCTCGTCCGGCAAGGTCGTCCCGGAACGGGAGCCGATCGAGGGAGCGCATCCCGATTTCCCCGCACGTCCGGGCACCTATTTCTCAGGCGGCGCGGGCCTCTCGGGGACTACCGCGGATTACGCACGGTTCCTGCAGCTCTTCCTGAACGGGGGTGAGCTCGACGGCGTCCGTCTCCTGAGCCGGAAGACCGTCGAGCTGATGCTGACGAACCAGCTCCCGGACATGGGCAACGCGTTCGGGCTCGGATTCGGGCTCGAGACCGCGGCAAACGACCACCGCTCGCCGCGCGGCAAGGGCTCCTTCTCCTGGGGCGGCGCGTTCGCCACGTCCTACTGGGCCGATCCCGAGGAACGACTGATCGCCCTCATCTACACGAACGTGTGGAGCATTCCAGTGGCAGGCCTGGGCGACCGGTTCACGACTCTCGTGTACTCGGCGCTTCGTTAGGCGCACGCACGTCCGGGGAAACCGCGAATCCGGGTGCATCTCACGCTGGCATCCCCGACACACGAGGCGGCCGGGATACCCCGGCCGCCT
>DATIGO010000075.1:0-6227 GCA_035454665.1 Gemmatimonadaceae bacterium | reverse complement strand
ACCGCAACGACCAGCGCGCGCCTGTTCATGCCAGGACTCCGGGAATCAGGAGTGAGACCCCGCCAGCGCGGCGAAGGTTCGCGGCCAACGCTCCGCCAGCACCTCCACGATGCGCGCGGAGACCTCGTCCTCGCTACCCATGGCGTCGATCAGCGCGATCGGGCCGCACTCCGGGTGGCTCCGCTGCCACTCCGGCGTCGCGTACTCGATGAAGGCCTCCCGGACGCGCGCGTGAAAGGCGTCCCCGGACCGCTCGATCCGGTCGGGATCGCCCCTCCGTTCCGCACGCTGGAAGCCATCCCGGCTGGGCAGGTCGAGGAGCAGCGTGAGATCGGGCACGAGGCCACCGGTCGCCAGCGCGTTCGCTCGCCGCACTTCCTCCTCCGCGAGCCCCCGGCCGGCGATCTGGTAGGCGTAGGTGGAGAGGAAGAAGCGGTCGGACAGCACGACGCCGCCCCCTGCGAGCGCCGGGAGCACGAGGTCCCGGACCAGTTGCGCGCGCGACGCCATGAAGAGCAGCGCCTCGGTCCGCGGATCGAGGTGGCGCGACGGATCGAGAAGGAGCTCGCGAATGACGTCTCCCACCGGCGTGCCGCCCGGCTCACGGACCGTGACGCACGAGACTCCCGCCGAGCGCAGGCGGCCGCCGAGTCGCCGGACCTGCGTGGATTTTCCAGCCCCCTCCACGCCCTCGAAGACGATCAACGCCCCGTGCGGCTCGGCGAGATCGGCCATCCGTCAGCCCAGGGTGATGATCGGACTGGCCGCGCCCGACTTGATACCCTCGGCGATCCAGCCGTTCACCTTCATCATCAGCTTGTCGAAGTTCTCCTGCGACGCGACGGCTCGCTGGTACGCAGGGCTACCCTGCACTTTCGTCAGCAGGTCGTCCAGCTCCGTCTCCATTTCCGGCGATGGTGATTCGCCGCGCTCGATCATCCGTTGGGCAGTCACACGCAGCTCCTCCATTCGGCGCAGCAGGCGCACGGCCTCCTGGTCGCCATTCAGCTCCTCATTCGCGCGCTTGAGGCTCTGGTATTCGCTGCTCTGGCCAATCAGCCGTCCGAGTTCCCGCCCTTTCTGATCAAGCATTGGGTCCACGCTCGTTGGAGGACTTGGAGGAAGGTTCTGCGCCGCGCGACGCCATGTCGCCACCTGCGGCTCCGTCGCGGCGCCGAGGCCGCGTTACAGCTAGGATAGCATCCGCAGCGGGAAATCGGGCGCGGGCCGGCGGCAGGTGGCCAGGACGAAGCGGTCACGTCCGGCCAGATCCCGTCGGACCTGCACTTCCCCAAACGCCTGGGTGTCCCCCACGAGCCGGGCGACCAGCGCGGCACGGCGCGAGTCGACCTCGAGCGCGAGCAGGCCGCCACTCCGCAGAACGGACGGCGCTCCCCGGACGATCTCGGCCGTGACAGCGAGCCCGCCGGCGCCGCTCAGCAAGGCGGCCGTCGGCTCCCAGTCGCGGACCGGATTGGGCAGGTCGGACGCCTCCGCAAAGGCGATGTACGGCGGGTTGGAGACAAGGACGTCGACCCGCTCCCCGACGAGAGGCGCGATTGCCGAGCCGCTCCGGAACTCGACCGCGCAGCGCAGGACGTTCCGCAGCGCTTGCGCGTTCCGCCGCGCCACCGTCAGCGCACCCGAGTCTACGTCGGTCGCGATGACCCGGTCGAAGCGCCCTTCAGCGGCCAACGCCAACGCAATCGCGCCGGATCCGGTCCCGACGTCGACGACCATGCCGCCGGGCCCGGCGCGCGTGGCCTCGAGGACGAGATCCACGAGGAGCTCGGTCTCCTGGCGGGGAATCAGCACGCGCTCATCCACGTCGAGCGTGAGATGACGGAAGGCCGCGCGTCCGACCGCATAGGCGAAGGGTGCGCCGCGGACGCGATGCAGGACGGCCGCACGTGCGCGGCTCGCGATGGGACCGGGTGCCGGTGCCGTAGCGTGAAGGTTGGGCCAGAAGCGCGGCTCGTTCGCCACGGCCGCGATGAGGTCACGCGCCTCGGTACGCGCCTCCGGAATCGCTCCCGCCTCCAGCAGCGTCGCCAGCTCCGAGACGAGCGCGCCGATGGTCATGGTGCCTCCGCGCCGTTCCCGAGGCGCTCCTCGGTGTCGGCCATGCGGAGGGCCTCGATGAGCCGCCCGATGTCGCCGTCCATGACACGCGGCAGGTCGTGGACCGTGAGGTTGATGCGGTGGTCGGTGACCCGGCTCTGCGGGAAGTTGTAGGTACGGATCTTGGCCGAGCGGTCGCCGGTCGAGACCTGCGCCCGTCGCATACGGGCGCGCTCGGCCTCCTGCTCGGCGATGCGCCGGTCGAGGAGGCGGGCGCGGAGGACTTCCATGGCCTTGGCGCGGTTCTGGATCTGCGAGCGCTGATCCTGCTGCTGCACGACCTCGCCCGTGGGGATGTGGGTGATGCGGACGGCGGAGTCGGTGGTGTTGACGCCCTGCCCTCCGGGGCCGGACGCGCGGAAGACATCGATGCGGAGGTCCTTTTCGTCGATGGCGAGGTCGACCTCCTCGGCCTCGGGCAGCACGGCCACCGTGGCGGCCGAGGTGTGGATGCGACCCTGCGCCTCGGTTTCGGGGACGCGCTGCACGCGGTGCACGCCCGACTCCCAGCGCATATCGCCATAGGCGCCGTCGCCGTCGACGCGGAAGACGACCTCCTTGAGACCACCTAACGATCCGGGCGAGTATGTCAGTGTCTCGACGCGCCAGCCGCGCCGCTCGATGTAGCGCGTATACATGCGGTGGAGGTCCGCCGCGAAGAGCGCGGCCTCGTCGCCACCGGTGCCCGCGCGAATCTCCATGATGCAGGAGCGTTCGTCGAGGGGGTCACGCGGTACGAGGAGCGGCTGCAGCGCGCTCTCGGTGTCGGCCACGAGCGCGGTCAGGCGCGCGACCTCGTTCCGGGCTTCCGCCGCCAGCTCCGGGTCCTCGAACGCCACGAGCTCGCGCGCCTGCGCGAGCTCGTGCTCATACTTCTCGAGTTTGCGGCCGGCGTCGACCACGGCCTGCAGTCGCTGCAACTCACGGCCCAGGGTTGCCATCGCCCTGGAGTCGCGCAGCGTCCTCGGGTCGCTCAGCTCGCGCTCGACCTCGGTGGCGCGAGCCACGGCATCGGCGAGCCGGGCGCGGAGGCTCAGCTCGACTTCCCGGCGGTTCCAGCGTACTTCTGACGGAACCGTTCAACGCGGCCCGCCGTGTCGATCAGCTTCTGTTTGCCGGTGAAGAAGGGATGACAGGCCGAGCAGATATCGAGATGGAGCTCGCCGGAGGTGGAGCGCGTCTGCCAGGAGTTTCCGCAGGCGCATTTCACGGTGGCGGTAGCGTACTCGGGATGGATTCCGGACTTCATGATGGACCTCAACGGAGATTTCGCAAAGAGCAGGGAAATATAAGCTAGCCATCCCCTAAAGTACAGGGGGACAACAGCTTGAGCGCTGCGTCCGACCGGCCTCGGCGAACCAGGTCCAGACCCGCCGCACCGGTTCCCGGCGCCCTCCCTGAGCCTGAGTGAACCAGTCACGCGCGGCGACGCAGTTGTCCTGCCGGAGACAATAGTCCATTCTCGTGACGGGGCCGCTTCCGCCGCGTCCTCAGACTGCGGAGTGGCACGACGCGGCTCCGCTCGTGGCCCCGCCCCACAACCGGAACCCCAGCAAGGCCTTACGTCGATGGAAACCGCCAATTTCCTGCGCACCGTACCTCTCTTTTCGAAGCTCGATGATGCCGAGCTGCTGCGCTTCGCGGAACTGACACGCGAAAAGAACTACCCGAAGGGCAGCGTGATCGTATTCGAGGACGACCCCGGCGACTCGCTTTTCATCGTGCGGGATGGCCGGGTGAAGGTGGTGTTGATCGGCGAAGACGGGCGGGAAGTCATCCTGGTCGTCCTTGGCATCGGCGAGCACTTCGGCGAGCTGTCGTTGATCGACGACCAACCCCGTTCGGCGCACGTGATCGCCATGGAGGAGACGAACCTCCTGGTGCTGCGCCGCGACGATTTCCGCCGGCGCGTGGAGGCGAATCCCGCGGTGGCCTGGGCGCTGTTGACCGAGCTCGCGCGCCGGCTGCGCCAGGCCGACGCCAAGATCCATGGGCTCGCCCTGCTCGACGTGCCGGGTCGCATCGCGAAGCTCCTGCTCGACTTCGCGCAGGAGGGAGACGTCGAGACCATCGACAAGCCGCTCACGCACCAGACGATCGCGCACATGATCGGGGCGAGCCGCGAGACGGTGTCGCGCACGATCCGCGACTTCCAGAATCAGGGCTTCATCCGGGTGGAGCGTCGGAGGATCTCGGTGTCGAACCGCGCGGCGCTCAAGCAGCTCGCCCAGGCGCGCCTCTAGCCCGCCGGCGGGGTCGCGGGCCGGCCGTTCCGGCCTCGTGCGCGCTCCCGCAGATCAGGATTCGTTAGGCACGCCTGATGCGCCTTCGCTTCTGGGGAACCCGCGGTTCCTGCCCCAGTCCGGGGCCCTCGACGGTCCGGTACGGCGGCAACACGACCTGCGTGGAGGTGCGCTCCGACGACGGCCACCTGGTCATCCTGGACGCCGGGACCGGGATCCGGGAGCTGGGGCGCACGCTCGTGGCGGGCGCCGGCGGAGCGCCCATCCGCGGGGACCTCTTCTTCAGCCATGCCCACTGGGACCACATCCAGGGGCTTCCCTTCTTCACGCCGGCGTTCCAGGCGGGCAACCACTTCCGCCTCTTCGGTGCGCCGGCGCTCTTCCGGAGCCTGGAGGTGGTGCTGCGCCAGCAGATGAGTCCCGTGGTCTTCCCGGTCCGGTTCGACGCGCTGCTGGCCCGCATGGAGTTCCGGGAGATGCTGGAGCACCGCCACCAGGAGAACGACCTCGAGGTGCGCGCGATCAACGTCCGGCACCCCGGCGGCGCGCTGGGATTCCGCCTGTCGCCGCATGCTGCGCCGGAGCGGTCGGTGGTGTTCATCCCCGACAACGAGCTGGACCGGTTCGGCGACCATGCCGACGGCGCGCCGACCCGCGAGGAACTCGTGGAGTTCGCCCGCGGCGCGCGCGTGCTGATTCACGACGCGATGTACACGGGCTCGGAGTACATGGACCATCGCGGCTGGGGGCACTCGTCGTACCGCGACGCCGTAGACTTCGCGATCGCGGCGGAGGCCGAGACGCTGGTGCTGTTCCACCACGACCCCGAGCGCAGCGACGAGGATCTGCAGGTCCAGCTCGCCCTCTGCCGGCAGATGGTGCGAGAGCGAGACGGCTCGGTGACGGTGGTCGCCGCGGCGGAGGGGATGGAGGTGCCGATCTGATAGCCGGCAGCCACCGGCGCAGCGTCGTTCCAGCACCCAGCACAGCACTCAGCACCCACTCAGCACCCAGCGCAGCACTCAGCACCCAGCACCCAGCACCCAGCGCAGCACTCAGCACTCAGCACTCAGCACCCAGCACCCAGCGCAGCACTCAGCATCCAGCGCAGCACTCAGCACCCAGCTCCAGCCAATCAGCAACCAGCAACCAGCCTAGTACCTCCCCACCCTCCCCCACCCGGCGTCATGACCGTGATCACGTCGCCGGCCGAGAGCTCGACGCGACACTTCGCGGGAAGTGCCTCGCCGTTGAGCAGATTGACCCCCGCCGCTCCCGGGGCGCCGCCCTGTATCCCGGCCGGGCGATGCCGCCGCCGCTCGGTGACCAGGGTGACCGTGCAGGGCTCCAGGACGCGATAGCGGCGGATGACGCCATCCCCTCCGCGATGGTGCCCGGTGCCTCCGGAACCGCGGCGCACGCCGTACTCGTCGATGCGAATGGGGTAGGCCTGCTCCAGCGACTCGATCGGCGTGTTGCGCGTGTTGCTCATCCCGACGTGCACGGCGTCGGGGCCCGGACCGCGCGCGCTCCCGCCCTGTCCGCCGCCTAACGTCTCGTAGAAGGTCCAGCCCCGGCCGCCGAAGGTCACGTTGTTCATCGTCCCCTGCCCCTGGGCCGGTACCTCGACGCCCGCATCGGCCAACGCGGCAAACAGCGTGTCGGTGATGCGCTGCGACATCTCGACGTTGCCGGCCGCGACGGCAGCCGGCCACCGCGCGTTGATGGCACACGGATCGGGTACCACGAGCTCGAGGGCGCGCGCAATCCCGTCGTTGGTCGGGACGTCGTCGTCCAGCAGCGTGCGGAGGACGAAGACCGCCGCGGCCCGCGTCACGGCGATGGGACAATTCACGTTCCCCC
>DATIGO010000074.1:0-9464 GCA_035454665.1 Gemmatimonadaceae bacterium | reverse complement strand
GGTGGAGCAGTACGTGCGGGATTGCGGGCTCGTCTGGATCGACGATCCCACGAACCGGTCGCGCGTCTTCTTCCGCAACCGCCTGCGGCTCGACCTCCTGCCGGCCATTCGCCGCGTGCAGCCGAACCTCGAAAACGAGCTGATCGCCCTGTCGGCTGGGGCGGCCCGGATCCGGGAGGCGCTCGACGAGGTCGCGCGTGGGCTGATCCGGACCGGCGCGCCCCCGCCCGGTCGCGCGCCTGCCGTGGACGCCGCGACGCTCGAGGCACTCGACGACGCATCGCTGCGTGTGCTCTGGCCCGCGATCGCCGCCCGGATGGGCGTCGTGCTCGACCGGCGGGGGACGGAGCGACTCGCGCGGTTCACGCCGCGTGCGCGGATCGGCGCGCGCATGCAGCTCTCGGGTGGCTTCGAGGTGCTGCGGGAGCGATCCGTCTTCACGCTGCGACCCTGCGAGATCCCGGCGCCTGCCGTGGGTGACGTGCCCCTCAGAGACGCGCTGCGCTTCGGTCGCTTTCGCTTTGAGGTGGTGCGGGGCGCGAGTACGGATCCGGGCCCCGCTGATCCCGCGGCGCGGCCGGCTGATCCCTGGGTGGCGAGTTTTCCCGATTCGCACGAATTCAAGGTCACCGTCCGGGCCTGGCGTCCCGGAGACCGCATCGACGCGCCGGGGAGCCGACTGGCCGGGGCGGCACAGGACCGGCGTCGGGTCAAGCGGCTCTTTGCCGATGCCCGCATCGCGGGTCCCCTGCGCGAGGGGTGGCCGGTCGTGCTGCTGAACGAGCGGATCGTGTGGGTGCCGGGGGTGCGGAGGGCTCCGGACGCAACCGTGCGGGCCGGCGGAGCGTCAATCGTCTACCGCTGCCACGCGGACTGACTCTCCTGCGCCGTCCAGGCCCGACGTGAACCCGAGTGTGCGAGTGCGCTTCTGAGCCTCACCGATCCACGCCTCGAGGGCCGATCCGTCGATCGGGTCGTGTTCACCACGCACGAGATTTCCGCGCGCGTGCGAGAGCTTGGCGCGGAGGTCACCCGGGCGTATCCTGCGGGGGAGCTGCTCGTGCTCGGCCTGCTCAAGGGGAGCTTCATCTTCGTGAGCGACCTGGTGCGGGAGATCGCCCGACCGCTCCAGGTCGACTTCCTGATCGCGGCGAGCTACGGCACCGGGATCGTGTCGAGCGGCGACGTCCGACTGGTGTACGACCCGCATACCGCGCTCGAGGGGAAGCACATTCTGCTGGTCGAGGACATCGTCGACAGCGGGCGAACCCTTGGCAAGGTCATGGAGGTACTAGAGGAGCGCAGACCAGCTTCCCTCGAGGTCTGCGCGTTGCTCGACAAGGGTCTGTCGACCCATCTCAAGCATCCACCCAGGTTCGTGGGCTTCCAGGCGCCCGCCGAATTTCTCGTCGGGTACGGGCTGGACCATGCAGAGAACTTCAGGCATCTCCCCTATATTGCTAGTCTGAAGTAGCCCGCAGCACCCGAGATACGCAGCATGCCACCAACTCCTCCTAAAAACACGTTCAACTGGCGGCGGTTCTCCAAGGGACTGTCGTTCTGGATCCTGGTCCTCCTGATCCCGGTGGCCATCATCCAGTTCTCCGGCGGTCGCCGCGAGCCAGCCGTCGAGCTCGACTACTCGGACTACCGGGAGCAGCTCGACCGCAACAACATCGCGCGCGCGACGATCCAGGACGGCAGCGTCGTCGAGGGCGAGTTCCGGCAGCGGATCGTGGTGAACCAGCGCGACGTGGCGAAGTTCACCTCGCGCCTGCCCATGAAAGACGACCCCGAGGAAGTCGCGGCGCTCCGGGAGAAGGGGGTGCGCGTGAAGGCTCAGGGCCCCCGTCCGTCGATCGGCGGCTTCCTCATCACCTGGGCGCCGCTCCTGCTCCTGATCGGCTTCTGGATCTTCATCTTCCGCCAGATGCAGGCGGGAGGGGCGAAGGCGTTCTCGTTCGGGAAGTCGAAGGCGAAGCTCCTCACGGGCGACACGCCCAAGGTGACGTTTGCCGACGTGGCCGGGTGCGACGAGGCCAAGATCGAGCTGCAGGAGATCATCGAGTTCCTGAAGGACCCGCAGAAGTTCACCAAGCTCGGCGGCCGGCTCCCCAAGGGGGCGCTGCTCGTGGGTCCGCCGGGGACGGGAAAGACGCTGCTGGCCAAGGCCGTGGCCGGAGAGGCGGGGCGGCCGTTCTTCTCGATGTCGGGCTCCGATTTCGTGGAGATGTTCGTGGGTGTCGGCGCGAGCCGTGTGCGCGACCTGTTCGAGCAAGGCAAGGCGCATGCGCCCTGCATCATCTTCATCGACGAGATCGACGCCGTGGGCCGGCACCGCGGTGCCGGGCTCGGCGGCGGGCACGACGAGCGCGAGCAGACGCTCAACCAGCTCCTCGTGGAGATGGACGGCTTCGAGTCGAACGACGGCGTCATCCTGATCGCGGCGACGAACCGTCCCGACGTGCTCGACCCCGCGCTGCTGCGCCCGGGCCGCTTCGACCGGCAGATCGTGGTCGATGCCCCGGACCTCCGCGGCCGCGAGGGGATCCTCCGCGTACACCTCCGCAACAAGCCCATCGCCGAGGACGTGGAGATCACGTCGCTGGCGCGCGGAACGCCCGGCATGGCGGGCGCGGACCTGGCGAACCTCGTGAACGAGGGGGCGCTGCTCGCCGCGCGCCGGAATCACGACAAGATCTACATGACCGACCTCGAGGAGGCGAAGGACAAGGTCCTCCTGGGCGCGGAGCGGAAGTCGCTGGTGATGAAGGAGGACGAGCGGCGGCTCACCGCCTATCACGAGGCGGGACACGCGGTCTGCGCCATGATGGTGAAGGGGAACGACCCGCTGCACAAGGTCACGATCGTACCGCGCGGTCGAGCGTTAGGCGTGGCCTTCACGCTTCCCGAGGACGACCGCGTGTCGGTCACGCGCGAGCAGCTTGAGGCGCGGCTGGTGATGGCGTACGGGGGCCGCGTGGCCGAGGAGCTGATCTTCGGGCGCGACCGCGTCACGACGGGTGCGGCGAGCGACATTCACCAGGCGACCGGCATCGCCCGGCGCTACGTCACGCAGTGGGGTCTCTCCGACGCGATCGGGCCGGTGCTCGTGGGGGACAACGAGCAGGAGGTCTTCCTGGGGCAGCAGATCGTGAGCCGGCGGGAGGTCTCGGAACAGACGGCGCAGCTCGTAGATGCCGAGGTGAAGCGGGTGATCGATTCGGCGTACGCGCTGGCGACGCGCGTGCTGTCGGAGAACATCGAGCTGCTGCACGCCGTGGCCGCGTCGTTGCTGGAACGCGAGACGCTCACGCGCGAGGACATCGAGCTCCTGAAACGTGGGGAAAAGTTGCCGCCGCGGGTGCCGACGACGCCGATGTCGCCGCCGGCCACACCGACACCGCTGCCGCACCAGCCAAAGCCGGCGGCGCCGCCATTGATCGGGGGGCCCGAGCCGAGCCCGGCCTGAGCCCGTGACGAGTGACGGGGCCTTGCACCTCGCGGCGTCGCCACGGCGCTTGTCGGGGGCGTGAGCATTCCCGGGTCTGTTCAAGGAGCTCGTCGATGGCGACGAGCTCCTTTGCCGTTCCGAGGCCGGGACGGCGCGCGATTGCCACGAGAGTGAAGCGCGCCTCGACGGCACTCCGTGGGCGACGAACAGGAACTGGAGGAAGTCGCGGCGATACACGCGCCCGGCGCCCTCGGCTATGTTTGCGGACACATGGATCGCGCCCCGACGCCGCTGGCCAACGATCACGACACGGTCTTCGGTGGGAAAGGGTGCCGACTGGGCGCCAGATGGCAACCGCGAGGTCGATCGAACGCTGTCCGACGACGATCCTGGTGATGGCAGGGGAGCGACCCTGGAAGGTCGGGAACAGGTTGCGCCCCTGGCAAGGCGGCCCGGGCCGGGGCCTCGCAGCCTTCGAACACAGGCAGTGTCAAATCGTCGCACGATGCACGCCCCCCTCGTCACTGGTCACTCGTCACCGGTCACCGGCTGGTCCGTGCGAGCGCGCCGGATTCCGCTCGATCGCCCACGGATCGCCGGCATCCTCAACGTCACACCGGATTCATTCAGCGACGGTGGTCGTTACGCGAGCGTGGAGGATGCGGCGCGGGCGGCGGAGGGGATGCTCGCGGAGGGTGCGGATCTCATCGACGTGGGAGGCGAGTCGACGCGGCCGGGAGCACGACGCATAACGAGTGACGAGGAGCTCGCGCGCGTCCTTCCCGTCGTGCGCGTGCTGCGCCAGCGGGTGCCCGAGGCGGTCCTCTCGGTCGACACCACCCGCGCCGAGGTGGCGCGCGCGGTCCTGGACGCGGGGGCGCACGCGATCAACGACGTGTCCGGGCTGCGGCTCGATCCCGCGGTGGCGGACGTCGTCGCCTCGCACGGCGCGGGCCTCATCCTCATGCACTCCCGCGGCTCCGTGGAAGAGATGGCGGGCTACGCGCTCGCCGCCTACGGCGCGGACGTCGTGGCGGAGATCCTGCGAGAGCTGGAGCCGTCGGTGGAGCGCGCCCTCCAGGCGGGGGTGGCGCGCGAGGCGATCGTCCTCGACCCGGGCATCGGATTCGCCAAGCGCAGCGAGCACTCCCTCGCCGCCCTCCGGGGGCTCGACCGCCTGGCCGCGGCGGGCTTCCCGGTGATGATCGGGGCGTCACGCAAGCGCGTGGTGGGCGAGATCACGGGCGAGTCCGCGCCCGACCAGCGCGCGGCGGGCAGTGTGGGGGCCCACGTGATCGCGCTGGCGCGCGGAGCGCGGCTCTTTCGCGTGCACGACGTGCGCGTCCACCGGCACGCGCTCGACGTGGCGGCGCGGATCCTCCTCGGCTGACGGGTGCCCGACGAGGATGCCGACGAGCATGCCTGACGAGCGCCGCACGTTCCTCGCGGTCTTCGCCGCACTCCTCGCGGTCTACCTGATCACGCTGGCGCCGGACGTCACGCTCTGGGACTCCGGCGAGTTCAACGCGGCGATCGCGGCGCTCGGCATCCCGCACCCGCCCGGGACGCCGCTCTACATCCTCGTGGCGCGCGTGTGGTCCGACGTTCTCGGCTTCCTCCCGCAGGCGCTCGCCGTGAACGCGCTCTCCGCCGTCGCGACCGCGGCAGGATGCGCGCTCCTCGCCCGGCTCGTGGCGCGCTGGATGGGCAGCGGCGCGGCCGGGCTCGCGGCGGGGGTCGGTGCCGGCGGGATGCTCGCCGTCTGGCAGAACGCGACGGAGACCGAGGTCTACGCCCTCGCGTTCCTTCTCGGTGTGGTCATGATCGGCCTTGGAGAACGGGCGGGACGGTCGGGGGCGCTCCGCGACCGCGTCCTCCTCGCCTACGTCATGGCGCTCTCGGTCCCGCTGCAGATCAGCGCGCTGGTGGCCGCGCCCGCGGCGGTGCTGCTGGCCGCGTCGCGCGTCGAGGGCTCCGGCGTCGCGCCGCCGCCCTCCCGCTCCGTCGCGCTATCGCTGAGCGGAGCGATGCTGATCGTCGCCGGGCTCGGCCTCGTGCGCCTCCCGATCGTCCTTGCGGGCGTGGCGCTGCTCGTCGCCGGGTCGGCTGTCGGCGACCGCGCGGACACGCCGGAGCCGCGCGCCACGAGGCTGGCCGGCCCCTTCGCGACCGCCGCCGTGGTTGTATTCGCGGCCTCGGCCACCCTCTTCATGCTCGTGCGGGCGGCGCACGACCCCGCGGTGAACCAGGGGAATCCGGAGACGTGGCAGTGGTTCACCGACGTGGTCGCCCGCCGGCAGTACGATGTGCCGGGGCTGTGGCCGCGCCGCGCCCCGTTCTGGCTCCAGCTCGCCAACCTGCTGCAGTACCTCGACTGGCAGGTCGCCTTCGGGCTCGACGACGGTGTGGCGGCGTCGTGGCGGCGGACGCCGTTCACGCTCCTCTTCGCGGCGCTCGCGTTTTCCGGGGCGCGCGCCCACTGGCGCCGTGACCCCCGCACCGCGCGCGCCGTGGCCCTCCTGCTCGCCGCCGCATCGTTAGGCGTGCTGCTGGTGCTGAATCTGCGCGCGGGCCCCTCCATCGGGCACGGCGTCCTGCCCGCGGATGCGCTGCATGAGGCTCGCGAGCGCGATTACTTCTTCGCCCTGGCGTTCGCCACCGGCGCGGCGTGGGCGGGACTCGGCGCCGTCACGATCGCGCGGCGGCTCTGGCACCGCCCCGCCTGGGGCCTCGCTCTCGCGGCCCTGCCGCTCGCGCTCAACTGGAGCCACGCCAACCGGCGGCGCCAGCCCGATGCATCGCTGGCGCGCGCGCTGGGCGAGGCGCTCCTCGAGTCCGCTCCCCCGAACGCGATCCTCGTGCTCGCCGGCGACAACGACACCTACGCGGTCTGGTATCAGCAGCAGGTGCACCGCCGCCGCCTCGATGTCACGCCCATCACGGAGCCGCTGCTGGGGGCGCACTGGTACCGCCGCGAGCTCGCCCGGCGCGGGGGGCTCATCGACCCGGGTTCCGTCGAGCGCTGGCGCGGCGAGGCGGAGTCGCTGCGCCGCGTCGCCCGCCTCGCCGAGCAGCGCGGCCGGCCCGTCGCGGTGTCCGTCGCGCTGGACCGCGAGATCCGCCAGCAGATCCGGCCGTTCTGGGAGCTGCAGGGCGTCGTCTTCGTGAGTCGTGCGGGAGAGAGGATCGGTCGGCCCGCATCGTGGACCCACGCGGACGGCATCGACACCGCGCACACGCGGGCCGTGCGGGATCGGATCGCGGGCCTCCTGCCCGTCACGCGCCCGGCCAGGGACGGCACCGCCCGTTACGTCCAGCGACTGCTTGCCTGCCCGCACGAGGCGCTCGACGCGCTCGACGCGCGCAGCGACGGCGCGGGAGACTTACTTGATTCGCGTTGTAACCTCAAATAAGATGCAATCTTATGCTGTTTCGGGGGCTCGCTGACCGGGTCGCAGCGGTTCGGGAGGCCATCGCTGGGGCGCAGGCCCGCGGCGGTCACGGACAGTCGGTCGAAATCGTCGCGGTTACGAAGACCTTTGGAGCCGCGGCAGTCACCGCCGCCTGGGAAGCCGGTATCCGGCATGTCGGGGAGAACAAAGTCCAGGAGGCGCTGGCCAAGATGGAACAGGTGAGCGTCCCGATCGTCTGGCACCTCATCGGGCATCTCCAACGCAACAAGGTGAAGCACCTCGACCGGTTCGCCCTCCTGCACGCCATGGACAGTCAGCGGCTGGCGGACGCGATCTCGGCGCATGGGGCGGCGACCGGTCGACGCTATGCGGTGTTGCTGCAGGTGAACGCGTCGGGCGAGGCATCCAAGGGGGGGTACGGGCTGGACGCAGTGGCAGCAGAGGCGAGGCGTCTGCGCACGCTGGAGGGCCTCGAGGTGAAAGGAGCGATGACGATGGCGCCGTTCGACGCGGACGACGCCGTGCTGCGCGCGACGTTTCGCGGCTGCCGCGAGGCACTGGCGCGCCTGCAGGATGCCGGGCATCCCGCGACGGAGCTGTCGATGGGAATGTCCGGCGACTACGAGTTGGCGGTTGAGGAGGGCGCGACCATGGTGCGGCTGGGGACCATTCTGTTCGGAGCGAGAGACTGATGCCCGACGAATCCTTTCATCTCACACCGCTCGACATCCGGCGCTACGACTTCGGCAGCGCGCTGCGGGGCTACGACAAGACGCGCGTGGACCAGTTCCGCGACCAGGTGGCCCACGAGGTGGAGCGCCTCGTCAGGCAGTGCCAGGATCTCGAGAACAAGGCGAAGGGCTTCCACGAGCAGCTTCGGGCGTTCCGCGAGCGCGACAAGGCGCTGAACGAGGCACTGGTGTCGGCACAGCAGCTCCGCGGAGAGATCCGGGAGCAGGCGGAGCGGGAGGGCCAGCTCATCCTGCGGGAGGCGCGCGCCGAGGCGGAGCGCATCGTGCACGAAGCGCGCACGGGCCTGTCGAAGGTCGAGGCGGACCTCGAGGCGCTGGTACGGCAGCGCCGGGCATATCTCGCGCAGCTGCGCGGCATGATCGAGCGGCAACTCGCGGAGATCGAGGCGGCGGAGGCGGCCCCCGCCACGATGCTCCCGGCACGTCCCGTTCAGACCGCGCCCGCCGCGCCAGGGGCGGTGCCTGCGGGGGCCGTACCCGCCGGTATGGCACCCCCGTCCATGGCGCCGCCGGCCCCGACGCCGCCAGCGGCCCCACCGGCGCGGGCCGCCGGGGGCCCATCGGGCGTTCCCGCCCGGGACCCGGCTGTCGCGCCGAACCTGCCCCCCGAGGAGATCGACGTGGGGCCGCGTGATGCCACCGAGACACCGCCGTGGCTGCACGACCTGGTGAAGGAATAGCGTAACTTCAGGTCCCGTCTCGCATCGCGTATCCCTCGCTTCGTTTCGCCTCCCCGAACGTCGCCGCCGACGCGACTCTCCGGATCACATCCGTGTCTGCTCTCGCCCGCGCCGCCGCGCCGCCCGCGGCCGATGACGTGAACCGGGGCACCGGCGCCTCCGGCACCCCGGATGCGTTGCATACGCACGAGGCGATCGCCCGGGCGGCCGATGTCGTCCGCGAGCGCGTCGCGGCGCCGCCCGACGTCGCGATCATCCTCGGGACGGGACTGGGCGGGCTCGCGAACGGGATCGCGACGCCAGTGAGCATCGACTACGGCGATATTCCCGGATTCCCTCTCTCGACGGTCGAATCGCACGCGGGACGGCTCCTGTGCGGGACGCTCGGCGGCCGGAACGTCGTCGCGATGCAGGGGCGATTCCACCGGTACGAAGGGTATTCGCTGCGCCAGGTGACGTTTCCGGTGCGGGTCCTGCGCGCCCTGGGCGCGCAGGTGCTCATCGTGTCGAACGCATGCGGTGGAATGCACCCGCTCTGGCGCGCCGGGGATCTCATGCTGATCGCCGACCACATCAACCTGCTCGGTGACAGCCCGCTCATCGGACCGAACGACGACCGCCTCGGCCCGCGCTTTCCGGATCTCTCGGCGCCGTACGACGAGTCCTTGCGGGCCCTGGCGAGGGCGGAAGCGCTGCGCCTCGGGATCACGCTTCGCGAGGGGGTCTACGTCGCGGTCCCCGGACCGAATCTCGAGACGCGGGCAGAGTACCGGATGCTCCGGGCGATGGGCGCCGACGTCGTGGGGATGTCCACGGTGCCGGAGGTGATCGTCGCGGTGCACGGCGGGATGCGCGTGCTCGGTATTTCCATCATCACCGACATGTGCCTGCCCGACGCCCTGGAGCAGGCGACGGTGGAGCGGATCCTCGCCGTGGCGGCGCGCGCCGAGCCGGCCCTCACGGCGCTGATCACGGGCGTGGTGGAGCGGCTCGAGCCGTGACCCCGAGGCACTACCGGTTGCTGCCGGCGGACCGGCCGGCGGACGCCCTGGAGCGCGAGCTTCTCGAGCAGTGGCGCGCGGAGGGGCTCTTCGAGCGGACGCTGGCCGCGCGGGAGGGCGCCCCGGCGTTCGTCTTCTTCGAGGGTCCCCCGACGGCGAACGGG
>DATIGO010000073.1:0-30177 GCA_035454665.1 Gemmatimonadaceae bacterium | reverse complement strand
GGTGGTCATGACCTACAGGATCGCCTTGACGATGTCGACGACGACGTCGGAGACATCGATGAGGAGCACCACGTCGCCCGCGAGGATCCAGCGCGTACCGCTGCGCGCCGGGAGCCGCCGCAAGAGACCGTCGGGCGGCAGCTTCTTCGCGATGCCCGGAGGCAGTGGTTTCCCGCGCGCGAGGTTCTTGGCGATCCCCGGCGGGAGCGGCTTCGGCTTCTGGCCGCTGGCGGCGAAGTAGTCGCGGATGATGCGGATCTCGACATCCACGGCACCCTTGGCCGGAGCGGGATGTGCCCCGCGCCCGGCGGAGGCACTCTGGCCCCGGCCTCTCCCGTTCCCCTGGGCGCTGGCGGGAGCCGCGATCATCACCGACAGGGCGAGCAGACTCGCGCCGACTACTGCTGTCTTCATCATGGGGACCTCGGTCAGGACGCTACCGAGAAAACGCGGTGCCGTCGCGCCGCGTCACCGGCACGATGCGGATCACGGAGTCCGTGTGACGTCGGGCCTCACGGAGGCATGCGCCGCGCGGCCGGCGCACGACCACCGACCAGCGACGGCAGAATGGCGCGCGAATCCGAGCGCGGCGTAGGCCAGCGCGTGCTACTGGCGTCCCCGCCGCTGCCCGCATAGTCTCGTACCTTCACATTCCAGGATGTGGTCGTGAGCGTTCGGTTTCGCCGCGCGCCGGGTTGCGCCCTCGTTACGCTGGCCTGCCTGGCGTGCACACCGGCGACGCCGGAGCGCGCTGCACCTAACGACAATCGCGTGGCCGCGGGGACGCTGACCCGCGACACGCTGCGGATCCGGCTCGTGGCGCGCATGGCGCGCTGGTATCCGGAGGCCGACAGCGGCCCGTTCGTCGACGTCGCCGCCTTCGCCGAGGAGGGGAAGGCCGCGCAGATCCCGGGCCCGCTCCTTCGCGTGCCGGCCGGTACGGTCATCAGCGCAACGGTCCGCAACGATCTGCCGGACTCCACGCTCAAGCTCTTCGGACTCGTGACCCGCCCGGCCGCGGGCGTGGACAGCGTCGTGGTGCCGCGAGGCGCGTCGCGTACGATCACCTTCGTCGCCGGGGAGCCGGGGACCTACGCCTATTATGGATTCGCCGGCTCCGTGGACTGGAACGTGCGCGAACGGGAGACGCTCTCGGGGGCGCTCGTGGTGGATTCCGCCGGCGCACGCACCGATGACCGGGTCTTCGTACTGAACATCTGGGGTGAGCCGCTCGATTCCACGACCTACAGCAATGCCCTCGCGATCAACGGGCGCTCCTGGCCGTTCACCGAGCGCATCGCGGCGACCATCGGCGACACGCTGCGCTGGCGCGTCGTGAACGTCTCGGTGCGACCGCATCCGATGCATCTGCACGGCTTCTATTATCACGTGACCGCGCGCGGCTCGATCGCGCGTGACACGATCTACGATGCCGCGCGGCGCAGGCTGGTCGTCACGGAAACGATGGGGGCCGCCTCCACGATGGCGATGTCGTTCGTGGCCGAGCGAGAGGGAAACTGGCTCTTCCACTGCCACATCGGCTTTCACGCCCTCCCCATGGCGCGGCTCAATCCGTCCAGGGACCACGCCGATCACACCGCCGAGGATGCCGGCCGGCACATGGCCGGGCTGATCCTGGGCATCTCGGTGAAGCCGCCGCCCGGGTACGTCGCCCCCGGGCGCGGCACGCCACGCACGCTGCGGATGCTGGTCCACGAGGGCCCGCGCCGCGGCCGTGCCGACCGCGCGCGAGGCTACGTGCTGCAGCAGGGTGCGGCGCTCCCGGCCGCCGATTCGCTGACCATTCCGGGTCCACTCCTCGTGCTGACGCGCGGAGAACCCACGGACATCACCGTGGTGAACCGTCTCAGCGAGCCGACGGCGGTGCACTGGCACGGGCTCGAGCTGGAGAGCTACTCCGACGGCGTGCCGGGCTGGAGCGGCGACGATTCCCGGATGGCGCCGATGATCGCGCCGGCAGACTCGTTCACCGCCCGCCTGACGCAGCCACGCGCCGGCACCTTCATCTACCACACGCACCTGAACGATCTGAAGCAGCTCTCCTCCGGGCTCTACGGCCCCATCGTCGTGCTCGAGCCGGGAGACCGCTTCGATCCCGCGACCGATCACGTCTACACGGTGGGCTGGGACGGCGAAACCGAGCCACCGAGGATCCTGGTGAACGGCGACTCGCTGCCGCGGCCAACGACGCTGGGCGCGAACCGGACGCACCGGATGCGCTTCGTGAACATCGGCGCCGCCGGCTCGGTCCGGATCACCCTGCGGCGCGATACGACCGTGGCGGAGTGGCGGGCGATCGCCAAGGACGGTGCGGACCTCCCCCCCTCGCAGGCGGTGATGCAGGCCGCGCAGTTCGTCCTGGACGTTGGCGAGACGGCCGACTTCGAGCTCGCCGCCCCCGCCCGCGGCTATTGGAGCCTCTCGACCGAGATTTCCCCGAGGATCGCCGGGGTGGTGCAGCGCTTCACGGTGCGCTGAGCCCGCTGATCGACAGCTCCCCAGGTTCCCGCCAGCCGCGGGTCAGCGTCCGCGGCGGCGGGCCGAGTCGAGGTTCCCCGGTCAGGGAGGTCGACCGCGGTTCGGGCACCATCGGGAGACCGGTTCCGCCCCCGCGGTTCCAGGTCACCACTGTCTCTGGCGCCCGCCCGCATCGTCCCGCAGGTTGGTAGCGATGGTCGAAGTCGCCGAACAACTCACGACCGCCCTGGGCGGGCGATACCGCGTCGAGCGGGAGCTCGGCGAGGGCGGCATGGCCACGGTCTGGCTCGCGCACGACACCAAGCACGACCGCCCGGTCGCCATCAAGGTGCTGCATCGCGACCTCTCCGTCTCGTTAGGGGGCGAGCGCTTCCTGCGCGAGATCCGGATCGTGGCGCAGCTCCAGCATCCCCACATCGTGGGCCTGATCGACTCGGGCGAGGCCGACGGGATGCTGTACTACGTGATGCCGTACGTGGCCGGCGAGTCGCTGCGGATGCGGCTCGCGCGCGAGGGCGAGCTGCCCGTGGACGAGGCGGTCTGGATCCTGCGCGAGATCGCCGACGCGCTCGCCTACGCGCACGACAAGCAGATCATGCATCGCGACGTGAAGCCCGAGAACGTCCTGGTCGCGGCGCGCCACGCCCAGGTCACCGACTTCGGGATCGCGCGCGCCGTGAGCGAGTCGGCCATGGGCTCGCCGATCACGGCGACGGGCATCGTGGTGGGGAGCCCCGCCTACATGGCTCCCGAGCAGGCCACGAGCGATCCGCAGATGGATCATCGCGCGGACCTCTACGCGTTCGGCCTCGTCGCCTACGAGATCCTGACCGGAGGCCCGCCGTTCTCCGCGCCCACGGCCGTGCAGCTCGTGAGCGCGCATCTGACGCGCACGCCCGACCGTCCCACCGTGCAGCGACCGTCGATCCCCGAGGCGCTGGACGAGCTGGTGATGAAGTGCCTGGCCAAGCGCCCCGCCGATCGCTTCCAGAGCGCGCACGAGATCGTACGCCAGCTGGACGCGCTGCTCACCGGCCCGCTCGGCACGACCGCCGCCACCACGCAGGAACACGCCGTGGCGCCGTCGAAGTTCCGCATCACCGAAGGGCTGGCCCGCAGGCTCGCGCGCTCGTCGTACGATCCGCGGATGATCGGCGACGCGATGGAGTACCTCGACAACCACGCGCGGTCCGACGTGCTCGTCTGCTTCCTGCCCGCGTGCGGCCTGGACGCGATGGAATGGGCCTCGCACCTCAGGTCCCTGCCGTACCGGTGCGTGGCGCTCACGCCGTACGGCTTCGAGCCCACGCGACGCCGGCGTTCCACGCTGCCCCTGGATGATCATCTCGTGATGACCGCCGCGTTCGTGAAGCACATGGTGGAACGCGCGCGACCGGTCCACACCGTGGTGGCGGGGTTCTCGTCAGGCGGCGATCTCGCGATGCGGCTCGGGGGCCGCCGGTCGTCGCTGCGTCTCGATGGCGTGCTGTCGCTGGGGTGCAACCTCTCGCTCGAGACCTGTTTCGTGACGCGGCTCGTGGCCCATGCCGACGCCAGCAATCCGACGACCCTGCTCGATGGGTTGCGACGGGTCGGGGACGGCATGGCGCAGCTCGACGCCTGGGTGACCGTACACCTCTATCTCGTGCAGATGCTGAAGAAGTTCGAGGCGCAGCTCGCGCCGCTGCAGCGCGTGGCGCAGGACGTCGTGCGGCCGTTCGAGGCGGGCGGCGAGAGCCCCTTCGTGCAGTGGTATCGCGACGCCAGCCGGCAGGTCCGCGCCATCCGCTGCGTCTTCGAGGACGACGCGGTGAATCCGCCGATCGTGCGCGACATCCTGCTGCAGAACGCGGAGACCGGGTTGCTCGGCGAGCACTACCGCGAAGGGTCGATCCTGATCGAGCCGGAGACGCATCACTTCGACCTCGAGCGGCCCGAGATCGTCGCACGGCATCTGGAGGCGCTCGTCGCGGAGCTCAAGACGGCGACACTGGCCGGGGCCAAGGGCTGAAACCCACGTCGGACTCTGGCGTAAATTGGCTGTCTCAGCCATCGAGCCAGGGTATGCGCGTGAACATGGTCCGGTCACTCCTCTTCGGCGCCGTCGTTTCGTCACTGCTCACCTCGGGTGCTCACGCGCAGGAGCGCCGCCGCAGCCTCGATCTCACCGTCGGCGGGTACGGCATCAGCATCGGCGATTCGCGCCGCGTGAACGGGCTGCGCCTCAACTTCCGCGACAGCCGGCTCGAGGAGGTCAACGGGATCAACGCCACCATCTGGCATCCGTACCGCGGCGGCGCCGGGCGGATCACCGGGGTGGCGTTGGGTCTCCCGTCCACCGGCGGGACCCAGATCCGAGGCATTTCGGCTGCCGCCTTCGGCGTCGCGGCCGATGACTATATCACCGGCATCGGTGCGGCACTCGGAGGGTTCGGCGCCGGGCGCGAGGCGACCGGCATCTTCGCCGGGGGACTCGGGCTTGGCGTTGGTGGATTGATGCGCGGCGTGGCGGTGGGCGGACTGGGTGTGGGTGCCGGTGGGAGCATCCGTGGCGTGGCGGCGGGGGGACTGGGCCTCGGCGTTGGCGGTGACGTCGAAGGGATTGGGATCGGTGGTCTGGGGCTCGGCGCGGGCGGCAACCTCCGTGGCCTGTCGATCGGCGGGCTGGGAGCCGCTGCGGGGGGAGATATCCGCGGAGTGGCGATCGGAGGGCTTGGCATCGGCGCCGGGAGCGAGGTTCGGGGTCTGGTGGCCGCAGGGCTCGGAGTCGGTGCGGGGGGTGGCGGCACCGGGGCGCTGATCGGGGGGCTTGGCGCCGGTGTCGGTGGCTCGTTCCGCGGATTGATCGTGGGCGGACTCGGCGCGGGCGTCGGCGGCGACTTCCGCGGCATTGGGTTGGCGGGCGTGGGGATGGGCGTTGGCGGGAACTTCCGGGGGATCAGCATCAGCGGCATCGGGATGGGGGCGGGCGGCGATGTGAGCGGCATCGCGATCGGCGGGATCGGCCTGGGGGCCGGGGGAACGATCCGGTACCTGAGCATCGGCGGGATCGGTGTGGGCGCACCGCGCCTCGAGGGCGTGTCGATCGGAGGGATCGCGATCGCCGCCGAGGCGATGCGCGGATTCATGGTTGCCGGCGCGTGGCTCCGGGCGCGTGAGTTGCGGGACCGGGACGACCCGAGCGTCCGACCGGAGGTCCGGCTCACCGGCGTGGGGGTGAGTGCGTTCAACCAGGTACGCGGTCACCAGCGCGGCCTAACGATCGGGATCCTGAACTACGCCTGGTCGCTTTCGGGGGTGCAGCTCGGGGTGCTGAACATCGTGAAGAACAACCCCCCGGGGCGGCGCTGGCTTCCGATCGTGAACTGGGGGAGCGGGGAAGGGCGCCAGTAGACGCCTGCGCGATCGAGGCGCTGGAGCGGCACGACGCTCGGGGGACGAGGTCGTATCCGCCTGAGCCGACGGGTGCCGCCCTGCCCCTCGCGCTCGGGCGCCCCTCAACGCAGACTAGGGGACCGTCCGTACCTCTGTCATCGCGAAGCCCGAGGTCCTGAGCCATGCCATTCGATCGTTCGAAGGCTGTCGTCGCCGGCATCATTGCCACCGTGTCTGCGTTGCTCCTTCCCGCTGCGCTGCTGGCACAAGGCGGGAGAGAGGGGGGGCGGGGCGGGGGTGGCCAGCCCTTGCGCAACCTCCAGGTGCTGCCCAAGGACATGACACGCCAGCAGGTCACGGCCGTGATGCGGAGCTTCACGATGGCGCTCGGCGTGCGGTGCGATCACTGCCACGAGCCCGATCCGAATGCGCCGGCGCCAGCCGAGGGGCGGGGGCGCGGTGGTCCCGACCTCGATCACTCGCTCGACGGCAAGGAGACGAAGAAGATCGCGCGCGAGATGCTGAAGATGGTGAACGACATCAACTCGAAGTATCTCCCCACGACGGGTCGCACGATCGACGCGCGGAACCAGGTCACCTGCGAGACGTGCCATCATGGGCTGGCGCGGCCGCAGACGCTGCGCGCGGCGCTGGCCGGCGCGGTGCAGGCGAACGGTCCCGATTCGGCGATCGCGCTGTATCGCGCGCTGCGCACGCGGTACTACGGGTCGGCGGCGTACGATTTCAGCGAGCCGTCGCTGAACGAAGCGGCGAACGAGGTCGTGCGGCTGGAGCAGCGGCCGGCGGCGATCGCGCTGCTCAAGCTGAATCTCGAGTTCTATCCGCAGTCGGTGCCGACGCTCGGTGCGCTGGCGACGCAGTCGGTGGCGGTGGGGGACACGGCGGCGGCGGTGGAGGCGCTGAACAAGGCGCTCGCGATCCAGCCGAACAATCAGCAGATGCGGGCGATGCTCGGGCGGCTGCGGCCGGGGGGGAGGGGTGGGCGGTAGGGAGCTGGTTGCTGGTTGCTGGTTGCTGATTGCTGGTTGCTGTCATCCCGAGGAGGCGTAGCCGACGGGGGATCTACTGAAAGCGTACTCGGGGCCGGGGCCCGACTGCGGTGGGCAGTTCCCCCTCGTCGCTGGCGCTCGCTCGGGGCAGGCCCTCGTCGCTGGCGCTCGCTCGGGGCAGGCCCTCGTCGCCTCTGGCACCTTCGGGATGACAACGCGGGCAGCATTTCCCGGTCTCTCATTGACGCGAGCCGCGCTTCGGCCCACGTTCGACGAATCACCTCGCACGGAGCCCGCCCATGCAGCGTCGTGAAGCGGTTCGACTCCTTGGCGTGATCGCCGCGGTGCCGTTCCTGCCGCAAACCGCCGAGGCTGCCAGCGAGCTCGCGGCGCGCATTCACCGGGATGTGCAGGGGGGCGTGGGGTTTCGCACCCTGAGCGCGACGCAGCAGCGGCTCGTGGCGCGGGTCGCCGACGCGATCATCCCGGCCACCGATACGCCCGGCGCGCTGGACGTGCAGGTCCCGCAGTTCATCGACCACATCATGACGGACTGGGCGAGCCCCGGTGAACGCACGTTGTTCCTCGCCGGACTGGCGGAGCTCGAGGGGCGCGTGGCGGGTCTCGACGGGGCCGCGTTTCTCGAGTTGCTGCGCGCGCTGGACCGTGACCGCGCGGCGCTCTCCGGGTCGGCTCACGCGTTCGGGCGCCTCAAGTCGCTCACCGTCTACGGGTACTTCACGTCCGAGGTCGTGCAGCGCGATGTGCTGAGGACGCAGATGGCGTTCGCGACGTACACCCCCTGCGCCCCGGTGTGAGCGATGACGCAATCGACGACGTACGACGCGATCGTGGTGGGGTCGGGGATCAGCGGCGGGTGGGCGGCGAAGGAGCTGAGCGAGAAGGGGCTGCGGACGCTCTGTCTCGAGGCGGGGCGTCCGATCGATCCCGCGATCGACTACGTCGAGCACGTGCCCGCGTACGAGCGGCCGTTCCGCGGCATGGGAGACCGCCGATACCTCGAGCGGTACCAGTCCGTCCAGCGCCGCTGTTATGCGTGCGACGAGTGGTCGGGGAAGTTCTTCGTGAACGACCTCGAGCACCCCTACACAACGCCCGAGGACAAGCCCTTCGCGTGGATCCGCGGGCGGCAGGTGGGAGGTCGCTCGATCATGTGGGGGCGGCAGTGTTACCGCTGGAGCGATCTCGACTTCGAGGCGAACGAGCGCGAGAGCGTGGGCGTGGACTGGCCCATTCGTTATGCGGACATCGCGCCGTGGTACGATCACGTCGAGCGCTTCGTGGGGCTGCAGGGGAACCCCGAGCGGCTGCCGCAGCTTCCCGACGGACAGTTCCAGACGCCGTGGCCGCTCAACTGTGCGGAGGCGCGCTTCCGCGACGCGGTGCGCGCCCGCTTCGGCGGGGAGCGTGTGGTGACGAACGCGCGCGTGGCGATACTCACGCAACCGCTCGGCGGCCGTCAGGCCTGTCACCTGTGCGGCACGTGCGAGCGCGGCTGTGCCACGTTCTCGTACTTCAACAGTGTGCACTGCACGCTGCCGGCGGCGCAGGCCACGGGGCGCTTCACGCTGCGGCCCTTCAGCGTGGTGCACAGCGTGATCTTCGACCCGCGCACGCGTCGCGCTGCGGGCGTGCGGGTCATCGACGCGAACACGCGTCAGGCGCTGGAGTTCCGGGCGCGCGTGGTGTTCCTCTGTGCGTCCACTCTCGAGAGCGCGCGCATCCTGCTCAACTCCTCCACGCCGGAGTTTCCGAACGGCCTCGCGAACGCGAGCGGTGAGCTCGGTCGCAATCTGATGGACCATATCATGGGCGGCGGAGCCCGTGGCGTGGTGCCGTGGCTCGCGGATCGCAAGGCGATCGGGAACCGCCCGGGCGGGTTCTACGTCGCGCGATTCCGCAACGTGAAGGCGCGGCACCCGGACTTCGTGCGCGGCTACGGCTTCCAGGGGCGCGCGTTCCGCGACGGCTGGTCGCGGGGGCAATCGGGCGAGGGCCTCGGTGCCGACTTCAAGGCCGCGCTGATCCGCGATCCGGGGCCGTGGACCTTCCGGGTGTACGGCTTCGGTGAGCATCTCCCGAGCCCTTCGAATCGCATCACGCTGGATCCGGCGATCGTCGATGCCTGGGGGATCCCGGCGCTGCGCGTGGAGTGCGCCTACGACGACAACGCGAAGCGAATGCTCAAGGACATGGTGGTGACGGCGAGCGAGATGCTGGAGGCCGCCGGCGCCACCGAGATCACGCCCATCGAGGAGAACAACCCGCCGGGGCTCGTGATCCACGAGATGGGGACGGCCCGCATGGGACGCGATCCGAAGACGTCGGTGCTGAACGCCTGGAACCAGTGCTGGGACGTGCCAAACGTCTTCGTGACCGACGGCGCGTGCATGACGTCGAACGCGAATCAGAATCCGTCGATTACCTACATGGCCCTGACGGCACGGGCCGCGGATCGGGCGGTGGAGCTCCTGAAGCGGAATGAGCTCTAGGACGGGTGAGGAAACAGCAAAGCGGCGGGCTACTCGGTCATCCCACGCGGTCCCCGCTACCAGAGTGACGAGGAGAATCGGGCATGGACAGATCTGATGCGGCGGCGCTTTCGCGTCGTGAGTTCCTGCTCGCCAGTGGAGCGATGCTCGTGGCGCCGAGGCTCGCGTCCGCCTGCTCGGCACCCGTCACTCGTCATTCGTCGCTCTCCCGGATCGGAGTGCAGCTCTACACGGTTCGGAGTTCCATGCAGCAAGGCGTGGAGCGCACCCTCGAGGAGGTAGCCCGCATCGGGTACAAGGAGGTCGAGTTCGCGGGGTACTTCGGGCGCACTCCGCAGCAGATCAGGTCCCTGCTCGACGCGAATGGCCTGACCGCGCCGTCGTCGCACGGCGGTGACCTCAACACGATCCGCACCCGCTGGGCGCAGGCCCTCGAAGAGGCGCAGGTCGTCGGGCATCGCTATCTGGTGTGCGCGTCCCTGCCACGGTCGGAGCAGACGGCCGACGGCTACCAGCGCGTGGCGGCGGAGTTCAACCGCGCGGGCGCGGAGGCCGCACGGGCCGGGATCACGCTCGCCTACCACAACCACGACTTCGAGTTTCGCCCGTTAGGCGATACGATCGGCTACGACATCCTCCTGGCCGAGTGCGATCCGAAGCTCGTGCTGATGCAGATGGATCTGTTCTGGATCGCGAAGGGTGGACGCGATCCACTGGCGTACTTCGCGAAGCACCCCGGGCGTTTCTACAGCGTGCACGTGAAGGACATGGATGCGAGCGGGGCGATGGTCGACGTGGGGGCGGGTCAGCTCCCGTTCGCGAGGTACTTCGCGCAGGCCGAGCAGGCGGGGATCCGGCACTACTTCGTGGAGCACGACAATCCGGGTGACCCGATGGCGAGCATTCGCGCCAGCTACGACCACCTGGCCAGGCTGCCCGGATAGCCCGGAGGCAGGAGACGCTGGCGCCAACTTCCGGTCGTCCCCTCCGCTGTCATCCCGAGGAGCGCCAGCGACGCGGGATCTGCGCTCGATTCGCCTGTGGCCGGCTACCGGGCAGGGGGAGCAGATCCCTCGTCGCCTCCGGCTCCTCGGGATGACAGTGGCAGCGGCGCCCCTCGCGGGTATCACCCGGACTGCCAGCCGCGGAAACCGCGGGAGCACGCCGCGCGTAGGATCCGGAACCATGCGGACCGGACGATCCCACCCGCTCTCGCTTCAGCTCACGCGTTATGCAGCGGCGCGGCAGCCTCGTCACGCCGATCCCGGACTGCAGATCAGCCTCGTCTTGCGAGGGCGCCTGGTCGAGCGCGCGGGGGGCGGGGAGGAACGCGCCGGGCCCCTCAGCCTCGTCGTCAAGGCGCCGGGCGTGGAGCATGCCGACGAATACGGTCCCGACGTGCTCATCTTTCGCCTCGCCGCGGAGGCCGAATCCCTGGTGACGCTCGTGGATGACGTGACGGTCCTGCCGGAGTGGAGGTGGTGCCACGCGTCCCTCGCGGTCAGGCCGATGGTGCGACTGCTGCAGCGCTTCGAGGCCGGTGTCAGCCTGGCGGGGACCGACGATCCCGACGTGGTGGAGCTGTTGGCCGCGGTCACGCCGGCCGTACGGCGCCCCGGGATGCCGCCGGCGTGGCTGGCGCGCGTCCGTGAGCAGCTCGACGACGAGGATGGCGCCACGCGCGTGGGTGCGATCGCGAGCGGCGCGGGGGTGCATCCCGTCTATCTCGCGCGTTGCTTTCGCGCCTGGTACGGCACGTCGGTCGCCGGATACCTCGGCCGCGCGCGCCTGCAGCGCGCCATGGGTTGCCTGCAGCGGTCCGATCTCACATTGTCGCGCGTGGCGCATCTGGCCGGCTTCAGCGACCAGGCACACTTCGGGAACCGGTTTCGCGAGGCTACCGGCCTCAACCCCGGTCGGTTCCGCAGGCTGATCAACGCGCTGGTGGGTCGCGGAGCCACGCCCATCAGCGCGGCGTGAGGCGCCCCGCCCGCCGGATTGCAGGGGCGGACCTGGTTTGATCCATACAAGGCGGGACCCCCCACCTGGCGTAGCTTGTCCACATCCCTCGAAGGAGTCGGCCGATGTGGCGGCGTGTCGCTTCCCTGGTCTTTCCGCTCGTGATGTGCCTCGCGTCCGCGGCGCGAGCCGGCGCGCAGGGCCCTGCGCATCCCCCGGTGAATGACATGGTGCCGCGGATCGAGGGCTTCGTGCGGCGTGCCTTCGAGACCGGTGCCACACCCGCGCTCGGCGTCGCCGTCGTGGTCGATGGGCGAACGGTGTACGAGCGCGCACTCGGACAGGCCGACGCCAGCGCCGGAATTTCCGCGACCCCACAGACCCTGTGGTACGTGGCGTCGACGAGCAAGTCGTTCACGGGCTTCGGCGTCGCGCTGCTCGAGCACCAGCGAGCGCTCGATCTCTCGGCGCCGATCACGCGGGTGCTGCCTGACGCGCGCTGGCATCCCGACGCGAATGTGAGCGATCTGAGTCTGATCTCGTTCCTCACGCACACGCACGGACTCGATGGGACCGGGCCCGTGGTGATCAGCGCCGCCTTCACCGGGGCCTTTCCCGAGAGTCGCTTTGGCGAGCTGACGGCGTACCACGCGCCTCTCGGGTCGCGCGACCTGCGCTACTCGAACTTCGGCTACAACGTCGCGGCGATGGCCATCGCCGCGCGACGGCCCGAGGGGTGGAAGGCCTTTCTGCGCGACCAGGTCTATGTGCCGGCCGGCATGCGCGCCACGTTCGCGACCGTGTCCGACGTGCCCGCCGAGCGGATCGCGAAGCCGCACAGCTTCGAAGCGGACGGGCGCTTCGTCACGCAGCCATTCAGGAAGCGGGACATCACGATGAATGCGGCGGGCGGCCACCTTGCGACACTCGCGGACCTCGCGCGCTGGATCACCGTCCATATGGATGAGGGACTGCTGGATGGCCGGCGCGTCTTTCCCGCGGCTGCGGTGCGCCGATCACACGAGAACCTGGGGCGGCAGGATGCCCGGTTCGCGTTCTTCCAGCGCGATGGCTGGGGCATGGGATGGGACATCGGGAGCTATGAGGGAGATCCGATGGTGAGCCGTTTTGGAAGCTATGCCACGATGCGCTCGCACATCTCGTTCCTGTCCGCGCGGCGCGTGGGCGTGGTGGCGCAGGTGAACGGGGCTCCCGGCTGGGCACTCACCGACGTGATTGCGGCGTACGTGTACGACGTGGCCGCGGGTCGCGCCGATGCGGACGCGCGCGGCCAGGCGCGCCTGGCCCAGGTGGAGCAGCGGCTGGAGCAGGGGAAGCAGGCGAGGGCGCAGGAGACGGCGACCCGTGCGGGGCGACAGCGACCGCTGCCACGCCCGCTCTCCGACTATACGGGAGACTTCGAGCATCCCGCGTACGGGCGGATGAGCTGGCGCGTCGTGCGCGACACGCTGCGCGTGACGTGGGGCGTGCTCGAAGGGCCCGCCGAGGTGTTCAACGCGGACTCGAGCCAGCTGCGCGTCGAGATTCGCGGGAGCGGCGACGTGGTTCGGTTCGGCTTCAGCGGCAGCGGGCCGGCGACCGAGGTGCGCCTGGGGCCCGTTGTCCTGCGTCGCGCACCGCGCTGACTCGCATCGCGACGATCCGCGCTCGGCCGTCCTGCGCGAGGCGCTGCGCGCCTACGCCGGGGCGGCCGGCACCTCGGTCACCTCGGTAGCGCTCACAGCGTCGGCCGCCTCATGTGCCACTCCGTGGCCCGCTGGTACGCGTTCGCCACCGACAGGATCCGATCGTCCTCGAACAGGTTCCCGATGATGGTCGTGCACAGGGGCTGCGAGTTCTCGCCCTCGCTCATTAAGTACGGTACGATCACAGCCGGGTGTCCGGTCTGATTCGTCAGACCGACGTCACCATTGCCGCTCACGTACATGTCGTAGTCCTTCATCAGCTCGGCCATCTGCTGCATGACGATGAGCCGGCGGCGCTGGGACTGCAGGAAGTCCATGGCGAGCGCGCTGCGCCCCCGGCCGAAGCGTGAGGCCGCTGCGGCGGGGCTGTTGTCGGCCGGCGGCGGCGGACCGGCGCGGCCGCGGCCATCGCCGCCGCGTCCCGCGCCACCTCGTCCGGCGCCCCCACGCCCGCGCCCGGCCGCCAGCACCGAGTCCACGTACCCCGCCGGCAGCGTGGACACGTACGAGTCGAACGCGGTCGCCCCTTCGACACCTAACGAACTGAGACCTGCCGTACCAGGCCGTGCCCCGATCGGTTTCATCTGCGCGCCGAGCTCGCGGAGCTTGTTCACGAAGGCCTCGGGCGCGTCCTCGTCGTATCCGATCCGGAGCCGCGCCCAGTCGGGGCTGCGGGTAAATTGAAATGGCGCGGTCACCGTGGCCGGATCCTTCTCGTCGGCCCCATGGATCGTGTTGAAGACGAGCGCGCAGTCCTCGATCGTGCGGCACATCGGGCCCACCTTGTCCATGCTCCAGGCCAGCACCATTCCGCCGTAGCGGCTCACGCGGCCGAACGTCGGGCGCAGCGCCGAGATGCCGCAGCGACGCGACGGCGACACGATCGAGCCCTGCGTCTCCGTGCCGATAGCGAAGGCGACGCATCCCGCCGCCGTCGCCGACGCCGGACCGGCCGACGACCCGCTCGACCCCTGGGCGAGATTCCAGGGGTTCTTCGTCTGGCCGCGGTACCAGTTGTCCCCCAGGGCGAAGAGCCCGGTGGCGAGCTTCGCGACGAGGATGGCTCCCGCCTCGCGCAGCCGGACGACGACTTCGGCGTCGTAGTCGAGCATCTGGTTCTCGTGCGCCTTGGAACCCCACGTCGTGCGCACGCCGCGCGTCGCGAAGAGGTCCTTCACGCCCCAGGGGATCCCATGCAGGGGGCCGCGATACCGCCCCGCGCGGATCTCGGCGTCGGCCTGCTGCGCCGCCTCGCGGGCCTGGCCCTCCATGATCGTGACGGCGCAGAGAAGCGTGGGATCGAGCCGCTTGAGCCGATTCACGTAGATGTCGGTGAGTTGCGCGGCGGAGAGCCTCCGGCTCTGGACCAACGCCGCGAGCCGGTGCACCGGCAGGAACACGACCTCCTCCTCGGACGATGGCACGGGGCCCGACCAGGGCTCCACCGCGATCGTGGCGCGCTCGAAGGCCGCGCGTCCGCGCTCGCGCGCGAGCTTCTCGAGATAGGCCCCGGTCCCGCCGGGGTACGGCTGGAACTGCAGCGCGGGGGGCTCGCCGTTGCCTAACGGGATCGGCGGCGGCGGCTGCTGCTGCGAACCCTGTCCCGCCCGCCCACCCCCCTGCGCTGCCGCAGGCATCGCGAGCCCGCCAGTCGCGCTCGCGGCGGCCGCGGCCGCCGCCAGCTTCACGAAGTGCCGGCGGTCGATCGCGGAGGCGGATTCATCCAGTTCCCCTTGCAGGAGCTCGTCCTTGTGGCGCATGGCATCCTCGAGTGTGCGGGCTGCGGCCTCGGCTGTGCGGTCTAACGCTACGGCCGCCGCCGCCGGTTGTCACGCGCCGGCGGGCCACCGATCAGCCACAGAGTGCAGCGCGCCGCGGTGAGCCCGTGCACCCGTCGAGGGCGCCTTGTCCCACCAACTCCGGCAATCGGATGCGCCGAGCTCCTCGCAGGGCACGCCGGCGTGTCGCCAACCCCCTGTCGCAGCGAGGGATGGCTGGAGACCCCGCTTCCTCCCACCCGGGCGAAGTCGGCGTCGCGCCGCCGCGCGCGCTGGACCGTGAGTTGCCGTTCATCAGGAAGCCTTATCGAATGGAGCGCTCGCGATGTCCCGCGTACCGACTCACGAACGAATTCTCGTCACCGGCGCTGCCGGATTCATCGGCAGCCATCTGGTCGAGCGACTGCTGAGCCTGGGCGTGACCGTCACCGGGGTCGACAACTTCGACCCGTTCTATCCGGCCGAGCTCAAGCGCGCGAACATCGCCCGCGCGCTCCGCAACCCGCGCTTCGAGTTGCTGGAGGTGGACTGCGCGGATCTCCAGGGGCTCACGCGGGCCCTCGCCGGCGAGCCGTACGACGCCATCGTGCACCTCGCGGCCAAGGCGGGGGTGCGCCCCTCGCTCCGTGACCCGGCAGGCTACCTCCGCGCCAACGTGGTCGCCACGCAGAACATCCTCGACCTGGCGGTCAAGCGTGACATCAGGCGCGTGGTGTTCGGATCGTCCTCGTCGGTATACGGCAACTCCGACGCCGTGCCGTTCTCGGAGGCGAATCGCGCCGATCGGCCGGTCTCGCCCTATGCCGCCTCGAAGCGCTCGGCCGAGCTGCTCTGCGCCACGTACAACCATCTCTACGGCGTGAGCACGGTGGCGCTGCGCTTCTTCACGGTCTATGGCCCGCGCCAGCGTCCCGATCTCGCGATCCGGAAGTTCGCGAGCCTGATGCTGCGCCGCGCGGAGATCCCGCTCTACGGCGACGGCACGACCGAGCGCGATTACACCTGGATCGAGGACGTCATCGACGGCGTGGTCGCCGCGATCCGGCGCACGAGCGATGTCCCGGGGTGCTTCGATCTCATCAACCTGGGCGGGAACCGCACCACGTCGCTCACCCGGCTGGTGGAGCTTCTCGCCGACGCGCTGAACGTGGAACCGCAGGTCGTGCGGCTGCCGATGCAGCCCGGCGATGTGGTCCGGACCTGTGCCGACGTCACGAAGGCGCATCAGCTCCTGGGCTACGTCCCGGCCACGCCCGTGGAGGTGGGAATCCCCAGGTTCGTGGAGTGGTTGCGCGCGACCGAGATGGACCGGCTGGTCCCCCGCGCCGATGGCCGGGTGGAGGAGCCGGCGCCGGCGAGCGGCGACCGCTACGTGCCCATCGCGCCGCCCGCCTGACGAGCGGATCGGGACCGCGAGCGGCCTTCAGTCGAAGTGACGGCGCGTGTCGAAGCCGATGGCGATCGTGAGCCCCTCGATGGAATCGCGATAGCCACCCGCCTCGAGCCGCGCCTCGTCGATCGAGTACGCCAGGCGTACCGTGGGCGCGTTCCCCGATCCGCGAATCAGGATGCCCGCCTCGCCGCCCCGTGCCCCCTGGAAGGTCTTGCTCACGCGCTTCCCGCCCACGTTCACCAGGAAGTCCGTGCCCTGCGGCTGCGTGCGGAGGATGTTCACCGCGTTCACCGATCCGGTGGCGCTTCGCCAGAGCTCGGCGTAGGTGTGAACCACCTGCGCGATCACCGGTGCCTCATAGCGAGCGCGGAGCTGCCAGAGCATCCAGCGCTCGGTGCCTGGCGAGGTAGTGTACGCACGCGCCTGCAGTCCGCCCGCGAGCTCGAGCCCGCCCACCACCCGCATCCCCACGATCAGGAAGCTCTCGGCGAGATCGTGTCGCATGTCCGAGCCGGGAGGCCGGAGCGCTCCCTCGGCGTAACGCGCGCGGAGGTTGACGCGGCCGAACTCCACACCGCCCTCGAGGCCCCGGACCAGGCCACGCAGCTCCTCGCTGGCATCGGCGAAGTGGATGCGCTCGCGTGCCGAGGTGGCGACGATGGCGCCCCACCAGTCGGACTGCGCGCGTGCGGCCGGCGCGCCACTCGCGACGAGGACGGGAAGCGCCAACGCCGCGACCCGTACGCCGGACGGGACGCGAGCCCTCATCGTCCCTCCGGATCGCTCGTGGCCTGGCGCACGGTGCGAATCCGCAAGCCGGCGCTGCGCCGGCGCTGCTCGTTCTCGGCTTGGACGGCACGCACGTCACGCTGCCACGCCTCGCGCCGCTCGGCGTTGGCGGTGACGTTCTCGGGAATCGGACGGTCCTCGCGCTGGGTCATGAAGCCGATCACCCCGGCCAGGCCGATCACGCCGCCGACCACGTAGCGCGTGCTCGAGGCTTCACCCGAGCCCACGAAGGAGGGGAGGGCGGCCGCGGCGATTCCGGTCATGACGCCGGTCACGAGCGCCCCCAGACGCTGCGAGTTGTACTCCCGTTCCGGGAGCAGCGCCGCGCCTCGCGGCTCCCGGGGGAGCGGGAGCGTGTCGTCGCCCGCGAAATCGGCCTCCAGCCCGAGACGGACGATGCGGCGCTGTTCGCTGGTCTGCGAGATGATGCGCATCGAGAGGGAACCATCGAGCGGGGTGCGCTGGTCGGGGCCGAGACCGTCCCATGTGACGTCGAGGCTGTCCCCGATCGTGCCGGCGTAGAGCTGGCGCGCGACGCGTCCATCGGGGAGCGCGAGCTCGACGAAGACGGCGTGCGGCGCACTGGCATGGAGGCGGACGCTGAA
Organism: Gemmatimonadaceae bacterium; assembly: GCA_035454665.1. Lineage (GTDB taxonomy): Bacteria > Gemmatimonadota > Gemmatimonadetes > Gemmatimonadales > Gemmatimonadaceae > DATIGO01. The sequence goes on along the minus strand of DATIGO010000073.1, from coordinate 12,550 downwards.
GCGCTCGCGTGCGGGCCGGATGGTGGTGTCACGAGGTGCGTCGACACGGATGAACGCCGTCCGGCGCCGGACGGCCTCGAAGACGTCGGTCACGGCCGGCGGAAAGACCAGCTCATCCGCCCGGTAGCGCGGCTCGGCCTCGAGCGCGCGACCGAAGGCGACGCCCGCGGACTCGGAGCGGTTCTGAAAGAGCTCCGCGGCGCCCAGGTAGACGAACGCTTCCGCGCGCGCGCTGTCGGCCAGCGCGCGCGCGCCGGTGGTGGCCACGGCGCGCCGGAGCAGCACGGACGCGTTCTCGTATTCGAGGCCCCGATAGGCGGCGATGCCCTGCGAGGCCAGCTCGCCCGCGTTCTGCGCCTCGACCGGGAACGCCGCCAGCGCGAGAGCCAGCGGAAGCAGGCGGGTGCGACGCATCATGGCGGAACCCTCCGGAGGATGATGTCCACGAGCCGGAGGTCGCGGCCAGGCTCGACCACCACCTCACGCTCCCAGGGGATGAAGCCATCTCGCGTTATGCGGATCTGGTGCCGCCCCGCCGGGATGGAGACGCCCGCCGCGGGCGTGTTGCCGACGGGCTGTCCGTCCACATGGAGGTTTCCCCACGGGCGCGAGCTCACGTACAGCCGGCCCGGGGCCAGCGGGACATCGACCCGTGGCGGATCGCGGCGCGGTGGCGGCGTCGTACGGCGCGGAGCGGGTCGCGCGACCCGCTCCGGCGCGGGCGGGTCCGCCGCAGCGACGGATGCGGGCGCGCCTTCGGGGGGACGCGCGGGCTCGCGCATGGCCTGACCGGTGGTGTCGATCTCCGAATCCGGCGGCCTCATGTCGAGCCCCGAGTCGACGGAATCGACCAGCGTTCCCGCGGACGCGAGCGGCGTGCGAGGAGAGGACGCCGCCGGCTGCGACCCCGGCCACGGCGCGAACACCACCGCGGGAGCCAGCCGCGGCAGCGTGGCGTCGGCGCGGAACACTCGCGACACGCCGAACCCGCTCACGCCCAGGAGGAGCGCAAGGCGCGTGATCGTCCGCACCGCGCGTCGCGTCGGTCGCCCCTCGCTGACGAAGACGACGCGCTGGGAATCCTCCTGCGGCGTCCCGGTCGGGGCAGGTGCCGCAGCGGTGGCGGCCGGCTCACTGGTGTCGAGCGCCGCGGCGAAGGCCAGCACGCTCTGGAAGCGATCGGCCGGATTGGCGTTGAGCGCGCGGCGCAGCGCCGCGCGGACGGCCGCCGGAAGATCACGCCGTGCCTCCGCGACGCGCTGGGCGAGCAGCTCGCGCGCCGGCGTCGGGCCGGTCGCCATGAGATCGGGCGGCCATGGACCCGTCAGGCACTCGCAGACCGTGACCGCCAGCGCGTACTGATCCGCCGCGGGCGAGAGCCGCGGTGTCGTGCTCTCCTCCGGCGGAACGTAGGCCGATGGGCCGCGCGCCGCGCCGGGGAGCATGCGGAGAATGCGGTCGGTGGCGAAGTCGGTGAGGAGCGCCCACCCGCTCTCGCTCATGACGATGTTCGCGGGGGTCAGATCGCCGTGCACGACGCCGCGGCGATGAGCGTAGTGCAGTGCGCTCGCCATCTGCTCCACGAGGCCGAGGCACGTCGACAGGTCGAGCGGGCCGGCCCACGCGAGCGTCGCGGCGAGTGATCGGCCGTCGGGCGCATGCCTCGCGCACCAGAGCACACGTGCCGTGGCACCGGAGCGATGGAGCGGCACGATGTGCGGATGGTTGAGCGTCCCGGCCGTGGCCAGCGCGCCCTGTACGGCGGTGGCCATTCCGGCGCGTTTCAGGAGTGCGAGATCGAAGGCGCGCACGGCGACGGGGCGGTGCGCGGTGAGGTCCTCCGCGAGATACGTGATCGAGACCGTGTCGGTCTCCGCGACCGCACCGAGGTCGAACTGACCGGCGAGCTCGGCGCGCGCGGCCTCGTCGAGCGACGCCGGGAGGTCGGCGTCGTCGGGGGAGGGGAGCTGGCGGCTGGAGAAGCCGCAGCGCGGACAGGCGCGACCATCGGACGGCAGCTCGACGGATCCGCAGCGTGGACAGCGCATCAGTCGTCGTCGACGCGGAAGGGCTGGCTGGTGGTCGCCAGGCTGCCCAGGCGCGCGCGCAGCAGGTACGCTGATCCCGAGCGATCGACCTCGAGATCGGTGAAGACCGCGACGCCGTCCACGAGCGGCCGATCCGTGTCGCCACGGAGGCGGGCGCGCGCCGAGCCGCTGAGCGTCAGGAGGGTGAGGGAGACCTCACCCCCGGCGTGGGTGGCCGGGTTGCCGAGCCGGTCGAAGGCCGCCACCGCCGGCGGGGGCCGGATCCGCTCGCCCTCCTCCGCGTTGGTGGGTTGCTGGACGAACAGGAGCGACGCCGGCGCCCCATGGATCGCCGTGGCGGTGAAGGTCACGCGCTGGTCGGCTCCCTGCACGCTCGCCAGAACGCGCTGTTCCCCGAGCTGGCCGCCGAGCGTGTGCCGGGCGGCGGCCTCTCCCCTTTCGTCCGTCACTCCGGCGGCCGGTGCGACCGTTCCGCCGCCTCCCTCGACCTGCCACTGCACGGTCACGCCAGGGACCGGGTTGTCGTGCGCGTCCACGACGCGAACGACGTAGGGATCGCCTAACGTTGCGTGGATCGTGTCGGTCTGGGACTCGCCACGGTGCCGCCAGAGTTGGGCGGGCCCGCCCGGCCGCGCGTCGACGTCGAACCGATCGCTCACGGCGCGCGTCAGGCCGTGAGCCGTCGCCTCGAGGCGGTAGCCGCGTCCGGGTCGGTCGACGGAGAGGTTGGCGAAGACCGCGACGCCGGCGACGGCCGGTCGTCCCGTGAGGCCGCGGAGCGTCACGTTCGCGTCACGCTCCTCGACCGCCAGCGAGATCATGCCGGTGAAGCTCGTGGCGACGCGCCCGTCCTCGTCGCGCGCGACGACCTCGATGGGCGGGGCGATGACGCCTCCTGCCTCGACGTCATCGGGCTGGGTGACGAACTCCAGCCGTTGGGCGTTCCCGGACGGGGGACCTTCCGCGCCCGGGCCCGGGATCGTGGGATTGACGAGATCGTCCACGCGGCAACCGCCGGCCCAGACGAGGAGCGCGACTCCCGCGACGCCGGCGAGGCTCCACGGATGTCGCGCCCGCGTGGTGATTCTTCCCGGGGCGAGCGGCTCAGAAGGCGCGCGAAAGCCCATAGAGACCGACCGAGATGCTCACGACGAGCGAGAGCACGCGCAGTCCGTCCACCCAGGTCACGTTGGGCTTCCGATCCACGGCAATGACCTCGCCGCCACGGAGTTGGACCTGATCGAGCGTGAGCCCCTGCTCGATGGCGCGCTGCAGCATGACGTTGCTCATGATCGGCTTGCCGTCGCGCTCGATACGCAGCGTCTTCAGATTCGCCTCGGGGCGCGTGCCCCCGGCGGCCATGAGGGCCTCGCCCAGGGCGGCGTCGGCGGGGACGTGGTAGAAGCCCGGTCGCACCAGCTCACCCTGCACGGAGAGTCGCATGAGCGGGCGCGCCCGCACCACGGCGTCGCGGACGAATCGGCGCACGAACGTGGCCGCATGATCCTGCAGCTCGCTGCGGAGCACGCCCTTGAGGGGGAGCGCGCCCACGATGGGCGGCGGCAGCAGCACCGTGAGGTCCGGCGCCACGGTGAACGTGTCCGTGAGCGCCTCCTCGCCCTGGACCTCGAGGAGCAGGAAGTCGCCCGGACGGAAGTCGCCGTCGCGCAGCCGCGTGCGCGCGACAGCGGCCGGTGCGGCGGTCCCGAGGTCCGCGACGACGCGCTCGAGTGCGCCGCGCTCCGCGAGCGGCCGGTACGCCGCGGCGCCGTCAGGCTTCGGCGTCTGCGCGGCCCCGGGCGGAGTGATCAGGGCCAGCGTGAGGAACGCGGCGCCGAGCGGGACGCGCCACGCGCCCGGCGCGACGGAACCGCGCGGGTGCCGTGCACCTGCAATGAACGGGATCATGTGCGACCTCCCAGCAACGTGCGCCAGCTCTCACGGCGGCCGGCTCCAGTCACGTCGCCATCTCGGTAGTCGTCGGCGTCGTAGGTGTAGTAGCGGAACGGGCCGCCGTCCCGCACGCCGTTCAGCACCGCGCCGATGGTGTGGAGCGGCAGCGAGTCGGCCACCTCGAGCTTGGCGGTGGCCAGCGGGAGATCGGTCGACCCGGAGCGGAGCACGAGCATCAGGTTGCCGGTGATGGTGGCCAGCACCAGCGGGTCGATGCCGGCAGCAAGCGGCGGGCTGTCGACGATGATGACGCCGTGCTCCTGCGTGAGCCGTCCGACGATCTCGCGCAGCTTCGGCGCCATCAGGAGTTCCGGCGCGCGGTGCATCCGTGTGCCCGAGCTGAGGAAGGTGAGGCCGGGGTACTCCGTGGTCTGCAGCGCGGCCTCGAGCGCCTGGTCGCCTGCGAGCACGTCGGTCAGTCCGGGCCGCTGATCCTCCTGCAGCGCCGTGTGCAGAACGCCGCGACGGACATCGCCGTCGACGAGCAGGGTGCGGTATCCGGCGTACGCAAAGGCGAGCGCGAGATTGAGGGACACGAAGGACTTTCCTTCGCCCGCGGCGGGGCTGGTGATCGTGAGGAGGACGGGTCCCTCCACGCCGTGCGCGTGCAGGACGCGCACGCGCAGGGCGCGGAAGGCGTCGATCGTCTCGGAGAAGGCCTCGCCATTCGTATCGGCGACGCGTTTCGTGCGGATGAGCGGGATGGCGCCGAGGATCGGGAGGTGCATCTCGCGCGTGACCTGCTCGGGATAGCGCAGCCGTGGATCCACGCGGTCCTTGAGCGTGACCGCGATGACGGCCAGCACGAGACTCGTGGCGAAGGCGAGGACGATGAGCAGCGGCCCGAAGTCCGAGATGGGACGCTGCGGCGTGACCGCCGAGTCGAGCACGCGGATGTCGGGCTGGCTGCTGAGCAGCTCGAGCCGGGCATTCTCGTACTTCTGTCCGACGGTGGCCGCGAGCGTGGCGGCGTTCTCGACGTCGCGCGCCAGGCGCGCCTCGGAGAGGGCGCGCTCCGGCACCTCGGTGAGGTAGGTGAACGCGGAGTCGACGCGTGGCGCGACGAGCGACTCGCGCGTGCTCAACTCGGCGATGAGCTGTCGGGTGAGGGCAGGGATCGTGCGCTGCTCCAGCTGCTCGAGGTCGGCGAGCGCTTCGCGCACGGGGGCGCTCTCGTCGGTGTAGCGGAGGCGGAGGGCGCGCAGTTCGGCCTGCTTCCGGGTCACCTCCTCGAGGGCGACCGTGAGCTGCGGGGACTCGCGCGCGGCGGGGATCGTGGCGAGCGCCGCGATACGCGTCCCGGTGCCGGCGGGGGTCCGGAGGAGCTCCTCGAGCGCCTGCTTCTCCCGTCGTGTCTGCTCGAGCTGCACGCGCAGCTCAATGGAGGCGTTGAGCGCCGGGTTGGTGGACGCGCCGAGGCTGGCGACCGTGGGCTGGCCGCGGCTGCGCATGAGCTCCGCGGATCGCATCTGGAATCCCGCGAGGCGGGACTCTGCCTGGCGGAGGGCGTTCTGCGCGTGGGCGTACTGTTCACCGAGGATGGCGCTGAGCTCCTGGTACTTCTCCTTCTTGAGCTGCGCGGCGACGGTGACGGCGCGGTTGGCGATCGCGTTGACGGTCGCGGTCGTGCGGTCGGGGTCGGTGCCGCGGAGCTCGAGGGTGACGAAGCTGCCGCCGGGATCGGGCCGGATCTTGAGGGACGTCGCGAGGCCCTGGGCGGCGTCGTAGGGAGCGACGACGGTGAAGGGGATCTCGCGCTTGGGGAGGAACTCGGCCGGGGCGGGGGCCCAGGCGAAACCTGCGGCGACGCCGAGGGTGTCGCCGCGGGCGCCGCGCTGGACGACGCCGCCGTCTTCGCGCCGCAGCTCGGCCGCGGTGCCCTCGGCGTCGACGACGAGCCGGTAGCGGCCGGGCACGACGCCCTCGCGCAGCTCCAGGGTCGCGAGCGCGGCCCGGTCGTTAGGCATGTCGGGCCGCACGAAGAGCCGCAGGCCGCGCACGACGGAGTCCAGGACCGCGTGCGACGTGACGAGCGTGCTCCAGCTCGGAGTGAGCACGAGGCCATCCTCGGCCTGCGGGTCCCGCTCGCGGCCCGCGACCTCGATCCACAGTGTGGCGCGCGCCGCGTAGCGCGGGTCGAGGAATCGCGTGGCCACCACGCCGGCGAGCGTGCCGGCAAGCGTGAGCGCGAGCACGATCCATTTGTGTCGCGTGACGGCAACGGCATAACGATGCCAGTCGGTCGGCGGCACGGGGGACGAGGCCGCGGGGGCCAGCGACGCCGGTGACGGATAGGACGGCGATGCGGCGTACGGCGGCAGCATCTCGTCGCCGCGTCGCAGCACGAGCTCCGCGTCGGCACGCCGCATCGGTGGGAATCGATCGGAGGACATGCGAATGATCCGGAAGAGAGAGGCGACTCGAGAGGCGACTCCACATCGGGTCCATCGGACGCATCCGGGGATGCAAGCTCGGTACCGTCGTCGGGTGGCGGGATGCCCGGCACGCGCGACGACGACGCGTCACGGTGGGCACCGTTTCGCAGCGCGGTGACGGAAGCCCGGCTGCGTTTCGTTGCGGGCGAGCTCGGCGCGCACACCGTCGCGTTCGTCTCGTTAGGAATCGCCGTAAGTGCCAGTGCATCAAGCCTCCCGTCCAGGCGCGACCACAGCCGTGACCGCGCCGTGACAGGCGGCGCGGAACGTGCCCCCCGGCCTCCGTCGTATGAGGAACCTGCGTGTCCTGCTTCGCTCCCCGGTCCGCCGGCGGCTGCTGATCATGGGAGCCCAGCTCGCGCTTTGCGCGCTGGGCTGGTTCACGGCCTTCGCCGTGGTCTACGAGTTCCGGATGACCCCGCCGGTGCTCGGCCGCGCCGTGGAGACCGTGGGCTTTCTGGTGCTGCTGCGCCTGGTACTGCTCTACCGCTTCCAGCTCGATCACGGGCTCTGGCGTCACGTCGGGCTGCAGGACCTGCTGCGCCTGGCGGGCGCGACGGTCACCGGATCGCTCCTGTTACCGCTCGTGCTCGCCGTCGCCGGCCGGCTCGAGGGCATCCCGCTCTCCGTCTTCATCCTCGAGGGACTGTTCGCCCTCCTCTTCCTCGGCAGCATCCGCATCGTCGCGCGCGTGCTGCACGAGCGGCTGTACGCGCGCTTCTACTCGAACGGCGCGCGCCCCGGCACGCGTACCTTCATCATCGGCGCGGGCGACGCCGGTGAGCAGCTCCTCCGCCAGCTGCTGCACGACAGCCGGCAGCTGTATGACGTGGTCGGCCTGATCGACGACGACGCCACCAAGCGCGGCTGCGTGCTGCACGGCGTCGCCGTGCTGGGCGCGGTCGACGACCTGCGGTGGCTGGCGGCGATGCATCGCGTCGGCGTGGCGCTCATCGCGATCCCCTCGGCCCGGGCCGACCAGCTCCGCCGCATCATCGAGCGCTGCATGGACGCCGGCCTCCAGGCGAAGCTTCTGCCGCCGCTGCAGGACACGGTCACGGGCGACGTGCACATGAGCCGCTTCCGCGACGTGCAGGTCGAGGATCTCCTGGGCCGCGATCCCGTCACGCTCGACCTCGAGGGAGTCGCGCCCGAGTTCGGGGGCCAGGTGATCCTCATCACCGGAGCCGGCGGGTCGATCGGCTCGGAGCTCGCGCGGCAGGTCGTCCGCTTCCATCCGCGGCGCGTGATCCTGCTCGAGCGCGCCGAGAGTCCGCTCTACTTCACGCAGCTCGACGTGCAGCGCGCGAATCCATCGGTGGACGTGGTCCCCGTGCTCGCCTCGGTCACGAACGAAGACCGGCTCGACGAGATCTTCGAGCGGTACCGGCCCGATTCGGTCTTCCACGCCGCGGCGTACAAGCACGTGCCGCTGCTCGAGGCGAACGTGGTCGAGGGCGTCTGGAACAACGTCATCGGCACACTGCGGCTCGCGCGGTGCGCGGCGCAGCACGCGACGCGGAAGTTCGTTCTCATCTCGACCGACAAGGCGGTCAACCCGAGCAGCATCCTGGGCGTGACGAAGCTGCTGGCGGAGCGGGTGGTGCTGGAGCTGCCATCGCTGCGGGCCTCGGGGACGGACTTCCGCGTGGTGCGCTTCGGCAACGTGCTGGGTTCCGACGGGAGCGTGGTGCCGCTGTTCAAGCGCCAGCTCGCCGCGGGCGGACCGCTCACCGTGACGCACCCCGAGGTGCGGCGCTACTTCATGACGATTCCCGAGGCGGTCCAGCTGGTGCTGCAGGCCTCGGTGCTGGCCGACGGGGCCGGGCGGATCGCGCTGCTCGAGATGGGCACGCAGGTGCGCATCGTCGAGCTGGCCGAGCAGCTCATCCGGCTCGCCGGGCTCACGCCTCACATGGACGTGAAGATCGAGTTCACGGGCCTCCGGCCCGGCGAGAAGCTGGAGGAGGAGCTCGTGGCGCCTAACGAACGCGCTCTCACGACCGGGCTCCAGTCCATCCGCGTGGTGGAGCGCAACGGAACCTCGGGTGGCGTGCTCGCCCAGCGCCTGCGACACCTGGCCCAGGTCACCGCGCTCCGCAACGAGCAGGTCCTGCTCCGCACGCTCGCCGGGCTCGTCCCGGAGTACCAGCCGCTCGGCCGCGAGCTCGAGGCGCTCGCCGACACCACCGCCGGCAACGGCCATCGGCCCACCCGGCGCAGCACGCCGGCGCGCCGCGGCCCGCGCGGCGGTCGCGGCGTGCCCCTCGGCATGCCCATGCCGCCCAGGCCGCACCGCGGTCCCGAGGCCGAACCCTGATGCGCGCGCCACGGAGAACGACGCCATGAAACCCACCGCAGACACCCGTCGCGACTTCCTGCTGTTCGCCCCGCCGGCCGTCGGCGAGGAGGAGATCGAGGAGGTCGTCGACACGCTGCGGTCGCCGTGGATCACCACCGGACCGAAGGCGCAGCGCTTCGAGCAGGAGTTCGCGCGCTACCTCGGCGCGCCCGGCGCGCTGGCCCTCAACTCCTGCACCGCAGGACTGCACGTGGCCCTCCACACGCTCGGCATCGGTCCCGGCGACGAGGTGATCACCACGCCCATGACGTTCGTGGCCACGGTCAACGTGATCGAGCACGTCGGCGCGCGTCCCATCCTCGCCGACGTGGAGCCCGACACGCTCAACATCGATCCACGGCGCGTGGAGGAGGCGATCACGCCCCGCACCCGAGCCATCCTGCCCGTCCACTACGCCGGGCATCCGGTGGAGCTCGACGCGATCCGGGCGCTCGCGCGCGCGCGGGACCTCGCCGTGATCGAGGACGCGGCGCATGCGCTCCCGGCCGCCTTCCGCGGCGAGCGCGTCGGGGCGGGATCGGACCCGGTGGCCTTCAGCTTCTACGCGACCAAGAACCTGACGACCGCCGAAGGCGGGATGCTCACCGGATCGCCGGCGTTCCTCGAGCGCGCGCGGGTCATGAGCCTCCACGGCATGAGCCAGGATGCCTGGGGCCGCTACGGCAAGGGCGGCAAGTGGCACTACGATGTCGTGGCGCCGGGCTTCAAGTACAACCTCTCCGATCTGCAGGCGGCCCTGGGTCTCCGCCAGCTGCGCAAGCTGGAACGCTTCCAGTGCCGCCGCCGCGAGGTCGCCGCACGCTACACGCAGGCCTTCGCCGGCAGCGACGCGCTCGAGGTACCCACGGCGCGGCCGCACGTGGAGCACGCGTGGCACCTCTACGTGCTGCGTCTCCGCCCCGGCACGCTGCGTATCGGGCGGGATCAGTTCCTCGAGGAGCTCGCCGCGCGGAACATCGGCACGTCGGTCCACTTCATCCCCGTGCACCTCCACCAGTTCTACCGGATGAAGTACGGCTACACGCCGGACTCCTATCCGGTGAGTCACGGGAACTACGAACGCATGCTCAGCCTGCCGATCCATCCCGGCCTCACGGACGAGGATGTGACCGACGTGATCGAGGCGGTACACGATGTGGTGGACAGAGCGCGACGCTGAGGGCCATGCGGCTCGCGTGGATCGGGATGCACGCCGAGGGGATTCCGGCCTTCGAGGCGCTGCTGGCCGCGGGAGCTCCGCTGCAGGGGGCCGTCACGCTGGTGCCGGAGCTCGCGGCGAAGCGGGGCGGCGCCGGAGACTACCGCGAGGTGTGTCGCCGTTACGGCGTGCCGCTGTACTACGTGGCGGACCTCAACGCCGCGGCGGCGCGGGCGGTCCTCAGCGCGCTGGCGCCGGATGTGGTGTTCGTCGTCGGATGGCACCAGTTCATCCGTCCCGAGACGCTGCGCCTGGCGCGCGTGGGCATGATCAGCGCGCACGCGTCGCTGCTCCCGCACAACCGGGGCAGCGCGCCGATCAACTGGGCGATCATCCGCGGCGAGCGGGAAACAGGGAACACGCTCTTCTGGCTCGCCGAGGAGATGGACGCGGGGGACATCATCGATCAGACGGCGTTTCCCATCGCGCCGTACGACACCGCCGCTTCCCTGTACGAGCGCGTGGCCGAGTCCACACGCGACATGCTGCTCAGGCTCCTGCCGCGGCTTCTCGCCGGCGAGCGGCCCGGTCGGCCGCAACCGCCGAGCACCGAGCCCGTGCTGCGTCGGCGGCGGCCCGCCGACGGGCGCATCGACTGGACCTGGTCCGGTCAGACGATCTACGACTTCGTGCGCGCCCTGACGCGGCCGTATCCGGGCGCGTTCGGGACGCTGGAGGGGCGGTTGTGGCGGATCTGGCAGGCGGCGTTGCCGCCATCGGCGATGGGCAACGTGCCACGCAACGGCGCGGCGGCGGGGGAGATCCTGGGACCCGTGGTGAGCCCGGTGGGCGACGCATGCGGGCAGCTCGTGGCCTGCGGGCGTGGCGCGGTCATTCTGCTCGAGGTGGAGGCGGAAGACGGGCGCGTACTGCGTGGCCGCGCCCTGAGCGAGCAGCCGTGGACGGGGAGGCACTGGTCGAATGACTGATCCTGTGCGCCGGGCCGATGCCCGGATCAGGCGTGCCTTCGACGTCGCGAGCGCGGCCATCGGCCTCGTGGTGGCGGCGCCGGTGCTGCTGGTGGCTGCGGTGGGCGTGCGGCTGTCGAGTCCCGGGCCGGTGCTCTTCCGCACGCGCCGCCTGGGGCGGGGCGGGTGCCCGTTTCTGATGTACAAGCTGCGCACGATGCACGTGGACCACGGCCCGGTGCGGAGCCGCATCACGCTGGCCCGCGATCCGCGCATCTTCCCGTTCGGGGTGCTGCTGCGCCGGCTCAAGATCGACGAGCTGCCGCAGCTCGTGAACGTGCTGAAGGGCGACATGGCGATCGTCGGCCCGCGCCCCGAGGATCCCGAGCTCGTGGCGCGGCACTACACGCCCGAGCAGCGCGAGACGCTCGCGGTACGTCCGGGCCTGACGAGCCCCGGCAGCCTGTACTACGAGCTGCACGCGCAGTCGCAGCTCGACGGGCCCGATGCGGAGTCTCGTTATGCGGCGTACGCGCTGCCCCTCAAGCTCGCCATCGACCTGGTCTACGTGCGCCGCGCGACGCTGTGGTCCGATCTCGGCGTGATCGCGCGGACGCTGGTCGTGCTGGCGGGGGCGCTCACCGGACGCCGGCGGTTCGCGGATCCGCCCGAGCTGCGCGAGGCCCACCGGTTGCTGGGGGACCTCGCATGATGTTCCGGGCCTCCGACGTCAGCGTCCGCGAGGCGACGCCGCGCGAGCTCGCCCGGTGGGACGAGATCGTGCGCCGCTTCCCGAACCACCGCGTCACCCACCTCCGCGCCTGGACCGAGTCGCTGGTCGCCTGTGGCCGCGGCTCGCCCCTCGCGCTCGTGTACGAGCGCGCGGGTGAGATCGTGGGCTGCCAGCCGGGTCTCCTCTCGAAGGTCGGCCCGTGGGCGCTGTACGGCTCGCCGCGCGCGGGATGGCAGACGTCGAGCATGGGGCCGGCCTTCGACCCGGCGGCGCTCGACACCGCCGCGATGCTGCGCGCGCTCCTGCCGTACCTCGAGGAGGTGCACGGCGTCGCGCACATCGAGCTGATGCACAATGCGCTCGATCCCGAGGCGATGCGGGGGGCCGGCTTCACCGGTGAGCGCGTCTCGACCTATCGCGCCCCGCTCTTCCCGGGCGACGAGAAGCGGACGTTCAAGTCGCTCCGCGAGAATGCGCGACGCAACGTGCAGCGCGCGGAGCGGCTCGGCCTCGAGGCGCGCTTCGAAGCGGACGAGGCATTCGTCGACGAGCACTTCGATCAGGTGCGCGAAGTCTTCCGGCGCGGCGGGCACTCGGTGCCCTTTGGCAAGGACCGGCTGCGGCAGTACTTCCTGCACCTGCGCGACTCGGGCAACCTGCTCGCGGTCTCGGTCTACCTCCCGGGCGGCCGCGTGAGCATCGCGTCGGGCATGTTCTCGATCGAGGCCAACGAGCTGCTGCTCTGGTCGTGGGCGCATCGCGAGCAGTATCGCTGGTACCGCCCGACCGAGCTGATGACGTGGACGGTGATGCGGCGGGCCCTGGCGGCGGGGTGCGACACGTTCGACCTCATGGGGCTGGGGGACTTCAAGCGGAAGTTCGGGGCCGAGCCTGACGAGACCAAATGGCGCTG
>DATIGO010000072.1:0-15982 GCA_035454665.1 Gemmatimonadaceae bacterium | reverse complement strand
CAACCAGCTCCAGCAATCAGCAACCAGCACCCAGCCCAGTTTCCCTCCCCGTCTCTGCCGAGTACCTTGGCAAATGCATTTCGTCGCGAAGTCGTCCGGCATCGCGGCCCTCCTGGCCGCGATTTTCGTTCCGTCCCGACTCTCCGCGCAGGAGACGGACGCGCGCGTCTGGTCGGGGACGATCCAGGCCAATGGCAGCATCCTCTTCGGCAATACCGAGCAGCGCATCGTCGGCGGCAAGATCACCGTCGCGCGCGGCGACTCGGTCATGGAGCTGGGGGCGGAGCTCCAGACACTCTATGGGGAGTCCTCGGTGGAAGGACAGGATCCCGTGGTGGTGAAGCGCCTCTGGCTCGGTGCGCTCACCTTCGATTGGCGGCCCTACGCGCACCTCTCACCCTTCCTCTTCGGCAGTGTCGAGTCGAACCTCGAGAAGCGGATCGCGCAGCGCTACAGCGTGGGTGTGGGTGCCAAGCGGACCTTCGTGGCCACCGACGCCACGGAGGCGAGTCTCAGCGTCGCCCTGCTCGAGGAACAGACGGTGCCGCGCGCGGAAGCGCCGGATCCGTCTGTCGTGCGGCTGGAGCGCTGGTCGCTCAGGGGGCGCGCGCGCCATGCCTTCACCGACCGCGTGCGGGCGTCGCACGTGACGTTCTGGAAGCCCGAGGTGCGGGCGTGGGATCGCTACCTCATCCAGTCGACGTCGGAGCTGATCTTCCAGCTGACCGAGGCGCTGAGCTTCTCGATCCTCCTGGTGGACAACTACGACAGCGAGGCTCGCACCCGGGGGGCGCGCGTGTACAACGACGGGCAGCTTCTGTTCGGCGTCGCGGCGAAGTGGTGACGCGACCCGCGTGATGCGGAGTCCCGGGGGCGTGCCGCCGTCTCGCCTGACGAGCGTGCCGAGGGGTCGTGAGGGTGATCGAACCCGCGGGCGGCTGGTCGCGGGGTCCCGCCGGTCCTACATTCGGGCTTGCATTCCGGAACCGTGCACGGGTGGGCGTGGTCGCCGTGCCGCTCTCATCCGCACGGTTGGACCTGGCGTGGACCTCCTTACCTCGCCTGTTGGCGGGAGGCCGTCATGAGAAATGCCGCCGTGATCGCGTGGCTCTCGGCGCTGGCGGCGTGCGCCAACGAGCGCGCGCCGGAGCAGACAGAGCGCACGGCCGGGGCGAGCGCCGCACCTCGATCGGGCGTCGTGACCGCGGGCGATGCGGCGATCAACTATGAGATCGCCGGCGCGGGGACACCGCTCGTCCTCATTCACGGGTGGGCGCAGGATCTCACCATCTGGGACGAGCAGGTGCGCGCGTTCTCACCGCGGCATCGCGTGGTGCGGTACGATCGGCGTGGCTATGGCCGTTCGACGGGGCATGCCGATCCCACGGCGGATCCGGACGACCTCCGGATCCTCCTGGACAGTCTGGGAATCGCGTCGGCGGCGGTACTGGGACTGTCCGCAGGCTCGCGCGCCGCACTGAACTTCGCGGTCGCGTTCCCGGAGCGCGTGAGCGCGCTCGTGCTGTACGGACAGGGACCAGTGCCCGGATACGCACCGATGCCGGAGGGCCCCGATCCCCTGATGGTGTTCCGCGAGATCGCGCGCACGCACGGCCTCGACTCGCTGGGAAAGCTGGTCAGGGCTCACCCGCTGGCCTGGATGCCACCTGACAAGCCCGAACTGCAGGATTCCCTGCGACTGGGGTGGGCGCGATATGCAGGGCGCGATCTGCTCGACCCCCGGCCGCCGTCCGGACGCGTTCCGGAGGCGCGGCTGGATCAGGTCGCCGCGATTCGCGCGCCGACGCTGCTGCTCCACGGCGATCACGAGATGCCGCTCTTCCAGCAGGTCGCCGACACGCTCGTCGCGCGTATTCCGGGTGCGCGCAAGGTCGTGATCACCGATGGTGGCCATGGCGCCCACTTCGCGCAGCCGGAACGGTTCAACGCCGCGGTGCTGGAATTCCTCGAGGCGGCGACGCGGCAGTCCCCGCCGCGCTGACCTCCTGCCCTCGGACCGCCATGCCCGCCCGTGTGATCATCCTCGGCGCCGCCGGCCGCGACTTCCACAACTTCAATACGGTCTTTCGCGGCAACGCTGCCTATCGCGTGGTCGCGTTCACGGCGCAGCAGATCCCGCACATCGAGAACCGGCGCTTTCCGGCGGAGCTCGCGGGGGCCGGCTACCCCGACGGCATTCCCATCCACGACGAGGATCGGCTCGAGGCGCTCATCCGGGAGCTCGCGGCAGACGCGTGCGTGATGTCCTATTCCGACGTATCGCACGTTGACGTCATGCACCTCGCGAGCCGCGCGAATGCGTCGGGCGCCGACTTCCAGTTGCTCGCCGCCCGCCGGACGATGCTGCGGGCGCCCTGTCCGGTCGTGGCCGTGACGGCGGCGCGCACAGGCGCGGGGAAGAGCCAGACGAGCCGGGCGATCGTACGGATGCTGCGGGAGGCCGGGCGGCAGGTGGCCGTGCTGCGGCACCCGATGCCGTACGGTGACCTGCTGAAGCAGCGTGTGCAGCGCTTCGCGAACGCCGACGATCTCGCGCGGTACGACACGACCATCGAGGAGCGCGAGGAGTACGAGCCGCACATCGCCACGGGCTCGGTGGTGTACGCGGGCGTCGACTATCAGGCCATCCTCCACGAGGCGGCGAAGCACGCGGACGTGATCGTGTGGGATGGGGGTAACAACGATACGTCCTTCCTGGTCGCCGACGTCTACCTCTGCGTCGTCGATCCGCATCGTCCGGGTCACGAGCTCACCTACCATCCGGGCGAGACGAATCTGCGGCTGGCGAACGTCGTGCTGATCAACAAGGTCGACACGGCGGATCCGGCCGGCGTGGCGCGCGTGCGCGCCAACGTGCAGCGCGTGAATCCGGGCGCCGTGGTGCTCGAGGCCGCGTCGCCTCCGGTGCCTGACGACGCGTCGGTGCTCCAGGGAAAGCGCGTCCTGGCCATCGAGGACGGCCCGACGGTCACGCACGGCGGCATGCGCTACGGTGCGGCCACGATCGCGGCGCAGGCCGCCGGGGCACAGCTCGTCGATCCGCGGCCGTACGCCGTCGGCGAGATCGCCGCGACGTTCGCCGAATACCCCGACACCGGACCCCTGCTGCCGGCGATGGGCTACGGTGATCAGCAGGTGCACGATCTCGAGGCGACGATCGCGCGAGCCGCGGAGCATGGGGTGGAGGCGGTCGCGATCGGCACGCCGATCGACCTGTCGAAGCTCGTGCGGATCCCGCTCCCCTGGACGCGCGTGCGCTACGAGCTGGAAGTGCGGGGCACGCCCACTCTGCGCGACGTGCTCGCGCCCGTGATCGATTCCCGATGAGCGCTCCCGCTCCGCATGGAATGAAGGAGATGAGATGAAGGAGGCTCCGATGACGACTCCGGCACCGGCGCTCGCGACCCGGCTGGATCTGCTTTCGGGTGAGGGCGCGCTCGACGCCTTCGCCCGCGCCCGCGAGCTGGAGCGTGAGGGGCGACACGTCATCCACCTCGAGCTCGGGGCGCCCGATGTCGCGGCCCCGCCGCACGTCACCGAGGCCGCGATCCGCGCCTTGTCTGAGGGAGACGCCCGATACGTCGCCACGGAGGGAATCCCCGAGCTGCGCGAGGCCGTCGCCGCAGACATCTGCTCACGCGGCGTCGAGGCGGGCCCCGACCAGGTCATCGTGACGCCCAGCGCCAAGACCGCCGTCTTCTACGCGCTCCTGGCCACCGTGGAACACGGATGCGAGGTGCTCGTCCCCGATCCGGGCTTTCCCATCTACCCCTCCATGGCCCGCTTCGCGGGCGCCACGCCCGTGGGATACGCGCTCGACGCCGACAATGCGCCGGACGTCGACGACATCGCCGCGCGGATCACGAAGCGGACGCGCGTGATCGCGCTCAACTCACCCAACAATCCCACCGGAGGCGCGTTAGGTACGGCCGCACTGGCTCGCCTCGCGTCGCTGCTCGAGGCGCACGACCTGGTGGCGGTCACCGACGACATCTACTCCCGGCTCGTCTTCAGCGCCGAGCGTGCCCCCTGCCTCGCTGCGTTCGACGAGGCGCGGAAGCGGACGATCGTGGTCGACGGCTTCTCGAAGACCTACGCGATGACCGGGTACCGGCTGGGCTATCTCGTGGCACCGCGACGGTGGATCCCGCAGCTCACCACGCTGGCCGTGAACGGCCACACCTGCGTGGCGCCGTTCATTCAGCGCGCGGGAGTCGCCGCACTCACCGGACCGCAGGATGCCGTGCGGCGGCAGGTCGACGCCTACCGCGACCGGCGCGATCGCGTCGTGGCGGGACTGCGGGCGCTGCCGGGTGTCCGGTGCGCATGCCCCGCCGGTGCTTTCTACGCCTTCCCCGATTTCTCCGGGCTGCTGGCGCCGGCGGGCCTCACGTCACGTCAGTTCGCCGCCCGACTCCTCGAGGATCACGGGGTCGCCGCGATCGACGGCGCCGCCTTCGGCCACCGCGGTGAAGGACACATCCGGCTCTCGTTTGCGTCGGCGCAAGCCGATCTCACCGCCGCCATCGATCGCATGCGCGCAGCCGTGGATGGAGTGGGACGCTGACGAGTGACGGGTCCCCAGGCATACGAATGTGGACGCGACGTTCACGGCGCCGTTCTTCTTCCGCCAGATCCGAAACCGGCGGCCGTGTGCACTCCGTGCGACGTGTTCCCGCTGGAGTCAGCCAGCCCGCCGCTCAGCCAGCGCGGTCCTCCCTTCCCTCTCAGAACTCGTACACGATCACCCCTTCTGCCCCCGCGAGCCGCAGCCAGATCCTCCCCGTCGTGGTCTGATACGCCGCCTGATACATCCGCCTGAGCGGGGCCAGATCGAAGTGCAGCGTTCCGTGAATCAGCGCCTCGCAGGCGTCGCCACCGGCATCGTGCGCCACGCGCGCGTGCACCTGCACCGGATTCGATTCCATCCACGTGGTCTCCGCCAGGAGCTGCAGCCGGTGCTCGCGGCATCCGCCGCCGAACGAGACGCCGATCCGTATCGTGTCTCCCGCGATCGAGACTTCGCCGATCGTGAGCGGATCTGACGGCCATCCCGGCGCGTGCGCGTCGGGAACCAGCACCACTCGACCGCGACCTTCGTCCAGGTGGTCCGACAGCAAAGCCCCCGTCGGCCCCAGTGGTGTGGAACCATCCGTACCGCACCCAAGTACGAACAGCGACACTGCCGTGACGAGCGGACGGTGGTACCCGCCGTGCGTGATGCGAAAGAGCCCGGTCCCCATGTGGCGCCCCTGATGACGTACCCACAGGACACCCGGGGACCGGGCCACCACCGACAGCGCAGCGCTTCAGGAGGTCAGTTCGACCACGGCGGCGCGATGCCGTTGCTGCGCGCGTACGCTATCATCTGCCCCAGGTGCTCATGCAAGTGCGTCGCGGCAATGATCCACACCTGCTGCCCGGTGAATGTCTGGCCGAAGAGCGATACCTGGTTTCCCAGCGAGGCGGGCTGGGCGTTTTCGAGCGATGCCTTCACGAAGGCGAACGACTTCTGCAGCTCGGCGAGGATCGCGTCCCGGCTCATCTCGCGCTTCTCGAACGCGACGGCCGTGTTGTAGTCGTCGCCCCTGATGCCCGTGGCGGTGTCGGGGGCATGGCCCAGCGCGGCCGGCAGGAGGTAATTGTCCGCCGCCACGTGCTTCAGCACCTCCGCGATCGATCGGGCCCCGGTCGGACGCCAGTCGTACTTCTCCGCGGGAATCGCGTTGGCGAGACCCATCATCTTCCCCTCGACCTGTACGATGTCGTTCAGCAGATCGGCAGTGACGCTGGACCCGCCGGCGGCGCTGACGGCCGCGCTCTCGGCGGCTTGCTCAGTGCCGGGGGCCGCGCAGGCGAGCGCGAGCGCGGCGAGCAGAAGAGGGGCCCGGATCGGGGTGCGCATAACGATACCTCGGTGGGGTGGAGCGGGGATCGCGCCGTGACACTCGGCCGGCACGACCCACGCAAGGGGCACGGGAGGCTTGAATCTACCCGCCTTTCCCGCGGCCGCCATGCATGGGTACGCTCGCGCCCCCGGGGCGGACGGACCCCGGAATCCCATGTGACGCGACGGCCGAATCCGGTCGTCTCTCTGACGTGACCGAGCGCTCCGACGCCGATCTCGTGGCGACCGTGCTATCGGGCGACGTGGACGCCTTTGCGCACCTGGTGAAGCGCTACCAGGACGTGTACCGGCGCTTCGCGACGCGCGTGCTGGGCAGCGCAGACGACGCCGACGACGTGCTGCAACTGGCGTTCGTGCGCGGCTTTCGGTCACTCCGGCAATGTCAGAACCCCGTCCGCTTCGGCGGATGGCTCTTCCAGATCGTGATCAACGAGTGCCGCACCTTCGCAGCCCGGCGGGCGCGGCGCGAACGCCGGATCGTCCGCGACCAGGCCGCGCTGGAAACCACCGCGGCATGGGGCGACCTGCCCGGGCGCGACGAACGGGAGAGCATCCAACTCGCCCTGAATCGCCTCGATGCCGACCAACGCGAGGCGTTCGTGCTCAAGCACGTGGAAGAGCTGAGTTACGACGAGATGGCGGTGCTCACGGGTGCCGGAGTGTCGGCGCTGAAGATGCGCGTCAAGCGTGCCTGCGGCCGGCTGCGCGAACTACTGGAAGGGGTGCCACATGATGGATGAACGCGATCGCGACGACGACTTCGTCGCGCGGATCTCCGGAAAGCTCCGCGCGGGCGTGCGCGGCGATGCGAGCTTCACCGAGCGCGTCATGTCCGCTGTGCGTGAGGAGGCGACGCAGGCCCGCGCCGGGCACGAGCGGCTCTGGCTGCTGCGCCCGCGGAGCGTGCGGTTCACGCCGCTCGGCGCGCTCGCGCTGGCTGCGACCCTCGCGGTCGCGGCGGTCGGCGTGGACCGCATGGTCAGGAGCGTCAGGCCCTCGCCCGACGGGCGCACCGCGGCCGCCGCGCCGGACACCGTGCACGTCATCCGCTTCGTCCTCGCCGACAGCGCCGCGCGGAGCGTGATGCTCGTGGGCTCCTTCAACGGCTGGAACTCGGCCTCCACGCCGATGCAGGCATTCGGGGATCAGGGTGTGTGGACCGTGTCGCTCGCGCTTCCGGCCGGACGGCACGAGTACGCGTTCCTGGTCCGGGATGCCCGCGGCCAGCGCTGGGTCGCAGACCCGGCGGCGCTCCAGTTGCGCGACGAGTTCGGCGTGCCCAGCTCCATCGTTGTGCTCGGCGGCCGCACCTGAGCACTGCGCTGCGCATGCTCCCGATCCTCCGGAGACATGGAGCGCCGCCCCCCGGAACGACCGCGGTGGCCCCGTCGTTCCAGGTGGTCCTGGCCTGTCTGATGGCGTCAGGCCCCGCCGCCCTGCACGCTCAGAGCGCCCGCGGCTCGCTCGACCTGGGCTCGTCGATCATTCGCTACGCCGACAGCATCGACGTCAATGCGATCGCGATCTCGCCGGCGTTCCGCGTCGTCGGCTCGCCGGGGTCGTTAGGCGGCGCGGGCACGCTCGCGCAGGCCAGCGGCTTCTCCAGCCTCTCCGGCTTCCTGTACGGCACGCTGGCGTCGTCCTTTGCCCGGCCCGTCTCGATCGAGGTCGGTAGCGCGGTGGGAGGAAGCACGCACAGCGACCGTACGCGCACCGGACAGATGCTCGGCACGGCAAGACTGTACCTCAACGGCTCGCGCGGCGGTGCCTGGGGCGGAGGGGGCCTCGGCCGCACGTGGGACGGCGAATTGTGGCGCTCCGTCGTTCAGGGGACGGCGGGCGCCTGGACGGCATGGGGCTGGGGGAGCGCGGTGCTCTCGCTCAGTCCCACCGCGGTCGACGACACGATCCGGTACACGGATGCCCTCGTCACGCTGAACCGCCGGGCCGGCATCCTGGAGCTGACCGGAAGCTTCGGCGCGCGCGTGGGTGACCCCGTGCCTTCGCTCGTGACCGATCGGACCTGGGGGAGCGTGTCGATCGCCGCGTGGTGGCGCCCCACGGTGGCCGTGGTGGCGTCAGGCGGCACGTATCCGGTCGACTTCACGCAAGGCTTCCCGGGCGGGAGGTACCTGACGGTCGCGCTCCGGCTCGCGACCCCGCGCCCGCTCACGCTCGAAGCCGCGCGCACTTCGGAGGCGGCGACGGCGGAGGGGATCGTCGCCTTCCAGGTCGAGTCGAGCGGCAGCGTACGAAAGCTTCGCGTGCGCGCGCCATCGGCGCGCTCGGTCGAGCTGGCCGGCGACTTCACGAAGTGGGATGCGGTCGCGCTTTCCGCCGAGGGGAATGGATGGTGGTCGGTCAGTCGTGAGATCCCCAGCGGGACTCATCAGGTGAGCATTCGCGTTGACGGGAGAGCCTGGGTCGCGCCGCCGGGGCTGGTGGCCGTACGGGACGAATTCGGTGGCTCTTCGGGGCTCCTGGTGGTGAAGTGACCCGGTCGGGTGACGCCGGGCGCCGAAGCGGTAGTCAGTGTAGGGCCGGCAGTTCAAACGATTCACGAGGTGGACCATGATTCGTTCGATCAGTGGCGTGGCGTTGTCGCTGGTGCTCGCCGTGTCGGGCGTCGCGGCTCAGACGCCCGCATATGACCCGTCGGATCGGCTCCGTGAGGTGCTGCCCGCCGACGTTGCCGACCGCGTTCTCGCGAAGATCGCCGAGGCTCGTGCGCGTGGTCTTCCGGCGCAGGCGCTGGAACAGCGCGCGCTGAAGTTCGCCTCGCGTGGCGTGAATCCGGCTGCCATCGAGCAGTCGGTGTCGGATCACAGCCAGCGGATGGAACACGCCAGGTCGGTCATCGAGCGGGCGCGGGGCGCCGCAGCGGTGGATGACGAGGTGGACGCGGGCGCTGAAGCGCTCCGCATGGGTGTCGATGGTGCGGCGGTCTCCGAACTGGCCAGGAGCGCGCCGTCGGGCCGGTCGCTGGCCGTGCCGCTGCTCGTAATCGGCAGCCTGGTGGATCGCGGGCTGCCGTCCGACGACGCCTTGCAGCGGGTCCTCGACCGGCTGCAGGCGCGCGTCACCGATGCGGAGCTGGAAGGTATGCCGGGCGCCGTACCGGCCGGGAAGCCGGCGGTGACCGGTCAGGACCTGGCGGGTCAGAAGCGTCCTGAGGCCGCCGGTCCAGGTCGCGCGGCCGGACCGCCGACCAGCGTCCCCGGCAATGCCGGGGCTGGTGCGCGGCCAACCGCGGGCCAGATGCCCACAGGCACCAAGCGGCCGCCAACGCCGCCCATTATCCCGCCTGCCCTCCCGTAGTTCTCACAGGCGGATTGTCGAAGAAGGCCGCGCGACCAGCGCGGCCTTCTTCTTTTCCGCCGTGAGGCGTTTCCGCCCTCTCCATTACGCCCGGATCAGATCCCGGTTACCGTAGGCGCGGGGAGCAGCAAGAGCGGCCATGGGGATTCTCGAAGCCTGGGGATGGGATGCGCGGTGGGCGGAGCGCCTGCCCGAGACGGGCGGGCGGGGCCTGGAGGTCGGGCGTGTGATCGGACAGGACCGCGCGCGGTGGACCCTGCAGACGCGACTCGTTCAGGGACCTGCGCGCGTCACCTCGACGGTGCGGATGGATCCCTATCCGGTGGTCGGAGACTGGGTGCTCGCCGCGCCCGGGCCCATGCCATCCGATCCCTGGTCGATCGTGGCCGTGCTTCCGCGCCGCACGCGATTCTCACGCGGCGCGGCCGGCACCGGTACGGTCGAGCAGGTGCTCGCGGCGAACATCGACACCGTCTGGATCGTGCACGGGCTCGACACACCACTGCATCCGCGGCGCATCGAACGCTACCTCGCGCTCGCGTGGCAGAGTGGTGCCACCCCGGAGATCGTCCTCACCAAGGCCGACCTCGCGCAGGATCTGGCGGCGACGATCAGCGAGGTACAGCAGATCGCGTTAGGTGTCGACGTCAGGGTGACGAGCGTGACGGAGGCGGCGAGCGTGCAGGCGCTCCGCGACACCGTGGCGCCCGGCCGAACGGTGGCGCTGCTCGGCCCCTCGGGCGCGGGGAAGTCGACGCTCGTGAACCTGCTCGCGGGAGCCGATCTGGCGCGAACGGGCCAGGTGCGCAGCCGGGATCGCAAGGGGAGACACACCACAACGCGGCGGGAGCTCTTTCAGATCGGCGGCGGCGCGCTGTTGCTGGACACTCCCGGGCTTCGTGAGCTGCGCGTGTGGGATCTCGACGAAGGTCTGGAGCAGGCCTTCCCCGACATCGAGGAGCTCGCACGGCATTGCCGCTATCGTGACTGTCGCCACGAGGCCGAGCCGGGATGCGCGGTGCTCGCGGCGGTGGAGGCGTCGAAGCTCGATTCGGAGCGCCTCACGAGCTTCCGCAAGCTCCAGCGCGAGGCGGCCTATCAGGCGCGCCAGACCGATCACCGGGCCCGGGCCGCCGCCGTTTCACAGCACAAGACCGCGCTCAAGACGCTGAAGCACCACCCCAAGTACCGACCCGGATCCTGAGCGCTCCCTCCGTCACGCCGCCGCCAGCGTCGTGAGCCTGGGCTCAGGCCTCCAGAAACGCCTTGATACGCCGGTACACCTGCTGGTACAGGCCGTCCTTGAAGAAGTATCCGTTGTGACTGGAGGTGATTCCCCACTCCTGCTCGCAGTAGACCGATGCGCCACCGCGGACCACGCCGTGCGCCCGCGCCACATCCGCGGCCGGGACGAATCGATCGGCGCGGGACGTGATCGTGAGCAGATCGAAGGGAGCGGCGGACGCCAGGTCGTCGGGGAGGCAAGCGGCGCGGCCGTCGTGCGCCACGCGGACCTGGCCGTCACGCACGCAGCGCAGTACCTCATCGAGCAACTGGCGCGAGCAACGGTGCAACGCGCGCGAGCGGAGCTCGCACCGGAATGTCTCGTCGTCGAAGTCGTCGGCGGCGTACAGCAGGTTGGGCAAGGGCGAGCGTCGCAACAGCGAGGCGAGGCGCGGAGTCCACGAAGCGACGTCGATCATGCCTTCGACGATCGCGGGATGCATGAGACGTCCCAGCCAGGGATGCTCGAGCATCGTCTGACCGCGGATGAATCCCGCCCGCGTCACCACGCCGGGCGTCGTTCCTTCGAGGCGTCGAAAGAACCCCGGCCCCTGGGCGAGGATGCGCGCCCAGGGGTCGAGCGCCGGATCGAACCAGCACGGCCCGGCCACGGAAATGCTCTTCCCCAGGCACGAAGCGGTCAGCGTGCCCACCCGTGCGCCTGGTGCCGCGAGCGCGGCGCGCAGCACGTAGGCAATCAGGCCGCCGAGGCTGTGGCCCCCGAGCTCCACTCGCGAGGCGCCGGTGCGGCTCAGCGCGTACTCGATGACCTGTGGCAGCTCGGCGAGCGCGAGCTCGCCGAGTCCGAAGTTCCATCGCGCGCACGTCGATTCACCGGCGCCGCGCTGGTCGTACGAGAAGACGGAGTATCCGGCGTCACGCAGAAACCGCGCGAGGCTCGACTGCGGCACGCCGGGCACGTCGAAGATGTCGCTCGACGACAACAGCCCGTGGATCAGAACGACGACGCCACGTGTCCGGGCGCCCGGCACATACTCCCGCACCACGACGACCGAGTCGTCGGCCGCCCGGAGCCGGACCGTCTCGTAGCCGTCGCTCCCGCGGATCGTCGCGCGCGCCATGGTGGATGGAACTTGCCGGCTGTCCCACGCCCAGGGCAGGGGAGAGGACCCGTCGCATGGCTCCCCGGCCAGAACGGCGTTACAATGGTCGCAGCCAGACCGGAGGGTCCCGTGATCACGCAGGACGTAGCCGAAGCGTCAGTCGTCTCCGTACCCGTCGTGGTGGAACCCGAAGCGTCGCCCCAGCCGGAGACCCCGGTAGCAGTCGATGCGCCTCCCGCGGCCGCGCTCCTCGAGGTCAATACCACCGAGGCATCGATTCTCCACCTCCTGGTGGACCGCGGCTCGCGGTGGCGAGACAACGTGCCGAAGGTCTGCTTTGCCGCGGTTCTCCTGACCTACGGAGCGATGGCCATCGCGGCGCCCCTCGGGGAGCTCGGCCTCCTGCGCCCGGCGGGGACCATCAAGCTGCCGTTTCTGCTGGACATCAACATCGGCTACATGTTCTGCGTGTCGTTCCCGACACTGCTCGCCCTGATCCTCACCGATCAGGGGTTGCTGGATTCGGCGCTGCGACAGGTGCAGCGCGACGGCGTGCTGCAGGTGAACAAGGCGGGAGAGCAGGTCTTCGAGGCCTGGAAACCACGCTTCAGGACGTGGAACATCGTCGCGACGGTGCTCGCCGTCGTGGTCAGCGGCGTGATCACCGTCTTCAACTACTTCGCGTACGCGCCGGCCAACGTCGGATACTGGATCGCCTCACAGAATCGGCTGGAACCCGTGGGCTACGTCTTCCTCGCCTCGGTCTTCGCCTTCTACATGCTCATTCCGGTCTACGTGCTGCGGAGCGTGGCCATCTCACTCTTCCTGCGCGACCTCGTGAAAGTGACCCCGCTGCGGTTGCTCCCGTTCCACCCGGACAAGTGCGGCGGCCTCCGTCCGATCGGACGTCTCGGGCTGCGGAATCAGTACGCGCTGAGCATCGTCGGCATCAACGTGGCGCTGCTCATGATCGTCTCCTCCCACTACGGCATCGTCCAGCCGTGGCTCTTCGGTCTGATCATCGCGGCGGTCATCGCCTACGTCGTGCTGGGCCCGCTGGTCTTCATCGCGCCGCTGCTCCCGTTCCGGGTGAAGATGCTCGAGACCAAGTCACAGCTCATGGGCGAAGTGGCACAGCGCCTTCGCACGGAACTGCAGCGACTGCGCGGGTTGCTGCACGGCGGCAGCGTGACGAAGGAGGACGAAGAACTCATCGATCGCCTGCGGAGCGTGGGCACCGTGATCGACAGCCTGCCGGTGTGGCCCTTCGACCTCAGCACGAAGCGGAAGTTCCTCATCGCCTACATCGTGCCCGCGCTCTCCGGGGCGTTCGGCGACCGGCTGCTGGATTTCGGCCGGGGCTTCTTCCTCGGCCTCTTCACGCACTGATCACGGGCCTGAGACTCGCGCGGGCCACACGAGCCGCCACCTGCCAGTCTTCGGTCGGCTCGTGCGGCTCTCGCCCGACTCCGGCGGGCGTGGAGGACCGCGGGGACCGCTCTCAGAAGATCCCGTTCTCGTTGGGAGAGTCCGCGGTGATCATCTGCGCGATGTCCCACAGCTCGACGATGCGATTTCCCTGAAAGCGAAAGAGATGCACGAGCGCGGCCCCCGGATCGTCCGGTGAGTGGCGGACGTGCGAGTGAACCGCCACCAGATCGCCATCCTCGAGGGCATGGTGCACGTCGAGCGCTTTCTGGGGGTTCTGCCGCGCGTTCTCCTCCATCGCGGTCATGAGGGATTTCGCGTCTCCCCGGAAGTACGCGTTATGATGCCGAAAGTCGGCTGCCACATGCGCCAGGAACGCCTCCCGTACTCGTCCGGTTGCCACATCCCGCAGGAACGACGTCGCGATCTGCTTGCGCGTCGCGGCCGGTGTCACGCCAGCCAGACTCGTCTCTTGCATCGAATGGTCGCGCGCTGCCATGGGACCTCCCGAGCGGGTTCTCGCGGACTACCCATCCCGCGGCCTGGACGTTCCACTCGGATCGCCTGATCGCGATCCGGTAGGGAAGGGCATGGTTCCGCGCGGCGGCAGCGACCGCATCGGAGGGATGCGTCGTTTCGGCACGCGGATCACCGCGGGGCGCGGTTCGCGCGACGGTGGAAAAGCAGACAGGGATCGGGGGCGCGTGCGCGAGCCGGATCGGGCTGCCGTTGCGCCGCCACGCAACCGTCTCCATTGTCTAAGTGTCTTAGATAAGCAGGAGACTCCGTGCCAGAACCCCTCGCCGTCCTGAAAGGAACCCTCGACGTCCTCGTGCTCAAGGCGCTCACCTGGCAGCCGATGCACGGCTTCGAGATCACCTCCTGGCTCGAGACGCGCTCCGGCAAGCGCCTCGCGCTCGAGGATGCGGCCCTGTACCAGGCGCTCTACCGCCTCGAGAAGCGCGGCCTGGTCCGGGCCGAATGGGGAGTGACCGAGGGGAACCGTCGGGCCCGATACTATCGCGTCACGGCCTCCGGCCGCACGGCGCTCGCCCGGCAGACGGCGGACTGGTTCCGCTACGCCGAGGCCATGACCGAGATCCTCACCGCCTCGCCGCGAGCCACCTGAGCGATGTCGTTCCTCCGGCCCAACATCCGCCGGCTCTTCCAGCCCGCGCTCTGGCGGCGGCAGGATGCCGCCCGCGACGTGCGCGACGAGATGGAGCTCCACGTCGCCCTCCGCGCAGAGCAGCTCGTGCGCGAGGGACTGGATCCCGCGCGCGCGCACGATGCGGCGCGGCAGCTCTTCGCGCGGGATGACGGCACCCTGCACGAATTGTACGACGTCGCCCTCGACCGGAACCGGCACATGCGCATGCGCGAGCGCCTCGAATCCATCTGGCAGGATGCGCGGTACGCCGCGCGCCGGCTCGGCCGCGAGCCCGCGGCGACCGCCTTCATTCTCGTCACCCTCGCGCTGGGGATCGGCGCGAACGTCACCGCCTTCAGCATCGTCGACCGCGTGCTTCTGCGCGGGCCGCAGCACGTGCGCGATCCCGGGCGCCTGGTCCGCCTTTACGCGCGCGTCCGCCAGGAGCCGCTGGGCCTCCAGACAATGCCCTGGCTCCCCTTCAACGCGTTCACGACGCTGCGGGACAACATGCGCTCCATCGAGGGGATGGGCGCCTACCGGGTGGACGATGCCATGGTCGGCACGGGCGCCGCCTCACGAGTACGACGCGTCTCCCGGATGAGCCACGAGATGTTCCCGCTGCTCGGCGTGCGCCCCTACCTCGGGCGCTTCTTCGGGCCCGACGAGGATACGGCCCCCGTGGTGGTGCTCGGCGAGCGATTCTGGCGTTCCGACCTCGCCGCCGATCCCGACATCCTGGGCAGGGCGATCGCGATCGATGACGTGCCGCGCACCGTCATCGGCATCGCGCCGGACGGATTCACCGGCCCGCAACTGACGCGCGTCGATGCCTGGACGCCGATCGACCAGAGCGCGCGCAATTCCATGAATCTGCAGCTCGTGGCACGGCTCGAGCCGGGGGCGAGCATGGACGCCGCGGTGACCGCCGCCGGACAGCTCCGCGGGGCGGTCGAGGCCACCCTGCCGTCCTGGGCCGGTTGGCTGCGCGGGGCGCAGATGCTCGCCGCGCCCCTCCGGTACGACGACACGGCGCGCGAATCGTTCGAGTCGGTCATGGCGCGATGGCTGGCCGCGATCTCCGCAATGATCCTCCTCATCAGTTGCGCCAACGTGGCCAACCTCCTCCTGGCGCGCCTGGCGCGGCGCCGCCGGGAGCTCGCCGTACGCGTCGCGCTGGGATCCGGGCG
The DNA here is from genome assembly GCA_035454665.1 of Gemmatimonadaceae bacterium. Classification (GTDB taxonomy): domain Bacteria; phylum Gemmatimonadota; class Gemmatimonadetes; order Gemmatimonadales; family Gemmatimonadaceae; genus DATIGO01. The sequence goes on along the minus strand of DATIGO010000072.1, from coordinate 619 downwards.
CGGCCGCGTGGTCCGGCTGTTCGTGCTCGAGGGACTGCTGCTCGCCATCGGCAGCGCCGTCATGGGGTTCTTCGTCATCGCGCTCACCGAGCCGCTCGTGCAAGGCGCGCTCTTTCCCGGAGGCGCGTGGACCTTTTCGTTCTTCGACGCGAGAATCCTGCTGGTCATTGCCGCGTTCACGCTCGGTACCGGGGTGCTCGTCGGACTCGCGCCGGCGATCCAGGCCGGCCGGCGGCAGGTGGCGGATGCGCTGCGTGGCGGCAGTCGTGAGGGAGGCACGAGATCGCCCATGCGCTCGGCGCTCACCGTGGTGCAGGCGATGCTCTCGGTGGTGCTGCTGGTGGGAGCGGGGCTGTTCCTCCGGAGCCTCCAGCGCGTGAATGCGGTGGAGCTCGGCGTGGACCCGGAGCGCGTCGTCGTGGTGGAGCCGCGCTATCCCCGCACGCCGCGGCTGCCGGGAGAGTCATTATCCGCATGGCTGGACCGGGGTGCTGCGGTCGAGCGCGATCGATTCCGCCGGCTCGTCGAGGTGGTGCGCCGCGTGCCGGGCGTCGAGATGGCCGCGGTCTCGGTCGGCGTGCCGTTCAGCGGCAGTGTCACCGTCGGTCTCTGGGTGCCC
>DATIGO010000071.1:0-2021 GCA_035454665.1 Gemmatimonadaceae bacterium | reverse complement strand
CGCCGGTGCCGACAGCCTGCGCGGCAACGGCGGTCGCGACCGCCTGTCGGGCGGCGCGGGCCGCGACACGCTGTACGTCGACTCGTCCGATCGCTTCACCCGCGGGACGGACCGCGTCGTGCGCTGAAGCTCAGTCCGAGGAGGTCCTCTTGGGCTTGGGCTTGACCCGATACAGGCCGATCATGCCGCGCTCCATGTGGTCCTCGCGGTGGCAGTGATACAGCCACGTGCCGGGCTCGCGCTCGATCCAGCGCACGCGGAAGCTCTCGGCCGGGCCGATCGTCCGGGTGTCGAGCGGGACCTGGTCGGGGTCGCGCCAGCGGTGGCCGTGGACGTGGAACGTGTGGTGCGCCGAGCCGAGCGCGATGACGTCCCACTGGATGAGCTCGCCGACGCGCGACTCGAACGTGGGCGTGTTGCGGATGAATGCGCGGTTGTTGATCGTCTCGAAGTCGTGCGTGGAGTTGAAGACGACGACGAACTCGCGGTCCGGCCGGCGCTCGCCGCGGCGCAGGATCGAGAGCGCCCCGTACATCCCGCCCTCGATCGACTCGTGCATCGCGCGCGAGTGGTCGTGGTAGGGCCAGACGCCCTGCGAGCCCTCGATCGCCCGCAGCTTGTACGTCCAGCTCTGGCCGGGCTTGACCTCGCCGTCGCGCCCTGACACGCCGGGCACGTACGAGCCGTCGGAGCTCGGCTCGTAACGCACGCCGTGGAAGTGCATCGAGTGCGGGTTGTTGTTGGCGAAGTCGAGGTTCTTGAAGTGCACGTGGATCGTGTCGCCCACGCGGGCGCGGATCAGCGGGCCGGGGACCATGTCGCGCGGCGCGCTGCTCTCGGGCGCGTTGCGCAGCGGCCGCTTCCAGTCGCGCGTCGTGCGCCGGAAGATGACCGTCGGCGCGATCCGCTCCTGTGGGGTGAAGGTCCGGCCGGTGATCGGGTCGCGGCCCCACGGGATCGCGTCGAAGATCACGGGCACGGCCGCCACCCAGACGTGGCGCTCGGCGGCCTGGGCGGCATCGGCGGCGGCGAGCCACAACGTGGCGAGCACCAGCAGGCTTGCAAGGCGGCGACCTCTCGTGAGCATCGCGGCATCCTAGCGGTGGGTGCGCGTCACACGTAGAGCTCGGCTGCGCCACGTCACGCACGGCCGGCGCGGGCGGTTGTGACGCGGATCACACACGTAGCGGCGCCGGCGCTGGAGACTCCACGCACCCGCTCGCATCACGCGTGCGCGAGCCACAGCCCGGGAGGCCGAACATGCGGTGCCGCAAGAACGTCAAGGACCTCTCGCAGGACGAGAAGGATGCCTTCATCCAGGCGATCGAGGGCCTGAAGGCGCAGGACAGCACGCTGCACCCCGGCTTCCAGAGCCGCTACGACGACTACGTCGAGATCCACCGCTCGGCGATGGACGCAGCCGTCATCGCCGCCGGCGGCACGGTGACGAACCCCGGCTGGGGCCACTTCGACTCCGCCTTCTTCCCCTGGCACCGCGAGCTGCTGTTCCGCTTCGAGGAGGAGCTGCGCGCGATCAAGCCGGGCGTCACGATCCCGTACTGGGACTGGACCCGCGGCCAGAGCGCCTTGAGCACCGCCTGGCCGTTCACGCATGCCTTCATCGGCGTCGACGGCACCGATGCCAATGCCGATCGCGTGATGCGCGAGCCGGGCGCGCCGAGCCCCTATCCGCACGAGTTCGACCCCGAGGCGTGGACCGTCGTCGTGACCGACAACCCCGGCGACCCCGTCGTCCTGCGGCGCGCGTTCGGTGAGCGCTCCGATGCTCCCGGCCTGCCGACGAACGACGCCGACGTCACCGGCACCGGCACGAACTACCGCGAGGCGATCGGCTCCGCGACCTACCTGCTGCTGCGCGCGCGCTCGGAGGACCTGCACAACCTCGTCCATCGCTGGGCCAACGGCTCGATGATCTCGGCGAGCTCGCCCAACGATCCCGTGTTCTGGATGCACCACGCCCAGCACGACCGGATGTGGACGATGTGGCAGGAGAAGCACCC
>DATIGO010000070.1:0-10410 GCA_035454665.1 Gemmatimonadaceae bacterium | reverse complement strand
CATCATCACGCCGGCGAGCTGGTGATCGTCCCGCGCGCGCACCCCGGGAAGGGGTGGCGCGAGCTCGAAGACCCCGTAGAGCGGCGTGTCGCTGTAGACGAGAAACCCCACGAGGCCGAACATGATCGGGCTGAACATGAGCCCCAGCACGATGTAGCCGATCTGCACCGGCGGCGGGAAGCGGCCATGCGCGGGAACGCGCAGCACGACGGGCCACCAGAAGCAGAGTCCCGCGCCGATCCAGAGCAGGTCGATCAGCATGGAGCCGGCCTGGGTGACCATGAGCGCGTCGACGATGGGCGGGAGGTGCGTGAGCAGGACGACCGCGCTGAAGAGGATCAGCGCGTTCCGCGGGGCCGTGAGCCGCCTGACGAGTCGGGCGGCGAAGGTGTCGCGCTCGAGCAGGGTCAGCGCATCGGGCGAGGGCCCGCGCAGCAGGAGGGGCGGCGCGGCCAGCGCCATGAGCAGGAACTGCAGCATGTGTACGCTGGCCAGGTACCCGGCGCCCAGCGCGCCGATCGGCCAGTCGAGCGCGAGCCAGAGCAGGAAGAGTCCGGCCACGAACGCCGGATGCAAGGGCGGCGCCGGGCGTCCCGCCGCGCGCGCACCGGCGCGGTTCCAGCGCCAGACGCCGAACGCGAGGAGCAGAATGAAGAGCCAGACGCCCGGATACGCCTGCCACTCCCATGTCCAGGCCGTGCCGCGCGCGCTACACCACCAGTTCATGCTGGCGCGGATGTGTGAGGCGTGCCGTCATTTGCGACCGGTGTCCGGCGCGGCGAGCGCGCGCTCGAGCTCCGCGTACGGCACGACGGTGGCCTGTGCTTCCATCGCGCCGGCGCGGGCCAGCGAGAGGTACAGCGTGATCGTGTCCCCCGCCTTCACGGGACGGCGGAGATCGTGCAGCATGATGTGGACGCCGCCGGGCGCCATCCGCACCTCCGTGTGCGCCGGAATCGGCAGCGATTGCACCGCCATCATGTGCCGCATCTCCCCCGTCCCCATCGTCTCGTGCACCTCGGCGCGCGTGGCGAGATCGGCGGCCACGGCCACGAGCGTGTCGGCCTGCGGCGTGTCGTTCCTGAAGACCAGATACACTGCGGCCTCGGTCATCGAGGCCGGCTCGGGCACGACCGCGGTGGTCACGACGAGCCCGCCCATCGTCACCGCCGGGGCGTCGGCAGGCCGGGCCATCTCGATCGCCTGGGCGCGCGCCGCGGCCGCGAGCTCGCGCCGGAGCGTCGCCCCCGACGCATCGCGCGCGAGCTTCGGGAGATCGTTCGCCCAGTCCTCCTGCCGAATGCCGAAGGGGTAGACCAGATAGCCGTGCCCGTCGCGCGCGAAGGCGTACACCTGCGCCCCGTGCGCGACGAAGTAGTTGGCCGAGTCGGCGCCGGGGACGTACTCGCGGAAGGCCGGCTTGAGGTTGAACAGCTCCTGCACCCGCGCGAGCTCGTCAGGCGTGCCGGTGAGTCCAACGAACGACGGATCGAAGTTCGCGAGCCACGTCCGGAGCCGCTCCGGCGTGTCGCGCTCGGGGTCGGTCGTGACGAACACCGTCACGATCCGCGCGCGCTCCTCGTGCGGCATCTGCTTCAGCACGGCCGCGATGTTGGCCATGTGCAGCGGGCAGATGTCGGGGCAGTGCGTGTAGCCGAAGAAGACGAGCGCGACCTTGTCGCGCGTTTCGGCCACGAAGTCGAAGGGGCGGCCGGTCACGTCGGGGAGCGTGAACGACGGCTTCGTCGTGGGGGCGCTCAGCGCCACGCCCCGGAACGCGCGGGCCTCCTCGCCGCCACGGCAGGCGCCGAGGAGCGTCACGAGCGCGAGACCGGCGAGGCCGGCAGGAATGGAGGTACGACGCGGAGCGATCACGACGGGCACGAGAGTGGACGGGAGATGAAAGTTAGCCACCGTGCATCGCCTCGGTACCGTCGTGCGGCAGGACCGCAGGGATGTCGCCGCGACGCCTCGTGATGTACGATGCTGGCGCGGCGCACGACCACATCGGTCCCGCGCGCCGTGCGCACTACCACGCCCGTGGACGATCTCCTGGCCGCTCGCACGCAGATGGCCGTCTCTCTCGGCTTTCACATCGTGTTCGCCGAGATCGGCATCGCCTTGCCGCTCATGATGGTGGTGGCCGAGTGGCGCGGCCGCCGCAGCAACGATCCGGAGCTCCTCGCGCTCGCCAGGCGATGGGCGCGCGGCACCGCCATCCTCTTCGCCGTGGGCGCCGTCTCCGGCACCGTGCTCTCCTTCGAGCTCGGCCTCCTCTGGCCCCGGTTCATGGAGTTCGCGGGCCCTCTGATCGGCCTCCCGTTCTCGCTCGAGGGATTCGCGTTCTTCACCGAGGCGATCTTCCTGGGCGTCTACCTCTACGGCTGGGATCGCGTCTCGCCGCGGATGCACATTGCGGCGGGTGTGGTCGTGGCGCTGAGCGGTGCCGCCTCGGCCGTCTTCGTCGTGATGGTGAACGCGTGGATGAACGGCCCCGTGGGGTACGAGCTCGCGGCCGATGGAACGCTCATCGGCGTGGACCCCATCGCCGCGATGGGGAGCCCGACCGCCTTCGCGCAGATCGTGCACCAGCTCCTGGCCGCCTACGCGGCCACGGGGCTTGCCGTCGCAGGGATCCATGCGCTCTTGATGCTTCGTGGTGCGAAGGCCGCGTTCCATCGCCACGCGCTGAGCACGGCACTCCTGATCGGCGCCCCCGCCGCGGTGCTGCTTCCGGTCTCGGGTGATCTCAACGCGCGCGTGGTGGCGCGCACGCAACCCGTGAAGCTCGCGGCCATGGAGGGACAGTGGGAAACCGAGCGCGGCGCGCCGCTCCGCATCGGCGGGTGGCCTGACGAGTCCACCGAGACCACGCGCTGGGCGCTGGAGATCCCCAACGCGCTCTCGCTGCTCGCGTTTCACGATCCCCAGGCCACGGTGCGTGGGCTCAAGGAGTTCCCGCGCGACGAGCGTCCGCCCGTCGCCATCGTGCACTTCGCGTTTCAGGTCATGGTGGGGCTCGGCACCATCGCGGCCCTGGTGTCGCTCTGGGCCGGCTGGGTCGCGTGGCGCCGGCGCGATCTCACCGGGAACCGGCGGCTGCTCCAGGCGCTCGCGCTCGTCACGCCCTTCGGCTTCATCGCCACCGAAGCCGGCTGGGTCGTGACCGAGGTGGGGCGGCAGCCGTGGGTGGTGCAGGGGTTGCTCCGGACGAGCGATGCCGTCACGCCCATGCCGGGACTCGTCGTGCCCATGCTGCTCTTCACCGTGCTCTACATCGGGCTGGGAGCCGTAGTCGTGGTGCTGATCGCGGCCATGGTGCGTGAGACACGTGATGCCACGCGGATGGCCGGCACGGCGGAGCACAGAGCGGTGAGCGCGTCGGCGCAATGATCACGCACTGATCATGGACGCGGCGTCCCTGCCCCTCGTGCACGCGATGGTCATCGCGATCGCGCTCAACGCCTACGTGCTCACGGGCGGCGCGGATTTCGGCGGCGGCGTCTGGGACCTGCTCGCGTCGGGCCCGCGGCGCGAGCAGCAGCGGGAGACGGTCGCGAAGGCGATCGGCCCGATCTGGGAGGCGAACCACGTCTGGCTCATCCTCGTGGTCGTGGTGCTCTTCACCGCCTTCCCGCCCGCGTTCGCGGCCATCTCGATCGTCCTGCACGTGCCGCTCACCCTGCTCCTGTTAGGCATCGTGCTGCGTGGCGCGGCCTTCGTCTTCCGGAGCTACGGCAGCCCCGCCGACGCGGCCCAGCGGCGCTGGGGGCGCGTCTTCGCGATCGCGAGCGTGGTGACCCCGGTCTTCCTGGGAATCTGCGTGGGGGCGATCGTCTCGGGCGCGGTGGGGGAGCGGCTCGCGCTGGTGCGCTCGGGCGCTGCCGGCTTCGCGGCCGTGTATGTGCGTCCCTGGCTCGCGCCGTTTCCACTCGCCGTCGGCGCGCTCACGCTCGCGCTCTTCGCGTTCCTGGCCGCGGTCTATCTCACCCTGGAGGCGAAGGACGCGGAGGTGCGCGAGGACTTCCGCCGCCGCGCGCTCGCGGCCGCCGCCGTCGCGGCGGTGACGGCCCTCCTCGGCGTGGTCGCGGGGCGCTGGGGGGCGCCGCGCCTGCAGGCCGCGCTCCTGTCGTCGGCCGGGGGGATCCTGCTCCTGCTCGCCGCGGCGCTCGCGCTGGCCACCGCGGCCTGGTGCCTCTGGACGCGGCGCTGGGCCCTCGCGCGCGTCGCCGCCGCGGCGCTGGTGTCGCTCGTGCTGTGGGGGTGGGTCTACGCGCAGAACCCCATGCTCGTGCCGCCGGCGCTGGACGTGCACCAGGCGGCGTCGCCGCCGGCCACGCTCCGGCTCCTGCTCTGGGCACTGATAGGCGGCGCGGTGATCCTGGCGCCGAGCCTGCTGTACCTGTACCGCTTGTTCTCGCCCACCGCTCCCCGGCGGTGATCGCCGGACCGGAAGGATGGTCCACGCAAGTGCCGACCGGGTCTTCCTGCCCATGCGTTGGGTGCGAAGATTCCTCGCTGACGCTCGGAATGACATCGTGAGAGAGGAGGGGATCATGCGCGCGCGCCTGGTGGTCTTCATCGTGGGCCTCGGAGTCGCACTTCCGCCGCCCTTCCTCGGCGCGCAGTCCACGCCGACGGAGCGTGAGGCGGCCGCTGACATTCTCCGGCAGATCGACTCGCTGCAGGCGAAGATCGCGCCGGCGGCACAGGCCCAGCGCCTCGTCGCGGCCGGGGGCGCGGAGCGGGACCGTCTCCTCGCCCGCGTGGAGGCGTTGTGGACGAGCGGCTTTCGGGCGCTGAGCGATCACATCGGCCGGAACCCTGAAGTGGGCTTCCGGGAGTTCAAGGCGGTCGACACGCTCACCAAGGTGCTGCGTGCCGCCGGCTTCCGGGTGGAGACGGGGCAGGCGGAGCTCGAGACCGCGTTCGTGGGCTCGTGGGACTCGCCGGCCGGCACCAGCGGTCCCACGTTAGGCATCATCGTGGAGTACGACGCGCTGCGCGGCACCAAGGAGCCGTTCCACGGCTGCCAGCACAACGCGCAGAGCCCGGTGGGCTTCGCCACGGCGATCGCGATCATGGAGCACATGCGCGACCGGCGGCTGCCGGGGCGCATCCGCGTCTTCGGCACTCCGGCGGAGGAGGTGGGGCCGCCGTCCAAGGTGACGCTGTGGAAGGCGGGGGTCTTCCGCGGCACCGACATCATGGTGCGGAGCCACGGCACGGGGGAGACGGCGCGCGCCCGCGCCGGCTTCGGCGTCTGCTGCCTCAACATCAACGAGGTGAAGTACATCTTCGAGGGGCGGCCGGCGCACCAGCGGCAGTCGTGGGACGGCCGCAACGCGCTCAGCGCGGCCGTGCAGTTCTACTCGGCGGTGGACCACCTGCGCCCCACCTTCCGCCCCGAGGCCTCGATCCAGGGGGTGATTCCCGAGGGCGGCGTGGCGCCTAACGTGGTGCCGGACCGGGCGGTCGTGGACTACTACCTGCGCTACCCCGACGAGGTGTACCTCGCGCACATCGACTCCATGGTGGCCAACGCCGCGCGCGGCGCCGCGCTGGCCACGGGCACGAAGGTGACGATCGACCGCTACGGCGAGTACCGCGACGGGATAACCGTGGGGAGCCTGGAGGAGCTGGTCTTCGCCTACGCCCGGACGCTCGGCGCGCCGAGGCTCGTGGCCGAGCCGCAGCGCCCCGACGGCTATGAGGAGACCGGGTTCGTCACGCGCGAGATCCCGGGGGTGAGCGTGGGGGTGTACAGCTCACCGGCGCCGGGGCACTCGTACGACCGCTGGCAGGACAGCTTCAGGGAGGTGGGCCACACGGGCTTCCTCCTCGACGCGAAGATCATGACGGCCGTGCTGTATCACTTCCTGCACGACAGCGCGTTCCGCGAGACGGTGAAGCAGGAACACGCCGCGTTGTCGGGGTGGTTCGATCGCTACGTCGCCGCACTTCGCGCGGCGTACGCGGGGGAGATCCGCTGACCACGGGAGCGCGGTACGCACGACAACCTGACGCGCAAGTCTCCAGAACCACGGCTGGCGGTGGGAGCTCACTCCACGGCGCGGACCACGTGAGCGGCGCCGATGCTCGCCAGGGTCGTCGTGCCGGCCTGGCGCATGACGAGCTCGAGCTCGCCGCGCAGCATGGTCAGCACCGCCTCCACGCCGCGCTGTCCGAACGCCGCCAGGCCCCAGAGATAGGGGCGGCCAATGCCTACGCCCCGCGCGCCTAACGCGAGCGCCTTGAACACGTCGGTGCCGCGACGGATCCCACCGTCCAGCAGCACCGGCACGCGGCGCCCCACGGCCGCCACGACCTCGGGGAGACAGGAAATCGACGACCGGCCGCTCTCCTCGGCGCGGCCGCCGTGGTTGGAGACAACGATCGCGTCGGCGCCGTAGCGGAGGGAGAGCGCTGCGTCCTCGCGCGTGACGATGCCCTTGAGCACGATCTTCATCGACGGCGCGGCATCGCGAACCCGCGCGATGTAGTCCCAGGTCATCGCGGGCTCGGCCAGGCTGGTGACGCGGGCGAGGTCCTGTCCATCGAACATCGGCTTCCGGCGCAGGGAGCTGGTGAGGCCGGGGGTATGACAGCCGCGGCAGTCCCGGGTGTCGAGCCGCGCCGCGCGCTGTTCCGTCTCGGAGTTCCGGCCGGCATTGAGATCGACCGTGAGGACGAGGACCGGACAGCCGGCCGCTGCCGCGCGGCGCACGATGGCCAGGGCTACGGAGACGTCGTTGGTGGGGTAGAGCTGGTACCACACCGGCTCGCCGCGCGCCGCGTTCACGTCCTCCACCGACGTGGTGCTCACACCCGAGAGCATTTGCAGATTGCCGCCGTCGCGCGCGGCGCGCGCGGTGGCGAGCTCGCCCTGGGCGTGGAACGCCTTCTGACTGCCACAGGGGCAGATCACGATCGGCGTCGGCCACCGCCGGCCGAACAGCTCCATGGACGTGTCGACGCGCCGCACGTCGATGAGCCGCCGGGCGCGGATCCGGTACTTCGCGAAGTCCTCGTGATTCGCGCGGAGCGTCGCGTCGTCGTCCACGCCGCTCGCCATGTAGCCGAAGTGCGCGGGCGGGAGCGCCGCCCGCGCCGCCGCCTCGAAGTCCATGATGCTGAGCGCCTGCTCGGGTGACTGAATCGGTGCCGGTCCCTGGAGACCAGCAGGCGCGGCAGCACTTCCGGCCCCGGCGAGCCAGTCGGCGAGCGCGTGCGGCCGGAGTCCGAGCGCCGCGCACACCGGGCTCGCCGCGAGGTAGCGCAGGAACGCCCTTCGCGCGACGGACGAGTTGTCAGGTGCTTGCATCTCCCGCTCCCGGCCGGCACCCCGGCTCCGCTGTGCCGCGAATGTACGGTTTCCGGCATCACTGCGCGATGTCGCAGCCACGCGCGCGCCGTCATTGACAGGCGCGGGTACGGGACCGCAGTGTGATCGCGATCCCCAGCCCCACACCTCGTGACCAGCCTTCTGAGACTCCGGAACGCAGCCCTCGCCACCGCTGCGGCCACGCTCCTCCCCTTCAGCGTCTCCTCGGCCCAGGACCGCGTCCTCACCCGATGGGACTCCCTCGCCCGCGACCTCTTCCGCGAGCTCGTGGAGATCAACACGCAGGAGAGCGACGGCAGTACGCTCAAGGCCGCGCAGGCCATGGCGGCGCGCCTCAAGTCCGCCGGCTTCCCCGACTCCGACGTCGTCGTGCTCCAGAACGCGCCACGCAAGGGGAACCTCGTGGCCCGCCTGCGCGGGCGGAACACCGGGAAGAAGCCGATCCTCCTCCTCTCGCACATCGACGTCGTCGAAGCCAAGCCGGAGGACTGGACGCTCCCGCCGTACCAGTTCATCGAGCAGGACGGCACCTTCTACGGCCGCGGGGTGGCCGACGACAAGGACGAGGGCGCGATCCATCTCGCGACGATCATGCGGCTGCGCGCGGAGGGATACGTCCCGGACCGCGACATCGTCGTCGCGCTCACGGCCGACGAGGAGGGCGGGGGAGCGAACGGCGTCGCGTTCCTGTTGCGCGACCACAAGGCGCTCATCGACGCCGAGTACGTCTTCAATGAGGGCGGCGGCGGCCGGGTGAAGGGCGGGCCGGAGCGCGACACGACGAAGGTCTCGCACGACGTGCAGGCGAGCGAGAAGAAGTTCCAGATGTTCACGCTCGAGGTCTTCAATCCGGGCGGGCACAGCTCGGTGCCGCGCGCGGACAACGCGATCACGCAGCTCGCGCACGCCCTGGTCAAGATCGGGCCGTCGATCATGCCCGTACGGCTCAACGAGGTCACGCGCGCCTACTTCACGAAGCTCGCTCCGACGGTCGAGAAGGACGACCCCAGGATGGCGGCGGCGATGCGTGCGATCGTGGCCAACCCGGACGACGCGGCGGCCGCGGCCACGGTCTCCCAGGACCCGCGCTACAACTCCCAGCTCCGCACCACGTGCGTGGCCACGCTGCTCGAGGGCGGGCACGCCAGCAACGCGCTCCCCCAGCGCGCCCGCGCCCGCGTGAACTGCCGCATCCTGCCTGACGAGACACCGGCGCAGGTGCGACAGGTGCTGGAGCGCGTGATCGCCGACACCGGCGTGCACGTGACCGGCACCGAGTCCGCGCGAAACTCGCCGCCGTCACCGCTCACGCCGGAGCTCATGCGTCACATCGAGCGCGTGACCAGCGAGATGTGGCCCGGCGTGCCGGTCATTCCGACCATGAGCACGGGGGCGACCGATGGCCTGTACTTCCGCAACGCCGGCATCCCGGTCTACGGCGTATCGGGGCTGTTCTACCCGGAGACGTATGCGCACGGCATGAACGAGCGGATCCCGGTGAAGGCGTTCTACGAGGGATTCGAGTTCATGTATCGGCTGGTGAAGGCGGTCACGGGGGCGCCGCCGATCTCGTGAGACGCTCGTAGCGGCCGTCGGCGGCGAGCCTTCACCCGGCCGGCTGGGGCGCGATGACCGATTTCCCACGTCGCGCCGCCAGCAGCAGCGTCGCGGCCGTGTACAGCACCACGCACACCACGAGCCACCGCAGCACGCCAAGGGGCAGCGACCGCACGATGAACGCCGCGATCAGCACCGCCGGCAGCCCGGCGATGGCGAGCCCCAGCGACGCCTTGAGATCAAAGCTGCCGGCGCGGATGAAACGCGCGCTCGACACGGGCTGCAGAAACGCGCACGATCCCATCATGATCGGGAAGGCCGCCTGCACGTTCATCCCGAGCAGGCTGATCATCACGAGGCTCGGCGCGTAAAGCCCGATGCCGAGCGTCATGAGCGCGCCGAGCAGGAAGTTCCCCGCCACGGCGATGGCGAGCTTGATGCCGTCGACGCCCAGCGCAGTGCCGCCGGAAGGGAGGAGCTGCAGCTGCGAGGCTGCCATGAGCGCCGCCGCCGCGAGCAGACACAACCCCATCCCGATCTGAATCGTGCGCCGTGGCCACGACGAGACCAGCCCGGCGCCGATCCACGCGCCGAGCACCGCCGCCAGGATCATCAGGATCATCGTCGTCATCTCGACCGGGACGATGCGCGTGAAGATGTAGGCCTGTGCGATCACCGGCAGCGTGTGCCCCACGTTGAGCGTGCCGGGAATGTGCTCGTCGGGAACCATCTTCAGGAAACGGAAGATGGAGGTGGTCGGCGCGAAGGAGCCGATGCCTAACGTGTCGAAGAAGTTCGTGCCGAAACCGGTGAGGAGTCCCGCCGGCGTCGGCATCGCCCGCTCGCCTCCCTCCGCGTTCTTGCGCCGCCAGGCACCGATGAACGCGACGAGATACCAGATCGTGAACAGGCCGAGGCCGAGAAAGAGTCCGTTCTTCGCGAGCGACGAACCGGTAGTGGGGTCCATGGGAGGGAGTGAGAGGGGTTGCTGGGTGCTGATGGCTGGAGCCGGGTGCCGAGTGCCACGCCCCTATGGTGCGATTGGCGTGGGGATAACCGGCCGCGGGGTACGGTGAGCAGATCCCTCCTCGCTGCGCTCGTCGGGATGACAACGCTGCAACACACGGCACCCAGCTCCAGCCATCAGCACCCAGCAACCAGCCTCTATCTCGGCAGGTACCGCTTCGGGAACTTCGCCACCACCGTATACGACGGATCCACGATGTTCGCCACCGTGCTCTCGGCGAGCTGACCCACCAGCGCGTACGCGTCCCACTTGCCGAAGCCGTATTCCTGCATCCACTCGATCAGCTCCACGTGCGCGAGGCGGAAGGCGTCGATCAGCGGGCGGGCGCTGCCGGCGACCATGATGTGGTTCTCGTCCTCGAGACGCGGCCAGTCGATCTGCTTTCCCTTGATCACGTCGATGTGCAGCACCACGTCCATCGAGGTCTCGAGGCCCGTCCCCGCGACCTCGCCCTCCCCCTGCGCCGCGTGCCCGTCGCCGA
>DATIGO010000069.1:0-2319 GCA_035454665.1 Gemmatimonadaceae bacterium | reverse complement strand
CGCTGGCGATCGAAGCAGGCACCGGACCCTGCGCCCAATGCCTCGGGTTCTCGAATCTCGTGGCGCTGCACTGGATACGCGGCGAGCACGACCATGCCGCTGAATGGGGACGCCGCTGGATCCGCGCCCAGCCGGACGGCGCCTCCGCATGGGCGTCGCTGGCCTGGACGTACTCGTACATGCAGCGGCCGGATTCCGCGCTGCCCCTGATGCAGCGGGCGCTGTCCCTGTCGGGAGGCGACACGTGGGCGAGCCAGGAATACACGCGCATGCTGCTCGTGGGGCGCCGCTATGATGCCGCCGACTCCGTCATCGCGGCGATGGAGGCAAGCCCGTCGCCGGGCCGCCGTGAGATCGCCGCAGACCTTCGCGCGCTCCTCGAGCGGGAGCGCGGTCGCGTCGAATCGGCGAATCGTGTCATCGAGAGCATGATGAGAAGCTTTCCCGCCGCTGCGGGCTTCGGCACGATGATGCGTGCCGGCAATCTGCGCATGCTCGGTTCGCATCAGGAGGCCGCACGACTCTTCGAGTCGGGTGCCCACTCGCCGGGGGAACGGCTGTCGCTGCCGGTTCCGCCGGCCTCCGCGCGCGCGTTCTGCTGGCATCATGCGCTCGCCGCCGACGCGCTGGCGCCCCTGGGTGATACCGTGCGGCTCGCCGCCTACGCCGACACGCTGCAGCGGGGCTGCCGGGACAGCTTCTATGGTCGCGACTGGCGGCTCTATCATCACGTGCGCGGGCTCATCGCGATGCGTGGAGGCCGCCATGAGGAGGCCGAGCGCGAGTTCCGGCAGGCGGTGTGGAGCGCGGCGGAGGGATGGGCACGTACGATCGTGGAACTGGCGGATGCGCAGCTCGCGCTCGGGCGCCCGCGCGACGCGATCGCCACGCTCCGGGCGGGATACGCGACGCGGCTCGACGCCATGGGGCGGTACGTGCCGATCAGTGAGCTCGACTACCGGATGGCGCGGGCCTTCGCGCAGGCCGGCGAGAACGACAGCCTGCGCGTGTATGCGGGTCATGTGCGCCGCGCCTGGCGCGACGCCGATCCGGAGATCCGGAGGCTCCTGGCCTCGCTGCCGTGATGTCTCAGGGTGTCGGGGATCCACGACCACGGCGTGGTCGGGCAGGTGATACCGGCTGCAAACCCTTTCGAGGCATCGGCTGTCTAGGGCCATAGACAATCTATGGCCCTCGGTCGGGGTTCGCCGAGTCGATCCAGGGAATCACGCGCGTGCTGAAATCTCCGCGAAAGGCCTGAGTGCTCCATGGCGACCACCTTGAGCGAACTGCTCGCACGGCTGCGCGACTGGATGCGCCGCGACGACCTCGACGCCGAGCTGACCGAGGAGCTGCGCTTCCACCGCGAGTCGCTGGCCCGTGACGCCCGCACCGGGTCGGACGTCGACGCTGCGCAATGGGCGGCGCGACGGCTGGGTAACGTGACCACCGTTCGCGAGGAGGCCCGGGAGCGCTGGTCGCTGCCGTGGCTGGATCACCTGCAACAGGACGTGCGTTATGCGCTGCGAGGCCTCCGGCGCTCGCCCGGCTTCACGGCGACCGTGGTGGTGACGCTTGCCCTCGGCGTCGGTGCGAACGCGACGATGTTCGGCGTCATCGACCAGTTGATGGTGCGGCCGTTTCCGCTCCTCCGGGAGCCTGGCGAAGTGCACCGCGTCTATCTGCAGACCACGTCTCGCGAACGCGTGTTCACCTACGACCGGATGCAATACACGCGGTATCTGCACCTCACAGAGGGGACGAGCTCCTTCTCCGCGGTCGCGGCGTTCACGCAGGACCTCCTCGCCGTCGGCGAGGGGGAGTCCACCCGGGAGCTCCCGGTCGCCGCGGTTTCGGCATCGTTCTGGGACTTCTTCGCCGTCCGTCCGGCCGCCGGCCGGTTCTTCGATGCGACTGAGGATGTCGTACCGGCGGGCTCGCCGGTCGTCGTGCTGAGCGCGGCGTTCTGGCGTACCGAGTACGGCGGGCGCGACGTCGTGGGTGAGTCGGTCCGCGTCGGCGACGCGCCTCTGACGATCATCGGCGTGGCACCGCAGGGGTTCGTGGGGGCGAGCACCGATCAGCCGCCCGCGATGTTCATCCCGATCACCACGTACGCGGGTCGACTCGGCCGGGGGAATCCGGAGCCCTACTGGCTCGGCTTCAACTGGGACGTGTGCAGCATGCTCGTCAGGCGGAAGCCCGGCGTGTCCGCGGAGGCCGCGAGCGCCGACCTGACTGCCGCGTTCGTGCGCAGTCGCGAGGCGCAGCGCGCACTCAACCCACGGGTCGTGCCGGTGAACATCGCACAACCGCGCG
>DATIGO010000068.1:0-12867 GCA_035454665.1 Gemmatimonadaceae bacterium | reverse complement strand
TGGTCGGCCACGTGCGCGGCCTCGTTGTAGGCCGGGATCACCACCGAGACGGCCGCCGCCAAGGGCTCCAACACCTCGTCCACCACCAGCTCCACCGGCGCGCCTGCGGCAACAGCGGACGCCACCGCTTCGGGCTCCTCGGGCGCCTCCGGCTCACGCCACTGCACGTCAGTCACTGTTCCCGGGCCCAGGGCAGGGGACCCGATTCGGGGGCGGCCCCACTCGCGCGATTGCCGACCTTTGGCGTCATTATCTGGCGCATACGAGCGGTCGAGGAGACCAGGAGCAGTGTCCAGTGAGGACGCAGAACGTTGCGATCCTGCAACAATGTGGCTGCGTGCGCATGTTCCGACCGATGCAAGACTTACGGCGGATGATAAGAGGCGCGACGCGGGCGCCGGTTCGGGGGCCATGCTCGTCCGGATCTTGCAGCGTGCCGGGAGCGTTCCCATCATCGCCGCAGCAGGGCCGCGGCACGCGCATCATTCACTCGCCGACAGACTGACCGGCGCGAGGTCGTTGCCCAATGCCTCCGGTTTCTGGAGTGCAGCATCCCGGTAGCCCGACCTGGAGCGACGCGGCCCCATTGCACGAGGCGCCCGAGCTTCGCGCGGCCGCGACCAGCGAGAGCGACTCCGCCTCCCCGGAGCTCACCATCCTCGTCCCCTGCCTGGACGAGGAGGACAACGTCCACATCACACTCGACCACATCGGGCGCGTCCTGCGCGAGCACGACATCGACGATTTCGAGATCCTGGTCCTGGACGATGCAAGCAGTGACCGCACATTCGCGCGGTCCATCGCCTATGCCGAAACGCATCCCGAGCTCCACGTCCGCGCGTCCCGGCGCCATGAGCCGCGCCGCGGGTACGGGGCCATCGTCCGACACGGTCTCGCGCACAGTCGCGGGACGTACTGTGTCCCCGTCTCCGGTGACGGGGTGGATCCGGTGGAGCTCATTCCCGAGATGCTGGCGCGTGCGCGCGAAGGCTTCGACCTGGTCCAGTGCTCACGCTATCACGACCCGGACCATGCGCGCACCATTCCCTGGTCCTACAAAAGCCTCCAGTATTGCTGGCGTTTCGCGATCCGGCTGATCACGGGTCGGCGATTCCCCGACTCGACCTACGCGTTCAAGCTGGTCCGGAGAGCCGACGCGCTCGCCCGTGGCATCACGTCGAATGGATTCAGCATCGGCGCGGAGCTCTTCTTCAAGACGTACCTCGCCGACGGCCGGATCGCCTACGTGACCTCACCGCAGGGGACGCGGCGGCATGGGCGCTCGAAGTTTCGCTTCAGCCGCGAGTCCTTCGGATTCGCGTACGTTCTCCTGCGCGTGCTTCTCCACCGCACGGGTATCCTGTGGTTCTGAGCCGCTGGGCGAGCCGGGACCTCGACTGGCGACGCTGGGCGGTGCTGCTCGTCGCCGCCTATCTCGTCGTCGGACTGGTGGGCTTCAGACGAACCCTGATTCCGGATGAGATCCGGCCGCTGCTGCTCGCGGCGGAGCCCTGGAGTGTGCAGCTCGAGATCACACGGCAGGATCTCGTGCAGACTCCGGCCTCGTTCATCCTCGCGCGGTGGTGGCTCGCGTTGTTCGGCCATACCGACGCGGCGAGCAAGACGCTCGCGCTGCTGCTCAACGTACCGACCATCGTCTTGTTTACGTACCTGGCGCGCCGCGTCACCGCCTACTGGCCCGCTGCCTCGCTCCTCTGCGCCCTTGCCCTGATGCGCATCGGGAGCGCTCCGAACCTCGTGCGCATGTACGGACTGCTCCTGCTCTGCGTCGTTGCCGCGATGGTGCTCTGGGTGCACTGGCGCGAACGTCCCCGTGGCGGGTTGCTCGCGGCATGGGTGGCCGTCATGGTCCTCGCCGCCTATACGCACCTTTCCGCGCTGCTCCTGCTGCCCGCTTTCGTGATCGCGACATGGCTGTTCGGGCCGGCTCGGCGGGTATTCACCGCGGCCGCTGTCGCCGTACCGCTCGCGCTGCTGCCCTGGGCGAACTACGTGCGAGGCGTCTACGAGGAGCGCGGCATCCACGAGAATGTCCAGGCGATCCGCGACGACCCCACGCGCGCCGTCGCGAAGCTCCCGTTCTACGTGCTGTCGGGAGAGGACCCTGGCGCCGGGAGTCCGCTCGGCGACTGGTACCGCCGGTGGGGGATCCCGGCGACGCTGAAGTGGGGCGCCGTGTTGCTGCTCGCGGGGCTGATCGGCATCCCGTTGGCTTTTCGGGCACGCGATGGCCCGCGCCAGCCGACCGAGTCCGGGCGCGAATCGCACGAATGGTTCCGGGTGAGCGCGGTGCTGGTGGCGACCCCGCTCCTGGTCCTCTACGTGTTCTCGCTGGCGTTCACCCCCGTCGTACATGCGCGGTATCTGCTGGTCTGCCTTCCGGCGTTCTGGCTGTTCCTGGCGACCGCTGCCCGGCTGAGTGGCCCCACGGGTCGCGTGCTGTTCGCGGCAACCGGCGTGTGGGTGCTCGCGAGCGTCGGCGTCGCCCTGTGGTTCAACCGCGGGCCTTCTCCGGCGCGGAGCGCCGCCGATTTTCTCGCGATGGAACGCCGCCCACCGGATGTCGTCGTCGTCGACCGGCTGATGCCGCTGGGGTGGCAGCTCACGTGGGAGTGGCGCCGGCGTCTGGGACGCCGTGAGCCGCTCGTGGTGCTGAGTCTGCCCTGGACGCAGCCCTGGTGGCGCGACGTGATCCCCACGACGCCGCTCGAGACGCTGCGGCCGGATACCGCGGGGCGGGTCTGGTTCCTGCGTCAAAGGCTCACGCGAGACAGTGCCGTGGTCGCGCACCTGCGCGGCCAGGGTTTCGTACCATCCCGGGCCGAAGTGCCGTCCCCGGGATTGCAGCTCTTCGAGCGCCTGCGCCCCGACACCCGCTTCTCTCCTGCTGCCTTGCCGTAGTTGCGCGTGGCGCGCCATATCACCAACGCTTTCACTTTCCCCTGGAGCACCCATGTCGAGAATTCTTGTGACCGGATGTGCGGGTACCCTTGGAACGCCGCTCGTGGCCGAACTGCGGCGGCGCGGCCACGACGTCTGGGGGTGCGACCTGCAGCACCAGGAGGACCCGCAATACCGGCGCGCCGACATCGCGCAGTATCGGCAGCTCGAGGCGGTCTTCGAGAACAAGTTCGATTACGTCTACCACCTGGCCGCCGAGTTCGGCCGCCTGAATGGCGAGGAATATTACGAGACGTTGTGGCGCACGAACGTCATCGGGACGCGTCACGTCCTCGAGCTGCAGCGAAAGCACGGATTCCGTCTGATCTTCGCGAGCTCCTCGGAGATCTACGGCGATCGGCACGAGGAGGTCCTGCACGAGGACATCCCGCTGCAGAAGTCGCTCATTCAGCACAACGATTACGCCACGACCAAGTGGGTCAACGAAGTGCAGATCATGAACTTCGAGCGGCGCTACGGCAGCGAGTGCATGCGGCTGCGGTTCTTCAACGCCTATGGACCGGGAGAGCGGTATCACAACTACCGCAGCGTGGTCTGTCTCTTCGCCTATCGGGCGCTGCACGACCTGCCGTATCAGGTCTACGAGGGATACCATCGCGTCTTCATGTACATCGACGACTTCATTCCGACGCTGGCTCGCGCCTGCGAGCGCTTCGTGCCGGGCGAGGTGTTCAACATCGGTGGCGAGGAGTACCGCAGCGTGCGCGAGCTGAGTGATCTCATCCTCCGCTGCTGCGGCAAGACGGACCGTTTCGTCACCTACCTCCCTGAGGACCGGCACAACGTGCAGAACAAGCGGCCGGACATTTCGAAGGCGAAGGCGGTCTTCGGTCACGACCCCAGCACGCCGCTCGAAGTGGGGATCCCGGCGACAGTGGAGTGGATGCGGGCGACGTACCCGGGACTGCGGGGTGAGGCCGCGGCGCGTCCCGCGCGTGTCGTTGCCGAGACCCCGGCGCTCGTGGGATGACTTATGCGCCGCGCGCGGAGCGCGCGGCCGCCGGCGCCGGGGTCCGCCGGGGTCCGCCGGGGTCCGCGGGGGTCAGCGGCGGGGGGGCGCGAGGCGGGTGTTCTGGTCGGCGAGGAGGCCGACGGCCCAGACGATGAGGGCGCCGAGGACGCCGAGGACGGCGCTCTCGGAGAGGTTGTCGCGGAAGAGGTCGTAGGTGAACTTGGCGAGGCCGCCGGCGGCGAGCACGGCGCCTAACGGGAGGAAGACCTTGAGGGGGTGGAAGAAGACGATCGTGCGGATGATGAGGAGGGTGAAGTCGTAGGCGTGGCGGGGGCGGATCTTCGACGCCCCGAGCCGGGCGTGGTAGTCGATGGGGACATAGGCCACGGGGTGGCCGTTGCAGGCGGCCGCGAGCGTGATGGTCGTGGTGAAGGAGAAGCCCTCGGGGAGGAGGTGGGCGTAGCGCTCGACGAGGGCCTTGCGCATGAGGCGGAGCCCCGAGTTGAGGTCGGGGAGGGGCTGGCCGGCCAGGTAGCTGGCGAGCCGGTTGAGGAACCACTTGGCGGGGCGGCGCTCGAGGGGGACGCGCACGGTGGTGCCGGTGCGGGCGCCGACGACCATGCTGTGGGCGGCGCCGTGGGCGAGGAGCGCGGGGATGGCCTCGGCGGGATAGGTGCCGTCGGCATCGGTGATGAGGATCCAGTCGTAGCGCGCCAGGCGCACGCCGAGCTTGAGCGCCGCCCCGTAGCCGCGGTTCTGCGCCCGCCGCACCACGCGCACCCGCCCCGGTGCTGCGGCGCCGGCGCGGGCCCCGGGGCCCCCCGGGCCGCCCCCGTCGCCGCCTCCATCATCGCCCCCGTCGCCGCCCCCATCGTCGCCCCCGTCGTCGCCCGCGGCCGTCCCGGCGGGGGCGCGCGACACCGCGGCGGCCGCCGCCGGGGACGCCGGGACGGCTGCGGTGGCGGCATTGGCGGCGGTGGCATCGGTGGAGCCGTCGTCGACGACGAGGATCTCGTACTGCCACCCGGTGGTGGCGAGGACGGCCTCGACGCGGCGGATCTGGTCGGCCACGTGCGCGGCCTCGTTGTAGGCCGGGATCACCACCGAGACGGCCGCCGCCAAGGGCTCCAACACCTCGTCCACCACCAGCTCCACCGGCGCGCCTGCGCGGTCCACCGGACCGGACGGCGGGTTCACCACCGCCTCCGGCGCCCCCGTGACCCTGCCGGGGGGCAGCTCCCTGAGACCAATGTCACTCATGGGGTTGGACGAGCCTCGAAAAGGAGGACATGGATTTCCCCCCCGCCGACGGTCGCGGAAAAGACGCGAGCTTCGCGATAGGGAGGTGTCGCCACGCGACGGGCGAGCTCCGCGTGCACGGCGCGCAGATGCACGGGAAACGTGTAGAGGACCCATAGGCGACGCGAGGACCGCTCCATGGCAGCGAGGGCGTCGAGGCTGGGCGCGAGACGCCAGTCGGCCGGCGCGCCGCGCGCCGCATACACGCCGGCGGCGATGCCGAGCGCGGCCACGCTGTCCCCAGCTTCGCGCGCGTCCTGCACGAATCGCGCGGCGGCCAGATACTGCTGCTTCGGCTGCCATGCCCTCGGAAGCATGACCGCACTGAGCGTCGCGAGCGCCGCCGCGCCCATCACGGCGACGCGCTCACCGTTCGCGCGGAACACCGCTCTCGCGATCACGAACCCGCCCCGGAGCGCGGCGAGCACGAAGAACGACGCCGCGAAGAAGAAGAACCTCGGCCACAGGTTGTGACGCATTGCGATCACCGCGGCCGCGGTAACGATCACGGGGACGAACATGGACAGCACCAGCAGACGGGACTGCCGCCAGTAGCTCGCCACGCCCACGACCAGCACCAGCGCCCCCACCGCGGCGGTGGCGAGCCCTCCCGGGACCCCGGAGCTCAGAACCCGCAGAGTCTCGGTCACGAGCCACCGGGGACTGGTCCATTCAACCGAGGCTCCCTCGAGTGTGGGCGTCAGCACTTCGCGGATCACCTGCGGGAGCATCAGCGCGTACAGGGTGATTGTCAGCAATGCGCTCAACGTCATTGCGACGGCCATCCGCCCGAGCGCGTGGCGGCGAGCCATCTGTCCGACCCACGGAACGCCGAGCGCGAAGGCCAGCACGTGACCCACCGCGATCAGCACGGCGGTCAGATGCGTGTACGACGCGAGCGCCATCACCGCGGCATAGGCCCAGACGAAGCGCGCGGGAACCGGCTCGTCGGCGGCGAGGCGCAGGAAGAGCCAAGTGGCGATCGGTGTGAAGAACAGAATGGCCGTGTATCCGCGGGCATTCTGGGAAAACCATACGTGGTGGTACGACAGCACGAGGATGAAGACGGCGAGCAGGGCCTCGGCGCGTGAAGTGACGCGTCGCGCGAATGCGTACGTAGCCCAAAGGCTCGCCACGCCGAACAGCACCGCGGGGACGCGAACCGACCATTCGGCGCCGGAGAAGATCACGTGCGAGAGCTTTGCCAGCAGCAGGTAGAGGGGATGCACGTTCTGCGAGTCGTACGTCGATACGAGCTGCCGCACTGGCATCGTGGCATAGCGAACCAGCGTGTCGATCTCGTCGAGCCACAGCTCCGTGCCAAGCGCATGGAAGCGCACCGCCGTCCCCAGGAGCAGGAGGACACACAGGGCAACAACGACGGCGCGCGGATCGGGCTCTCGAACTGGGGGCGGCGAGGCGGAGGAGCGCCCGACATCCGCCAAGGGACCCACCCACAGGAATGCCGCGACGGCGCCGGCCGTCGCGAGCAGCGCTCCCTTCAGCAGCCAGACGCCCAGGAGCAGATCCGCGTGAGCGGCACCCGGCGAGGCGGCGAGCCAGCCCGCCGTGTCCCGCACTGGGAGCAGGAGGGCCGCGAGCGCCAGCAGGCCGGCGCCGCCCAGCGCCGCAGAGGACGAAGGTCCCGTCATTTCGTGAGGCTGCGCCCGATGTGTACTCCGCTCGCCACGGGTGCCCGCTCCGGGCGTGGAGGTCGCGACCTGTGGCCGAATGCGGGTCCAGTGTGCTGCACGAATGACGAT
Organism: Gemmatimonadaceae bacterium; assembly: GCA_035454665.1. Lineage (GTDB taxonomy): Bacteria > Gemmatimonadota > Gemmatimonadetes > Gemmatimonadales > Gemmatimonadaceae > DATIGO01. The sequence goes on along the minus strand of DATIGO010000068.1, from coordinate 5,871 downwards.
GGATGTGGCACGCGTGCAACATGCCGCGCGCGCTCACTCCAGGTCGCCGCAGGACACGCGCGGCCTATGGCGCTGGCACCGCTAGCGTTGCACCGGCGCGACACCGCGTGACAATGTGTCGCGCTGTCCCCGCGCGACGCCCGGGTGGGTGCGCTGGGCGAAGTGACGGACCGAGAACCAGATAACACTGGCGAACGCGGCCCTGAACACGGACGCATTCCCGCGGTTCTGGACTTGCGTCGTGCGTCACTCGCACGAAGGGCCGCTGGCGAACCAGAGCCCGCACCCGCAGAATCTGCCCCCACCGTTTCTCCCTGAAGAACAGACCTCATGGCTGTGAGTTTCTCGCCGAGACCTTCCGGGCGGAATGCCCGCGATCGCGCTGCGGTCAGGTGCGCGCCCGCGGTGTCGGTGGTCATAGTCTCCACCGGCGACCGCGGCGACCTGCAGCGCGCGCTGGGCATCGCCGCGATGAGCGTGCCGCCTGGCTGCGAGCTGATCGTGGTGCGGTCGGAGCCGATGATGGAGGATATGCGGTCCATGATTCTGCGGTGCGGCGCAGTATTCGTGCACGTGCCGGCGTCGGGCAACGCGACAGGACTGCGCGAGCGAGGCCTCCTCGAAGCCTCGGGTGACGTGGTGGTGCTCCGCGAGGATCGCGAGATCCTGGACGGTGGCTGGCTGCAGCGTTGGGGCCGGGCCGATCGCGCCCAGGACGCAGAGGTCCCCCTTCCCGTTGCCACCGAAGCTGGCCGGCGCGCCGTGAACGCCGAATTCCCGCGTCCCGGGGCGATCGCAGCGTCAGGCTGAGCCTCCTCCGTTTACCTTGAGGGTCGCCCGTCTCGCTGGCCTCGCCGGCGGATTTCCGCGTGTCCGGCTCCCCGTTCGCGGCCGTTGCGCGGCTCCCGGCGTAGCGGTCTGGAAGGAGTCCATTGATCGGCGAAACCAGGAATCCTGTCGTGCGTGACGCGCACGTGAACGAGGGCGCGGCGTGGGCGCGCTCGGTGCTGACGCTCGCCGTCGTCTTCGGCGTCCTCGGTGGCCTCGCCGAGCTGGTGCTGATGGGGGTGAAGCGATTCGCTCTCGATCGGACGTTGCGCGTCAGCCGCGACGTGTTCTGGATGGCACCTCTGGCTGACGTGGCGCTCTGCCTGATCGCGGCGATGCTCCTCATCGGCATCGGAGCGCTCTGGCCTCGGGTGAGGCGGTGGGACGTTGCGGTGGGCGTCACCGCGTTCCCGGTCGTCCTGACGGTGCTGCTGCATTACCGGCCGGTGCACTTCCTGGCCAAGGTGCTGCTGGCGGCGGGCCTCGCGACGCAGGCGGCCTTCCTGCTGGCGCTGCTCCGGCGCACCTGGGATGCCGCTCGCCGTCGTTCCGGCGTGGCGAAGGGGGCTACGGCGGATGCCGAGCTCGCGGCCGGCGTAGGAGATGCGGCGCGCCGGCGGCTTCTAGCCGGAGCGGGCACCACGCTGGGCGGACTCTTCCTTGGCACCCGGGCCTGGTCGTCCTGGCGGGAGTGGCGCGCGCTCCCCTCGGGGAGCGCTCCGGCGGCACCCAATGTCCTGCTGGTCGTCCTCGATACTGTTCGCGCGGCGAGTCTGAGTCTCCACGGCTATCCGCGGCATACCACGCCCAATCTCGAGCGTTACGCGGCGCGGGGTGTGGTGTTCGACCGAGCTTACACCACGTCGTCCTGGACCCTGCCGTCCCACGCTTCGATGTTCACCGGGCGGTGGTCCCACGAGCTGACGGCGGATTGGGACAGGGCGCTCGACGACCGGTACCCGACGATCGCGGAAGTACTGCGTGATGCCGGGTGGCACACGGGCGGGTTCGTGGCCAATACGTTCTATGGGAGCTGGGAGCACGGGCTGTCGCGCGGATTCGCGCGGTACGAGGACTACCGACGCTCCCCCGAGCAGGTGCTCGCGAGCTCGGCCCTCGGACAGGCGCTGGGCTGCGCGACGCGGAACGAGTACGGATGCCGGTGGCGCGACGAGCTCCAGTGGTACGAACTGCTCGGCCGGAAGCCCGCGGCGCACGTGCTGGCGAGGTTCCTGGCGTGGCTCGACGACCGCGGCTCCGAGCGGCCGTTCTTCGCCTTCCTGAACCTCTTCGATGCGCACGCGCCGTACTTGCCGCCCGCTCCGTTCGACACCCTCTTCGCGAATCGGACGGAGCGGGAGAACCCGATGCACCTCGACCTTCCGGGATGGCGTTGGACGCCGGATCGCGTCGAAGCCGAACGAACCGCCTATGACGGTGCCATTGCGTACCTGGACAATCAGCTCGGGCGGCTGTTCGAGACGCTCGAGGCACGCGGGGTGCTGGAGAACACGCTGGTCATCGTGACGTCGGATCACGGCGAGGAGTTCATGGAGCACGGAGTAATGACGCACGGGAACACCCTGTACGGGCCGTCGCTGCACGTCCCCCTGGTGTTCATGCTGCCCGGGTCGACGGCGCGTGGGCGACGTGTCCCGGAGGCGGTGAGCCTGCGAGACGTGCCGGCGACGATCCTGGACGTCCTGGGAATGCCGTCAGGTTCGATGCCCGGGCGCTCGTTGCGTCCCTTCTGGGAGGGAGAGGGAGATGGGCTCATGGATCCGCCGCGCGAGCCCCTGCTGGCGCGCCTGACGGGCCGGTCGTTTCGGCCACAGCACTATCCCGTGGCACATGGCGACATGGAATCGATCCTGTCGGACGGGTGGCACTACATCCGGCGTGGCGACGGGAAGATCGAGCTGTACCGGATCCAGGCCGATCCGTGGGAGATGACCGAGCTTCAACAGGCGGAGACGACCATCGCCGATTCGCTGAGCGCGCTGCTGCGGCGCGCCAGGGACTCGCGAGATCCGAACGGAGGATGAGCATGCCAACGGAGGCATCAGTAGTTGCGGACCGTGCCGCCTCGGCGTCCAACGCCGCGCCGACCCCGGAGACGGGACAGGACAAGCGGTCGGAGAAGGCATTCTACGACGGGTTGTTTCGTCGGCGTCGCCGGTTCGATCAGTTCCAGGACGACATCTACCGTCGCATCGCGCGGACGGCTCGCGAGGGGTCGCCGGGCGCACAGGCGCTCGATCTGGGCTGTGGCGCGGGGACGCAGGCGGCGTGTCTCGCCGCTGAGGGCTTCTCCGTCGTCGCGGCTGATCTGTCGATCGAGGGCGTGAAGGTCACTCGCGACACGCTGCGCGCGGCGAATCAGACGGCGAGCGTGCTCAACGCCGATGCCGAACACCTCCCATTGCGGGACGCCGCGATTGACGCCTGTGTGTGTGGATTGTTGCTGCACCACTTCCGCGACCTGCACGCAGTGGCGGCGGAGCTGCGCCGGATTGTCCGGCCGGGTGGTGTAGTAGTGGCCCTGGACGCAAACGGCCACAATCCGCCGACGTGGATGTTCCTGAACGTGGTGCATCGGCTTCGGCCGCTCGGCGGGCTCACACCCAACCAGCGGGCCCTGCGCGCGCGAGAGATCCGCGAGGTCTTCGGCGCCAATGGATTCGGCGATTTTCGCTTCGAGTCGATCACGAGCCGGCTGCGCAAGGACTGGCTCGGCAACTCGTTCGGCTCGCGCCTCAACTATTACACGCGGGCCGCGTTGCTCACGCTCTCGAACGCGCTGCCGCCGATCAGCAGGGGCAACATGCTCCTCTCCGTCTTTCGGCGCGTGCCGGATTGACCTTCATCCACGCCGTGACGTTGCAGGACGCGGGAGGGGCGTCGCGTGTCGAGGAGTACGAGCGACAGTTCGCCGAACTCGCCGGCGGCGGGTACGCGCTGTCGTTCACGTACGCACGCACCGCGCTGGTGGCGATCCTCCGCGCGGCGGGCCTTCGGCCCGGTGACGAGGTCCTGCTTTCGCCGCTGACCTGCAAGGTGGTGCCACTGGCGGTGCTGGCCGGAGGATTCCGTCCGGTCTACGTGGACATCGACTCTGGGACGCTCAATCTCGATCCGGCGCGGGCTGCGACGGCGCTGACGCCTCGTACTCGCGCGGTGCTCTTTCAGCGCACCTACGGTCTCGCGGGGGGCGCGAGCGAGGCGATGGCCTTCGCGCGCGCGCGCGACCTCTGCTTCGTCGAGGACTCGGCGCAGTGCATGCCCTCGCCCGGATCCTGGTGCGGCGACGTGGCGGTGTTCAGCGCGAACGGCGGCAAGCCGTTGTCCGCCGGCAGTGGCGGTGTGGCGGTCTTCCGCGATCCTGCGCTCGCACGCGCGGTGGCTGAGCTGCGCGGCGCGTTGCCCGTGGCCCCCCTGGGTTCGGCCGTCCGGGCGCGGATCGACGCCTGGGTGCGAAACCGGCTCCTGACGCCGCGCCTGTACTGGCCGGCCCTCGAGCTGGCGCGTCGCGCTAGCGCCTCCTACCGGCCACGCCCCATCCCCGAGGAGATCGCGAGCGAAGTCACGGCTCCGAGCGCGCGATTGCACCCGCTGCACGCCGCGGGGGGCCTGCACGCTGTGGCCGGCGCTGCGCAGGTCGCCCGCCATCGCGCGGCGAGCTGCGTCTGGTATGCATCCGCGTTAGGTGAGTGCTCGACACTGGCATCCACGTCCCCGGCAGGCGAGGGCCTCTACTACTTTCCCGTGATGGTCCGCCGCAAGCAGGATCTGCTGCGGGAGGCGAGTCGCCGCGGCGTGGAGATCGTGCCGTGGCCGGTCACGACGCCCATCTACCCGGTGACGGACGTCGAGCAACTCGGGCGGTACGGGTATGTGTCCGGCACCTGCCCCGTGGCCGAAGAGGTGGCTGCAGGACTGGTGGGACTTCCCACGGATCCCCGGGTGAGCGGCAAGGAGAGGGAGCGGGCGGTCGCGCTGGTGCGCGAGTTCCTGCGGGGAGACGAGTGAGCGAGCACGAGATCCGGCTGATGAAACCGGCGGATGTGCCGGCGCTCGAGTCGCTGCTGCGGGACAGCACGGACTCCACCGTATTTCATCGCCCCGAATGGCACGAGGCGATTCGCGCCACCTACGGCCATTCGTGCGACTACTGGCTCGCATTTCGCGGCGGCCGAGTGGAGGGGGCTTTCCCCGTCGTCCACATGCGCGTTCCGTTCCTTGGCGCGAAGATGGTCGCGATGACGTACCAGATGCACAGCGGCCACCCGATCGGTCGCCCGGAGACGCACGCGGCGCTCGTCGAGGCCGCCGTGGCCCGGGCCCGGACGTGCGGCGTACGCCATCTGGAGATCCGCCACACGGAGCCGATCCCGTGGCTGGAAACACTGGGTTTCCGTCGACTGGAGTCGGGGCTCTGCACGTCGTCCATGGGACTCGACGGCGTGTCGTTCGCCACGGTGCGGCGCAATCATCGTCGCAGCGTTCGGTCGGCAGAGCAGCAGGGATTGACCGTCGAGGTCTCGGATTCGCTGGACGACTTGCGCGCATTCTGGCGCCTTTACCGCCAGGAGGGGCGCAGCCTGGGCGCACCGCAGGCGGGATGGGGCTTCTACGAGAGCATGCACCGCGTTGCACCGGCGTGCTACCGCCTATTCCTGGCGCGCGTCGCGGGCCGCGTCGTCGGAGGGTTGTTCACGCTGGGTGACGGAAACATGGCCTTCGCGCGCAACGCGGCGTACTCCTCCGCGGAAGCGCTGGCGACGCATGCCGGTGCGGCGCTGTACTGGCATGCTATCGCCGATGCCACGGCGCGGGGCGTGCGATGCTTCAATTGCGGTCTGTCGTGGGAGCGGGATCAGGGGCTGATCCACTGGAAGGAGGGATGGGGGGCGGTCACGCGGCCGGTGCATCTGTACGCGCTGCCGGTCCGCGAGATGCCGCCCGCCCCCGGCGGTTACTTCGAGGGGTACCGGGCGGCGAAGGCGGTGTGGCGGCGGATGCCGCTCGCGCTCGCCGACCGCG